>JBCCZJ010000055.1:0-15972 GCA_039187915.1 Myxococcota bacterium
GCGCGGGAACCAGCCTGACACTGCGCGTGGGAAGCGGCCAGCCACCGCAAACGGGAGGCCGCCTGGCGCAGCGTGCGGGCGGCAGCTGGGCGGCGCACACAGACAGCGGGTCAGTCGCCCGCCCGTCCGGCGTCGCGCGTCCCGGCGTCGGCCATCTCGAAGTCGGCCATCTCGAAGTCGGCGAAGTCGAAGCCCGGGGCGACGACGCAACCCACCAGGGCGTAGCCCGCCCGGCCTTCGAGGGCGGTCGCCGTCTGCCAGTGGCCCGCCGGCACGATCGCCTGGAGCGAAGCCGAGGCGCCCTGTCCGAGCAGACTCCGGCCCGACGCGACGCCGGCCGCCTCGAGCGTCGGCCCGATCCCGAGCGCGACGTCGTCGCCCTGATGATGAAGCCAGAGCTCCTCGGAGCGGACGCGATGGAGCGCGGAGGCGACGCCCGTCGGCAACAGGAAGAGGATCGACGTCATCGCCGCGCGCGGTCCGGGATAGCCGTGCGGGAGCGCGTCGGGGGCGAGCACGACCGGCGAGCGCCAGGTCTCGCGATAGAACCCGCCCTCGGGATGGGGCGCGAGCGCGAGCCGCTCGACGAGCGAACGGACGGCGGGAGCGAGCGTGGCCGGCGCGTCGTTCATGCGGCCTGGTAGCGCCCCGGCTCGACCTCGTTCGCTTCGCCTCGCTCGAGCATCCGCGCGAGGTGGAGCTCCGCGCTCCGGCGCTCGACCGGATCGGCGATCGCCGTCTGGGCGGTCGGGCGATAGATGAAGCGGTGGTCGACCATGTCGTCGACGGAGCGGGGTTCGGCGAGGAACGCGAGCATCGCGCCGTGTCGCCGGTCGATCACGCCGGCGAAGCCGTCGAGACGCTCGAGGAAGTCCGCGCGCCCTTCGATCACGCCCTTCTGGTGGAAGGTCACGTAATAGGCGGCGTCTTCGTCGCGCACCTGGCGCAGGCTCGCTTCGAACTGGTCGAGGTCGCTCCAGGCGTCGCCGTAGTAGGGGCCGAAGCCGGTCAGGTCGATGTCCGCCAGGAAGAACACGTCACCCTCGATCCGGAAGCCGCTGTGGCCCCGGGTGTGGCCGGGCAGGTGGACGGCCTCGATCGTGAGTCCCCCGAGATCGAACCGCTCGCCGTCCCCGAAGCCCTGCGCGTCGGGCCGCGGCTCGAAGTGGAACTGCTCCACGACGGTCTTGCTGAAGGCCGCGGCGATGTCGGGATCCTGCATGCCGTAGACGCCCATCAGGCCTTCGAGGCTCTGTACGCCGACGAGATCGTCTTGGTGGATATGGACCCGCGCGTCCGCGAAGAGGCGGTTGCCGCACATGTGGTCCTCGTGGGCGTGGCTGTGGAGGAGCGCATCGACCGACGTCGGCGCGCCCCCCTTCGCGACGACCGTGACGGAGGGGTCGATCAGGAAGGTCTCGCTCTCGCCGCGGACGAGCACCGAGTTGCCATGCGGGTAACCGCCGTTCCCTTCCCCCACCAGCACGCTGACGCGGTCGGTCAGCGCCCGCTCCTGCTCGCCCCATTCGACGGTCATGGCGGGAGGCTACCGGGCCCCCTGCGGCTCGGCGACGCGGGTGCAGGCTGACCGAATTGATCCCCGCGGGTGCTGTGCCCGTGCCGGGGCGAAAGGGATCGGTTCCCCTCCGAAAAAATGACCTTCGGACGCAAATGAACGGGCACGCGGCGGCAACGGGGAATCACCCAATTCTCCGAACCCGATCGGAGTCGAGTCCGCGATGCGTGCCATGAAGAGAGAAATGGAGAGGGAGCTCGAGGAGCTCGCCTCGAACGAGATCGAACCCGGCGCGGCCCCGCCGCGGCTCGACGACCCCGACGCGGAGCTGGTGCGCCGCTGTCAGGCGGGCGGGCCCGATGGGGCGCTCGCCTTCTCGCTCCTCGTCGAGCGCCACGCCGCCCGGATCAAGGGCCGTGCGACGCGGATCCTCGGCGACGAGAGCGAGGCCGAGGACGTCGTCCAGGAAGTCTTCGTGAACGTCCACCGCTTCCTCCACCGCTACCGCCCCGACCGTCCCTTCTCCCACTGGCTCTCGGTCGTGACCCTGAACGCCTGTCGCATCGAGCTCCGTCGACGCGCCGGACGGGATCGCCGCCACGAGGCCTACCGCCTCGACCCGGCGCGCCCGAGCGAAACGCGGCTCGAGACCGACCCGTTGTTGCGGTCGTGGCTGGAAGAGGCGCTCGACGAGCTGCCCCCGGTCACGCGGCAGGCGATCCTGCTGCGCGCGCTCGAGGGGCTCGGCTACCGCACGATCGCGGAGCGACTCGGCCTCTCCGAGCCCGCGACGAAGATGCGCGTGCTGCGCGGCATGAAGGATCTCCGCGCACGCTATGCGGAGGTCGACGGAGACGGGGAGCGCCTCGACCGGCGCCTGCGCTCGATCAGCGCGGCCTGATCGGCGATCCGCGCCGGGTTCGCCCCGCGCACGCGGCCCCGCGAAACCGCTCCGCGCGTGTCGCGCAGGGGAGCCCCACCTCTCCCCGTCGCGCCGCTCGCGACGCGGGAGCCTTCCTTCGTCGACGCCCCTCCGACGCCGCCGCGGCGCCCGTCGAAAGGGGCGGGTCGAAGGACCCTCCAGCGTTCTGCGGGAGTCGCCCGTCGGTGGACGTTCGAGGGTTCTGCGGAAGTCGCCCGTCGGCGGAGGCTCGAGCGTTCTGCGGAAGTCGCTAGTCGGCGGACGCTGCGGCGCCCTCCGACGGCCCGTCGCACGAGAGGCCCAGCCGCGCGAACACGTCGCAGACCTTGGGGAGGTCGCGCTCGGAAGCGCGGGCGCCTGCGGCGCGGAAGAGCTCGCCACGGGCCCGCTTCGGATCCCCGGTCACGCTCGTGAGGACGGCGAGCGACCCGGTCACGTGGGCGGCGGCGAGACTCGTTCCATTGCCGAACGCGAATGCGCTCTCCGGCACGGTCGACAGCACGTCGACGCCGGGCGCCATCAGCTCGACCCAGGAACCGCGGTTGCTCGACCCGAAGACCCTGCCGTCCCGATCGACCGCGCCCACGCCGATCACCGACGGGTAGGCCGCGGGATAACGACGATCGCGGGTCCCCTCGTTGCCGGCCGCGGCGACGACCACCGCGCCCAGCTGCTCGAGTCGCGCCACGCCGCGCTCGAGCAGCGCGTTCGGCGGACCCGAGAGCGACAGGTTCACGATCGACGCCTCGGCGTCCCAGGCCTGATCGAGTCCCTGCAGCAGGTCGTAGATCGTACAGCGACCGCCGGCGCTCCCGGTCGGACGACAGACGGGGATCGACACGACTTCGGCGCCGGGGGCGACGCCGGCGATCCCGAAGCCGTTGTCCTCGATCGCGTTGATGACGCCGGCCATCAGCGTGCCGTGCACGCCCACCTCCATCTCGGCCCCGCCCTCGAGGGGCTGGATCCGCGCGGAGGAGAGGTCGGGATGGGCCGTCTCCGGCGCCGAGTCGAGCAGCGCGATCGTCACGCCCTCGCCCGTCGAGAGTCCGCGCGCCTCGCGCACGCCGGTGACGGCGAGGCCGTACTGCAGGCTGGCGTAGGGATCGGGCTCGGCCGGCGGCGCCTCGACGGACGCGACCTCCGCCGCTGCGAGCGCGTACGAATCGTTCGGCACGAGGGCGCTGCCTTCCGGCACGACGGTCACGAGCCGCTCGATCGGTGTGCCCGGCGGGCCGGCGATCTTGGCGATCGTCGCGCAGGTGACGGGACTCCAGTAGCTGTCGGCGATCCGGGCTTCGGGACCGAGCTCGAGGTCGGTGGGCAGCCCGCCGCCGGGACGCTTGGGCAGCGCCAGGACGGCTTCACTCTCGGGCGGGCTCCCGGCCGCGCCCGGAAAGGCGTCGAGATCCTCCGGGACCGGCAGCGGCACGATCGAACCCGCCGCGTCGGGCGCCGCGCCCGCCCGGATCCCGGGCTCCGCGAGCTCCGAGACCGCCTGGGTCGACGCGCCGAGCACGAAGGGCCCACAGAGATCGTCCCCTGCAAACGCGACGAGCGGCGCACCCGAGAGGTACGCCGCCGCAATCAGCGCGAGCTGCAGGGAACGTCGGATCATGGCGAAGCGGGCTCCGCGAAGAGCGCCAGCGGGGCCGGCCCCTCCTTCAGGCGCGAAGCGATCACCTGCAGGTCCGCGACCACATCGGGGCCTTCCACTCCGACGGCGCGCAGTCGGTATCGGCCGACGCTCGAAGGCCCGGAGACGATCTCGAGGCCGGCGGCGCGCAGGCCCTCGCCGAGCTGCCGCGCGGTCACCCCCTCGACGAACACCACGTCGAGGAGCGGCCCGACCGATTCGGCTTCCGGCGCCGCGGCGAGTGCGTACTCGTCGCCCGGCGCGAGGGCATTCGGGGCGATGGCGCCGCCCAGGAGGCCGAGCAAGAAGATCGCCGCGGCCGCCGCGGCGGCCTGGACGGGACGCAGGCCCCAGGGCCCGCGAACGACGTTGGCCGGCGGGGAAACGGTCTCCGTGCGGAGCTCCGCCTCGGTCTCGCCCTCTCCGGCGAGCACCCAGCGCGTGAGCTGCCGGACCTCGTCGTCGGTCATGGCGCCGCCCGCCTCGATCGGGACGACGGGCGCTTCGGCGTCCACGCCCCGCGAGGTCGGCGACGGCAGCGGCGGCATCGGACGCGTGTCCAGGCCTTCGGCCTCACCGGCGTCGATCCGCGCGGTGATCTCGTCGAAGACGCGATCGGGGTCCGGCAGGTCGACGTCGATCTCGTACGGAGCGCCGGAGATCATGTCGAGCTCCGCGCGACAGTCCGGGCACTCGGCGGCGTGCGCCTCGACCGCGCCGCGCTTCCGCGCGTCCAGCAGCCGATCGCCGTTCTCGTCCGTCTCCCCGTACCAGGGAATCCAGCCGAGCACGCTCTCCGGACAGCGAATCGATCGCGCCTCCCTGGTCATGCCCCCTCCTGATTCATTCCGTCGGCCGCGTCCTCGGACGCGCTGCCCATCATTCGTCGCAGCGAGCGCCGCGCCCGTGAGATGCGTGTCTTCACCGTCTCGCGGGTCACCTGCTGTCGCTGTGCCACTTCGTCCAGGCTCTGGCCCTCGATCACCGTCCACGTGAGCGCGTCGCGCTGGTCCTGCGGAATCCGGCCGAGGAGCCGGACGACGCGGCGCAGCTCTTCCCGTGCATCGAGTTGAGTCGCCGATTCGAGGTTCTCGGGGACCTGCGCAATCACCTCGTCTTCCGTGGCGATCACCCGCGAGCGCTTCAGGCGACCGCGCTGGCGGAGCGCCTCGAGGCATTTGAAGCGGGCGATGCCGAAGATCCAGCTCGAGATCTTCGACTCCCCTCGGAAGGTCGGGGCGCTGGCCCAGACCTCGAGGAAGACGTCGCTGGTGATTTCGCGGGCCAGTTCCTGATCCTCCAACCTACGACGTACAAAGACGAAGACACGCGGGTAGTAACGGTCGAAGAGCGCCCGATATGCCTCTCGGTCCCGACGTTCGGCCACCGCCTCGAGCAGCGCCGCATCCTCGTCGTCCCGGGCCCTCACGTTCTGGTTCATCCGAGTCGTTCCGTAGGTCGTCACGGGAGGAGAATGGGTGCCCGAAACTGCACGGGGCCGCGAGAAAAACCGCCCCACCGGCAGGGCCGGGACGTCGGTCGGAGGTTACCCGGAAACCCATCGGAATTTCGCCGGCGGGTGCACCGGACGAGGCCGGCCGTCACGGGTAGGGCGAGCCTGCTTTTGACCCCTCCGGGGAGAGCGCCTGGGCCGCGCCTGCGTCAGTCGCCACCGGGGCGCACGCCGGGCACGATGGCCGGGTTGGCGCCCCCGGGCGGGCCGCCCGGATAGCCGGTCGTGCCCTGGCCGGGTCGGCCGCCCGGCACGATCGGCGGATTCCCGGAGGGCTGCGCCAGCAGCTCGCTCTGACAGGCGGAGGCGCCCGTCTCGCAGGCGCCCGGATAGCGGACCGCAGCCGCGATCCCCGCCGGTGCGGGCAGGCCCGGCGTGGTCTCGGGGGCGGCGGCGACGTCGTTCGGATGGAAGAAGCCCTGGAGGGGCCCGACCCCCGCCAGCGCGGAGGCCGGCGCGGCGCCCGCGTCCGCGCCCGGAATCGCGGTCCCGGCGAGCGCCTCGCGGGGCTCGGCGCAGACGCCGGGCGGCGCCAGCCCGTCGAGCGGGCCCGCGGAAACCGCGGGCGCGATCCAGAGGATCGACGCAGCGACGAGCGCGGGCATTCGCGACGGGTGGGGCGGGCGCATGGCGGCATCCTAGCAGGCCCGAGGTCTATTCGGGTGGAAAAAGCAACGAATCTAGCCGCCCAGGCCGACCCGGACCGAGACCCCGAAGAGGTCCCGCGTGTAGTCGAACACGTCGGCGCTCGAGCGGTTCCGCGTGCGGCTGTAGCGGGTCGTGACCAGGACGTGGTCCCCGATCGCGCGGGACAACGAGAGCCGGACCCCGGTCTCGTGCTCCTCGCGGTCGTCGTCGTCCAGAAGGGAGGTGCCCGGATCCGGAAAGACGGTGGGGTTGCCGTAGGGCACGTAGGCGTAGCGGCCGCTCACCCGGAGCTGGAGCTCGAAGGGGAGCATCGCCCCGACCCCGACCTCGATCTGATGCCGCTGCTGGTCGTACTCGCTGCCCTCGCTCCAGTAGCGCTGGTAGCGGTACTCGCCCTCGAGCCAACCGTCCTCGACGCCGGGGATCGGCGTCGCGAGGGGGGCGTGATGGCGCAGGCTGGCGCTGACCCCGACACCGTCCCGGTCCGTCGCATCGATCTCGTTCCGGGCGGAAGCCGGCAGGTCGAAGCGCTCGTATCCATAGTCGTCGACCCCGACCGAGGTCGCGAAGACCGTGTGCTGGCCGCCCTTCCACGGCTTGTAGATCGAAGCGCCCACGAGGTGGCTGATCACGAAGGGGTCGCGATTGCCGTCCCGCGGCCCGTCGATGAAGGGCGCGTCGAAGTCGTACTGGAGCCGGATCGCGGCGTCGGTCGCCGGAATCGCACGATCGAGCCAGAAGGTGGCGCCCGGCGCGAGGGTGTCGAACTGCTCGAGATCGCGGTGTTCCGAGCCGGCGAAGCGGAACGTGGCGCCGCCGGTCACCTCTTCGAACTCGACGAAGGAGGCGCCGGCGTCGAAGAACCAGAAGCCGCGGAGGTCGCTCTGTCCCGAGACCTCGCCGGGGAGGCCGACGCCGCGGCCGCGCAGGAGCGCGTTGTCGTCCGCCTCGAGGCCGATCTCGGCCGTCACCCACCAGGGAATCCCGCCGCCGCTCTCCATCTCCTCGAGGATGCGCGCAGCCTCCGTCGCCCACGGCGTGCCCGGGTGGTCGCGCACGACCTTCTCGAAGGCGGCCCGAGCGCGCCCCTGGTCCTGCGCGCCGAGCTGGGCGCGACCGAGGAAGAAGGTGGCCATCGGCTCGACCGGCGCGTCCGAGAGCTGCGAGGCGGCGTCCAGGCGACCGGCCGCCGCGACGTAGTCGGTCTGCGCGTAGGCGACGAGCCCGGAATACAGCAGGAACTCGCCGCGATCGCCGTCGGTCGCCCCGGCGCGTTCGAGGGCATCCGCCGCCTCGTCGATGCGCCCGGCGTGGTAGTAGGCCATGCCCAGGAAGAGATCGACCTGGGGCGTGAGCGGATCGATCTCGCGAGCGACCTCGAGGCTCGCGATCGCGCGGGTGAAATCCTGGAGACGGATCGCGCAGAGCCCCTCCCGGGTCGCGACCTCGGCATCGTCCGGCGAGGCGGCCCGGACCCGCTCGAGCACCTCGAGGGCCGGCCCGCAGCGTCCCTCGTCCGCCAGTCGGAGCCCGAGATCGCGCTCCGCCTCGCTCGCCGCGGCCACGACGGGCGCGGACGCGACGACGAGGGCGGCGGACAAACCGGCAGCGAGGCGCGTCGGAGACGCGAAGGAGGGCAACGGGCGCAGGAACGACAAACGGCTTCGGATCCTCGGGTCGGAAGGGTCGGCCGAGGGTAACCCGACCGGGACTTCGCGACACATCGAGGGGAAGGGCGCGCGTCGACGGAAAGCCACAACTTTCGTGGGCTACCTTCCGATCCAGGGAGGCGCGGCGAGCACGATCGACCCGCTCGCCTAGCCCGACCCGCGCCAGAGGGGGCCCTCCATCCATGGCCAGGCTCTTCCCGCATCCGCAGGACAAGTACCCGGTCGTCCACCTCGAGGACACCGATCTCGACCTGCCGAGCCACGTCCGCAACGCGGACATGCGCTATTCGCAGTTCAAGACGATCGCGAAGGGCGGCAAGTGCCTGATCCAGTCGTGCCACGACTACCACCTCTCGCGGGTCGTCGCGTACAAGAGCCTCTTGAAGGAGATCGCCGACGATCCCTTCGAGCAGAAGCGCTTCCTGCGCGAGGCGCGCGTGACGGCGATGCTCCAGCATCCGAACACGATCCCGACCTACGAGCTCTCCCGGGACAATCGCGGTCGCTACTTCTTCACCATGAAGCTCGTCGAGGGCTATACGCTCCGTGAGGTCCTCGACCTCTCGATCGAGGAGGGCACCCAGGCGGTCGACGGCTACGGCTTCCACCGCATGGTCACGCTCCTGATCCAGGTCGCGAACGCCCTCGACTACGCCCACAGCCACGGCGTGGTCCACCGGGACGTGAAGCCCGCGAACATCCTGATGGGGCCCTTCGGCGAGGTCCTGCTCCTCGACTGGGGGCTCGCGAAGGTCTGGAGCGAGTCGCCCGAGGAGACACCGGAGATGCCGCTCCTCGGCGACGGTGATCCGTCGCTGACCGCACAAGGCAAGCTCCAGGGTACGGCCCACTACATGTCGCCCGAGCAGGTCGAACAGTCGGCGACCCTCGATCACCGCTCCGACATCTACTCGATCGGCGCCGTCCTCTACGAGATCCTCGCCGGCCGCACGACCTTCGAAGGCGACAAGGTCGCGGAGGTGCTCGCGCAGGTCCGCAGCGACGACCCGCCGCCGCCGTCGGAGGTCGCGACCGACCGCGAGATCCCGCCGGCTCTCGAGGAGATCTGCATGCGCTGCGTCGCGAAGGACCCGAACGAGCGGATCCAGAGCGCGCGTCGGCTCGTGGCGGCGTTGCGGGGCTGGCGTCTTCGCTGGGCCGCGGAGACGGCGTAGGCGACGCGCACCCGTCGGGACGCGACCCGGGATCAGTGGATCGTGCGGCCACCCGTCACGAGCAGGTGTTCGCCCGTCACGTACGAAGCGCCCGGACTCGCGAGGAACGAGACCGCGTGCGCGATGTCCTCGGGCTCGCCGATCCGGCCGGCGGGCACCGACGCGATCGACTGCTCGATCCGGTCCTTCGGCATCGCGTCGGTGAGGGGCGTCCGGATGATCCCGGGGCAGACCGCGTTGACGGTGATCCCGTGCCTCGCCACGTCGAGGGCGAGAGCCTTGGTGAAGCCGAGCAGGCCCGCCTTGGCGGCCGAGTATTCGGTCATGCCCGGCGCGCTCAGGAAGGCGCGCTCGGAGCTGGTGTGGATGATGCGGCCGGTCTTCCGCTCGATCATCTCCGGCAGCACGAGCCGCGAGCAGTCCGCCGCGACGCGCAGGTTGAGGTCGAGGTAGGCGTCCCACTGCGCCGCATCCGCCTTCGGAAACGTACGCGTCCTCCCGCCGGCGGCGCCGCCCGCGTTCGCGTGGAGGATCTCGAGGAAACCGAGCGTCGTGCGGAGCCGTGCGAAGGCCTCCGCGGTCGCGTCGCGATCGGTCAGGTCGACGGCGACGGCCTCGCAGCGCCGGCCTGCCTGCTCGACGAGCGCCTTCGTCTCCTCGAGCTCGGCCGCCTTCAGATCGAGCAGCCCGACGTCTGCGCCGTCCCGCGCGAGCCGGACGGCGCACGCGCGCCCGATGCCCCCGGCGGAACCCGTGACGACCGCCACACTGCCTTCGAGACTCATCGCATCCTCCCGTCGTCGCCACGCGCCCTCTTCGATGCGCTCAGCAGACCGACTGACCGCCGTCGACGTTGATCGTCTGTCCGGTGATGAACTTCGCGAGCGGGCTCGCGAGAAAGAGATAGGTCGGCGCCACGTCTTCCGGAGTGCCCCAGCGCTTCATGGGCGTCCGCTCGATCTCCGGCTCCTCGAAGGCGGTCCCCTTCATGCCCTCGGTCATGTTGCTGAGGATCAGCCCGGGCGCCGCCGCGTTCACGCGGACGTTGTCCTGCGCCCAGGCCGCGCCCATGTTCTTCGTCATCTGCACGATCGCCGCCTTCGCGGCGCCGTAGCCGGGCACGACGGGCACGGCGCGGAACGCCGACATGCTCGCCATGTTGAGCACGCTGCCGCCGCCTTCGATCGCGCTTCCGGCGATCCGGTCCTTGAGCTTCACGGCCAGCCGGAAGGAGCCGAAGAGGTGGAGCGACACCGCACGCTGGAACACGTCGGGCTCCCATTCGTTCTCGGCCATGAGCGACGCCCCAGCATTGTTCACCAGGACGTCGAGCGCCGGGAAGGACGCGGCGAGCGCATCGAGCCCGGCCTCGTCGGTCATCTCCGCCTGCCGGTAGTCGAATCCGGCGAGGTCGGAGTCGTACTCCGCGGTGCTGCCGCGGCGACCGGTCACCGTGACCTGCGCGTTGGCGTTCGCGAACGCCCGCGCGATCCCGAGACCGATTCCGTTCGACCCGCCCGTCACCAGGACCTTCGCCCCGCCGAAGTCGAATTCCGTCTTCACCGTCATGCGTGCCCCCTCGCGCTACAGCGACTTCAGCCGCTCGCCCAGCTTCTCCGCCTCGTTCCGCAGCCAGGCGGAGAGCCAGAAGTTCTCGCTCTCGGGCAGCAGCGCCCGATGGATCTCGATCGCGAGCTCGAGCGCCTCCGCGCTCGGTCGGTCCTCGGAGAGCAGGATGTCGAGCAGGTGGATCGCCTCTTCCCGTTTCCCCTCCGCGAAGCGCGCCCGCGCACGTTCGACGATCGCTCCCTGACCTCCGGCCAGCTCGATCAGATCGCCGTGGATCGCGCTTCGTGGGACGGAATAGAGCTCCGTCGTCGACTCGTGGTGGAACCAGCCGGCGTAGTGCTCCCAGATCGCCTGGACGTCCCAGCGCACGGTGCCGTAGCCCTCGCCGACGGCGAGCTCGGGCGGCAGCTGGATCTCCTGCTTGAGCGTGAACAGGTCCTTGCCCTCGTTCATGCCCTTCACGGTCTCGTCGTGGACGTAGAGCGTCGCGTCGCGGATGCGGGCGAGCTCGCGCTGGATGAGTTCCGTGCCCTCGATCGGCCCGTGATGACCCGGCAGGAGCAGCCGGGGCTGGAGCGCGGCCACCACGTCGCAGGCCGCGGCGCAGACCAGCGCGTCCCGGTAGCGATCGCCGCGGACGGTGACGAGGTTCGGAATGTGCCCGATCAGGCAGCCGAAGAGGTTGCCGACGAAGCAGATCTCGTGATCGGGCAGCCAGACGATCAGCGAGTCGTTCGTCTCGGCTCCGGGCACGCCGATCAGCTCGACGCGGAGGCCGCCGAGCGTGAACGCATAGCGGTCCTCGAACGTGATGTCGGGGACGGGCGCGGCCTGGGCCGGCAGCTCGCCGTAGTCCGCCTTCGCCTGTCGGATCGTCGCGCCGTTCTTCTGCAGGAACGCGAAGCCGGAGCGTGCCGCGCGGAAGCGGAAGAGCCGCTGGTCGTACGCCTGATGCTCGGCGTTCGCAGCGTGCGCGATCACCTTCGTCGTCTCGTCTCGCAGGTGGTCCGTCCCGCCGACGTGATCGACGTGGCCTTGCGTGAACACGATGTACCGGGTCTTCGCGTCGCTGACCGCGCGATAGCTGTCGCGGTGGTAGGGCGCTTCGAAGAACATCCCCGTGTTGACGATGATGTTGCCCTCGTCCGTGGTGATCAGGAAGCTGTTCGAGAGCCCCTCGGACAGGTAGATGAAGTCGTTGATCCGCTCCGTCCCGACGACGGCGGCGAACATCTCGCCGGGTCGGGATTTCCAGATCGGTTCGTCGGACGGCGCAGCGGACATGGAGGACCTCCGGGGTCGACGCGCGCGCGCGCGTCGGGGCGGAAGACCATTGATACACCGGGGACCGGAGGCCGGCCAAGCCGCCCGGAGCCGCCTCAGTCGCCCGAATAACCGAAGAGCCGACCCTTGCGAATCGCTTCGGCGACGCCGGGCTCGACGTAGTCCTGCCAGCGCGGATCGCCGTCCCGCAGCCATGCATAGACGTCGTCGGACCGCACGCAGAGGCAGTCGTCCGGCAGGCCCTCGAGCGGCTGGACGTAGCCGCGATCGACCAGATACCCGAAGAGCGGTCGGACCGACTCCGGCAGCTCGAGGCGAGAGAGCTCGAGCCGCTGGCCCGTTTCCGCGTCGATCACGGGGTAGGCGTAGACCTTGACGCCCTGCCCCATCAGGCGGCCGGTGGCCTCGAGCAGGCCGCCCGCGAGATGCGCGTAGCGGTCCTCGTCCATCAGCTCGAGCAGGCTGTCGACGCCGACGGGCAGCGCGATCTGGGTGGCGCCGTAGCGCGCCAGGTATTCGGCGACCAGGTAGTCCTCGGGGTAGTCGGAGACGATCACCGACTGGTTGCTCGCCGTCAGCGCGTCCAACCGGTCGAGGAAATCCTGCACGCCGCCCTCCGCCGTCCGGCGAAGCTCTTCGAGAGAGATTTCGAGCAGCGACACGATCTTCTTCGCGTCGACCTCCGGATCGGCGGCGAAGCGCTCGAGCGCACGCCGCTGGATGTCGGCGTGGACGAGATTCGGCGGCCGGAAGCGGCCACGCTGCAGGATGACCGGCTTCTTGTAGAGCATCTCCGACGGACGCAGGACCTCGCCCTTGGCCGAGAAGATCGCCGCCTTGGAGAGACCGTACTCGACGAGGCGCAGGCTCAGCAGACGATGGTCGACGCCTTCGAAGGCGCGGCCGCTGAACTCGATCATGTCGATCTCGATCCGGCGGCGACCGAGGTTGTCGAGCAGCGAGCCGAGCAGGATCTCCGGGCGGTCGTGATGCTTGAACGCGCCGTAGATGAGGTTCACGCCGAGGACGCCGAGGGCCTCCTGCTGCGGGAACGGGTCGCGGTCGAGCATCCGCGTGTGGATCACGATCTGGTTCGCCTCGGACTGCGGCGCGTCCTGGAATCGGATGCCCATCCAGCCGTGGCAGTCGGCGTCGCCCTGGTAGTTCTGCGCGGTCACCGTGTCGGCGAAGGCGAAGAAGGCGCTGTCCTGGCCGCGCTCGGGATCGAGCCGCTCGATCAGCAGGTCGTACTCGTGATCGAGCATCGCGACGAGGCGCTCGCTCGAGACGTAGCGCCCGGCTCGACCATAGATCTCGTCGCTGACCTTCTTGTCGTAGGCCGACATGGTCTTCGCGATCGTGCCGGCGGCGCCGCCGACGCGGAAGAACCAGCGTCCCACTTCCTGTCCGGCACCGATCTCGGCGAAGCTGCCGTAGATCCCCGGATCCAGATTCATTTCCAGGGCTTTCGCCCGTGTCGTCATCGGCTCCGCCACCGAGCCCTCCCGTCGGACCGTATCGGCCGGAGAGTGCCACGACCCAAGCGCGTTTCCCATCCGAAGGGACGGGGAAAGCGCCCGTTCCGGCTACGAAATTCCGGGGAGGTGCGCGCGGCGGAGCGCCTGGTCGAGATCCGCGAGCAGATCGTCGACGTGTTCGATGCCGACGGACAAGCGGACGAGCCCGTCCTGGATGCCGACCTTCTCCCGTTCGGGCTTCGGGATGCTCGCGTGGGTCATCGAGGCCGGATGATCGATCAGGCTCTCGATGCCGCCGAGGCTCTCGGCGAGGGCGAAGATCTCGAGGCCCGAGACGAAGGCCGTCGTCACTTCGAGGTCCGCGTCGAGCTCGATCGTCACGATCCCGGAGCCGCCGCTCATCTGCTTCCGCGCCACGTCGACGTGCGGATGCGACGGGAGGAAGGGATGCCGCGCCCACCGGACCGCGGCGCAGCCCTCGAGCCGTTCGGCGATCGCGAGGGCGTTCGCGTGGTGTCGTTCCATCCGGAGCGCGAGCGTCTTGACGCCGCGCTGGACGAGCCAGGTGTCGAAGGGCGAGGGATTCAGACCGACCGCTTTCTGGGCAAAGATCATCTTGTCCTGCCACTCGGCGTCGTTGGTCACGACGACGCCGCCCAGGCAGTCGGAGTGCCCGTTCACGTACTTCGTCGTGCTCGAGAGCGAGAGCGTCGCGCCGAGCTCGAGCGGGCGCTGGAAACAGGGCGAGGCGAAGGTGTTGTCGACGAGCACCGGCGCCCCGACCTCCGCGGCCGCCGCCGAGATCGCGGCGATGTCGAGGATCTTGAGCATCGGGTTCGTCGGGGATTCGAGCCAGACGAGGGCGGGCCGCGACTCGGAGATCGCCGCATATCGCGACGGATCCGCGAAGTCCACGTAGCGCACGCGCAGACCGAACTTCTCGAAGACCTGCGCGAAGATCCGGAAGGTGCAGCCGTAGACGTTCTCCTCGGCGAGCACGAGGTCGCCGCTCGCGAGGGTCGAGAGGACGGCGGTAATCGCGGCCATGCCGTTGCCGAAGACGGTCGCGTGCGCGCCGCCCTCGAGGCTCGCGAGGGTCTGGCCGAGACGCGTGAAGTTCGGGTTGCCGGAGCGCGTGTAGTCGTAGCCGCGCGTCTCCCCGGGACGCACCTGCGCGAAGGTCGACGTCGCATAGATCGGCGGCATGACGGCGCCGGTCTGCTCGTCCGGCTCCTGGCCGACGTGGATCGCGCGGGTTTCGAACTTCATGGGGCGGGTCTCCCGACCCCAGGGATCACCGGGGTCCGATCGAAGCGCGCGACGATAGCGAAGCCGACTCGGGTCCCGGCCCGAGCGGACCTCCGGAGAAGCCCGGAGTCGACGGACCGATCACTCGCGCGCGCCTCATCCCCGCTTGCGTTCGGTCGCAGTCGCGCCGAAACCCCTCGCATGGAATCCCGCGCGAACATCCGCCGCCGCACGCACGAGGTCCTCGAGATCGGGGTCAAGGGCGACGAGCTCTCCCGCACGATCGACCTGATGATCATGGGGCTCGTGCTCGGCAACGTGATCGCCGTGATCTTCGAGTCGGTGCCGTCGATCCGGCTCGCCTACCACGACCTCTTCATCGCCTTCGAGAAGATCTCGGTCGCCGCCTTCTCCGCCGAGTTCCTGGCCCGCGTCTGGTCCGTGGCCGACGACGCGTCGATGGGCAGCGGGCCGCTCCGCCGGCGCCTCAACTATCTCCGGTCGCCGATGGCGATCGTCGACGTCCTGGCGATCGCGCCCTTCTACCTGTCGGCGTTCTTCGCCCTCGATCTCCGCTTCCTGCGCGTGCTGCGGCTGCTGCGAATCGTGAAGCTCACCCGCTATTCCGCCGCCCTCGGTCGCCTCGTCGAGGTCTATCGGCTCCAGCGCGCCGCGCTCACGGCCTCCTTCTTCGTGATGGCCGTCGCGATCGTCCTGTCGGCGAGCTTCGTCTACGTCGTCGAGAACCGCGCGCAGCCGGTCGCGTTCGGCTCGATCCCGGCGGCCATGTGGTGGGCGGTCTGCACGCTGACGACCGTCGGCTACGGCGACGTCACGCCGATCACGCCCGTCGGCAAGGTCCTCGCCTCGGCGATCCAGATGGTCGGCATCGCGATGGTCGCGCTCCCGACCTCCCTGTTCGCCTCCGGCTTCGCACACATCATGAACCGCAACGAGGAAGCATTGAAAAAGGAGGCGCGCGAAGCCCTCTCGGACGGCATCGTCACCGACGACGAAGCCGCCGCCTACGCCCTGCTCGCCGACCAGCTCCACGTCGAGCCGGAAGTGGCGCGCGAGATCATCGCGGCGGCCCAGCAGCACTACGCGTTCGAGCCGCGCAGCGACTGCCCACACTGCGGGAAGGACCTGGCCAGCGCCTAGGCTCCGACTCCGTGTCGCCCGCGCGCCCCGACGCCTCTCGCGCTGGCAAGCGCCGCGGAATCCCCCCGCCACGGTTCACGAAATCGTTTCAGTTCGGGATGCCCCGGTCGATACAGGAGGGGGGCGTTCGCGGCAGCGCGCCTCTTCCCGAC
>JBCCZJ010000056.1:0-15741 GCA_039187915.1 Myxococcota bacterium
CCCCGACTATGCGACGAACGGCTGGATCTACCTCCACTACACGGACCGCTGCGAGGACTGCAACGCGGTCAGTCGCGCGACGCCCTTCCCGGTCTCGATGAACAAGCTGGTCCGCGGCCGGATCCGCGACGGCGTCTGGGTCGACCAGGAGACGATCTGGCAGGCCGACCCCGAGCACTACACCGTCACGCCGGACCTCGGCTCGGGGGGCCGACTCGCCTTCGACCCGGCCGGCTACGTCTTCATGAGCATCGGCATCAAGGGCCTCTCCAACTTCGACGGCATCCAGGACCTCGGCAAGCCCTACGGCAAGGTCCTGCGCCTGCACGACGATGGGCGCATCCCCGACGACAACCCCTACGTCGCGATCGACGGCGTCCTGCCCGCCATCTGGACCTATGGCCACCGCAGCCCGCAGGGCCTGGAGTTCGACCCGGACGAGGGCAAACTCTGGGAGGCCGAGATGGGCCCGCGCGGCGGCGACGAGATCAACCTCCTCCGCCCGGGACGCAACTACGGCTGGCCGCTCCATTCGCTGGGACAGGACTACGACGGGACGCCCGTCGAGTACGGCAACCTCCTCGGAATCGAACTGGACCTCGCGAAGATCGAGCCGCCGATCGTCGACGTGACGCCCTCGCCCGCGATCTCGAGCTTCGTGATCTACGAGGGAAACGCCTTCCCGCGCTGGCAGGACGCGTTTCTGCTCGGCTCGCTCAAGGGCAGCGATCTCTTCCGCGTCGTGATCGAAGACGACCGACACGTCCGGACCGAGCGCCTCGTGCACGACCTCGCTCGGATCCGCGACGTCGAGCTCGACCCGGACGGACACGTGCTGCTGCTGCTCGAACACGAGAGCGGCGCGCGGATCGTGCGGATGGTCCCCGCCGACCGGCCGCCGCCCGCGTTCGCGGGCAACCCGCCGCTCGCCGATCGGCCCTAGCCGAACGCTACCGAGGCTCGTCGCCGACGATCGTGACGCGCTCCATCCGCCGCTCTTCGGGCCAGAAGTCGTTGGTCGCGAAGTGCTGCGTACAGCGGTTGTCCCACATCGCGATCGAGTCCTTCTCCCAGCGGAATCGGCACTGGACGTTCGGACTCATGATCGCGCGCTCGAGGTGGTCGAGGATCGCCCGGCTCTCCTCCGGGTCGACGTCGTCCACGTGGGTGACGAAGCTGCCGTTCGTGTAGATCGCCTTCTCCCCGGTCTCGGGATGGGTGCGCACGACCGGATGGTGCTGGACCGGATACGTCTCGCGCATCGCGGCCTTCTTCTCGTCCGGGACGCCGCGACCGAAGACCTTCATGTAGTCATGGGCGGCGGTCACACCCTCGATCCGCTCCTTCCAGGCCGGCGACAGCCGCTCGTAGGCCATGACGGCGTTCGCGAAACAGGTGTCGCCACCGACCGTCGGGATCACGCGGCCGCGCAGGATCGAGCCGAGCGAGGGCGCCTTCCGCCAGGTCACGTCGCTGTGCCACATGTTGGCGGCGTAGGGCCGCTCCTCGGTCGAGGCGATGTGGACGATCTCGGGGTGCTCGGGCAGATCCGGCGCGAAGGGATGGCGCTCGAGCTCGCCGAACCGACGACCGAAGGCGATGTGCTCCTCGATCGTCAGGTCCTGGTCGCGGAAGAAGAGGACCTTGTAGTCCATCCAGAGCTTCCGGAGCTCGGCGAGACCGGCGTCGTCGAGCGAGGCGAGGTGGATGCCATGGATCTCGGCGCCGAGCGCGGCGGTCACGGGTCGGATGTCGAAGGGCATGGGCAGGGGCCTCCGGTTCGCGTGGATCGCGCCAGTCTAGGCGATCCCCCCACCCCGCTCATGGGGCGCCGAGCGCCTCCACGTGACCGGAGCGGATATGCCACCCTGTCCGGATTGCCGCAGGAGGCCAGCCCATGACCGCCGCCGAGGCCGCGCCCGAGATCCCCACCGACCGTCCGATCGATCTCGCCTCGCGTGCCTTTCGCCGGCACGCCGACGAGGGGTACGCGCGCCTCCGCGAGGACGCGCCCGTCGCCGATGGCCGCGTCAGTCTGATGCGGATCAAGCTCGTGTCGCGCTACGAGGATTGCCGACTCGTCCTGACCGACCCTCGCTTCGTCCGCAATCGAGCCCGTGCGATGGGCAAGACCGGCGGCCGCGCGCTGCCCGTCCCGCTCCCGAAGTCGATTGCGGCGATCGCGACGAGCATGATCTACGAGGACGATCCCGAGCACCGACGCCATCGCAACCTCGTGAACCAGGCCTTCACCGCGCGACGCATCGCCGCCTTCGAGCCGCGGGTCGAGACGATCGCGGGCGCGCTCCTCGACACGCTGGAAGCCCGCGTCGCGAAGCGCCCGGAGGGCGAGATCGACCTCCTCGAAGACTACGCGCGCTGGATCCCGCTCCGCGTCATCTCCGAGCTGATCGGGATCCGCCCGGACGAGGCGGCCGAGATGGAAAACGGCCTGACGGCGCTCACGAAGGGCCTGACCGGGGCGCGGCTGCTGAAGACGATGGTCTGGGACCTCCGACGCGTCGGTGGATTCGTCCGACGTCTGATCGATCGCAAGCGCGCGCACCCCGCGGACGATCTGCTCTCGGCGTTGATCGCGGCCGAAGAGGACGGCGATCGTCTCACCACCGACGAGCTCGTCGCGATGGTCTTCCTGCTCGTGATGGCCGGGCTCGAGACGACGGAGCACCTGATCGCGAACGGCATCCGCTTCTGGCTCGAATCCCCGGACGTCCGCGCCCGCGTCGAGACGGATCCGTCGCGCTGGCCGGGCGCGATGGACGAGCTCGTCCGACTGCACGGTCCGGTCCTCGGGACGAAGCCCGTGCGGCCGGTCGAGGATCTCGAGATCGCGGGCGTCCCGATCGCGCGAGGCAGCCTGATCATGCCGCTGCTCGGTGCCGCGAACCGGGATCCGGCCGTCTTCGACGACCCGCTCCGCTACGACGAGACGCGCGCGCCGAATCCCCACCTCGGCTTCGGATTCGGCGCCCACTTCTGCCTCGGCAAGCAGCTCGCGCTGATGGAGGCCCGGGTGGCGCTTCGTCGACTCTTCGAGCGCTTCCCCGCCGCGCGCTTCGAACGCGATCCGGGATCGATCGCGCTGGCGAACTGGCCGGGCTGGCATCGGCACGTGGCCATGCCCGTGGTCCTCGGCTGAGCGGCGGTCCCCGCCCTCTCCTGCTCATTCTCTGCCCATCCGTCACGGAGTCCGTCCATGAGTCCCGACCTCGCCTTCACGATCGCCAACACCGCGGTGATCCCGGCCTGGCTGCTGCTGGCCCTCGCGCCGAATCGCGCGATCACGCATACGCTGGTCCACGCGCTCTGGATCCCGGTCCTGCTCGCCGTCGCCTACCTCGCGGCCTTCGCGATGAACCCGGCCTCGCCAGAGGACGGCGGCTTCGGCTCGCTCGCCGGCGTGATGGCGCTCTTCACGAGTCCGCATGCCGTCCTGGCCGGCTGGATCCACTACCTGGCCTTCGACCTCTTCGTCGGCGCGTGGGAGGTCCGCGACGCGGCGCGCCGGGACGTGCCTCACCTGCTGGTCGTGCCGTGCCTGGCGCTCACGCTGATGCTCGGGCCGGCTGGGCTCATGACCTACCTGATCGTGCGCTACGCGCGCACGCGCGTCTGGCGCCTCGACGAAGCCGCCTGGGGCGCGCGCCTCGATGAAGCCGCCTGCGGCGCGCGCCTCGACGCCGCCTTGGCGAGCGCGGCGCGAGCCGACTTCAGTCGACGAGCTCGATCGTCACACCGGCCGACGGCATCCGGGCGAGCAACGCATCGCCCATCGCGCTCGCCGGCGTGTGCATCCCGCCGGGCGCATCGAGCGCGTCCCGCGCGAGACACAGCGCGCTCTCGGCCAGCATCTTGGCGGTCGATCCGTAGCCCGGATCCCGATCGCCGTGCACGTGCGCATTCAGCACGCGACCGTCCGGGCCTTCGCCGCGGAGTCGCAGCTCGTAGAAGCCCCGCTCGCGCTGCGCCGGACTCGGCCCCTCGCCGGGCTGCGGGAGTCGCCCCGAGATCGCGCGCCGGAGCGGGCCGATCGCCATCACGCCCATCGTGCCGGCGATCCCGGCGCTCGTCGCACTCGCCTTCGCCAGCCCCGCCGGCCCGGCGCCCATCAGCATCGCCTCGTCGTAGCGGAAGTCCCGGCCGTAGCGGTATTCGAGGAGCGCGTTCGAGCGACGGACGACCTTGGTGTTGATCCCGGCCATGAAGAAGGGCGCGACCCACTCCGCGAAGTCCGCGTCGAAATGCGGCGTGAAACGCTCGGCTGCGTCCGGGCCCGTCTGCTGGTCCTTCGGGTTGAGCGAGTAGGGCTCGTTCATGACGCGCAGGATCGCGGGGTCGGCGGCCGCTTCCTCGAGCATCGTGAGCATGCTCGCGATCGTCCCGCCGCTCGCGCCGCCGCTGAAGTCCTTCACGCGCAGGCTCACCCGGGACGCCGGCGCGCCGTGGCGTTCGATCGCCTCGCGCTGGAGGAAGTACACGCCGAGATCGGAAGGAATGCAGTCGAAGCCCGCGGTGAACACGATCCGCGCGCCGCTGGCCGAGGCGGCATCGCCGTGGGCCTCGATCATGCGCGCCATCCAGTGCACTTCGCCGGTCAGGTCGCAGTAGTCGGTGCCCGCCTCCGCGCAGGCCGCGACGAGCTTCGCACCGTATTTCGCGTACGGCCCGACGGTCGTGCAGACGACCTGCGTCCGACGGGCGATCGCCTGGAGGACCTCGGCGTCATCGCTGTCGCCCACGAGAATCGGGAGCGACGCGCAGTCGACGCCGGTCTCCCGGGCGAGCGCGTCGCGCACGCGCTCCAGCTTGGTCGCGTTGCGCCCGCCGATCGCCCAACGGAGGTCGCCGTCGGCGCCGTGCTGGCGCAGCAGGTACTCGGCGGCGAGCTGGCCGGTGAAGCCGGTCGCGCCCCAAAGGACGATCTCGAACTCGCGGGACGACTCGGTCATCGCTTCTCCCTCTGCAAAGTCGGACCCGACCAGCCGAGCGGGCCCGGCCATCGGAATCGCGTTAGTCGGCGTAGCCCGCGGGCGCCACGAAGCCCCCGATCTCCTCCGCCATCAGCCGGGCGAACTCGATCGTCGTGTAGTCCTGGTACTCCCCACCGACCGCCTGCAGGCCGATCGGCAGGCCCGCCTCGGAGGGCCCGGTCGGGAAAACCGTGCTCGGCAGATAGGACGCGATCACGAAGCCCGCCCAGAAGAGCTGCTCGAAGAAGGGGCGGGACACGCCGCTCACTTCGAGCGTACGGCCAGCGAGATCGGTCGGGTCATGGGGGAAGGCCGGGGTCGCGGTCTGGGGACAGAGCACGATGTCCCATTCCTGGAAGAAGTCGCGCCAGGCGTAGCGCAGCGACTCCCGATGGTTGTTCGCGCCGAGCCACTGTGCGTGCGTCAGGCTCATGCTTCGGGCGTTCACCGCGCGCGGCGACAGGTCGCCCTTCTCGTACCGAGCGGCCTCGGCCTCGAACTGCTTGCGCTCTTCGTCGGAGATCGCCGCACCCATGATCGCGTTGAGCAGGCTGATGTAGGTCGCGTGCGCGGTCGGCCAGTGGATGTCCGGGCGCGCCGTCTCCGAGACCGTCGCGCCCGCCTTGCGCAACACCTCGGCCATCCCGTGCACCCGCGCCTCGACCTCACGATCGACCGGCGCGATCTCGTCGTTCGCCCAGATCGCGACCCGGAAATCGGAGAGGCGCGCGTGTCGCGGCTTCGGGAGCGTGAGCGTCCAGCCCTCGGACTGGAGCGGCTCGGGGCCGCTGATCGTGTCGAGCGCGAGCCGGAGATCCTCGGCGCTCCGCGCGAGCGGCCCGCAGACGGCGATGTCCGGGCTCGCGAGCTGGCCCGGCAGGGCGTGGCCCTGGGGCGGCACGATCATCCACGTGGGCTTGTGCCCGTAGACGCCACAGAAATGCGCGGGATTTCGGATCGAGCCGCCGATGTCGGAACCCGACTCGAGGCCGGTCAGTCCCGCCGCGAGGGCGGCGGCGCTGCCGCCCGAAGAGCCGCCGGGCGTGCGCCCCGTGTCCCACGGATTGCCGGTCCTGCCGTAGATCGGGTTGAAGCTCTGCAGATCCGCGAGGCCGACCGGCACGTTGGTCTTGCCGAGGAAGATCGCGCCCGCCGCCTTGTACCGCGCGACCGAGAGCGCGTCGCTCGAAGCGACGTGGTCCTTGAAGATCTCGAAGCCCCAGGTCGTCGGGAGTCCCTCGATGTCATAGGACTCCTTGATGGTCATCGGGACGCCGTGGAGCGGGCCCAAGTCCTCGCCCGCGGCCCGCGCCGCGTCCGCGCGCTTCGCCGCCTCGCGGGCCCGATCGAAGTCGCGCACGACGACGGCGTTGATCTCGCCGTCGTATCTCTCGATCCGGCCGATGAAGGCGTCGGTCGCTTCGAGGGCGGAGACTTCGCCCCGCGCGATCGCCCGGGCGATCTCGTGGGCGGTCCGGAAGGCAAGCTCGGTCATCGGCGGGGGCCTCTCGTGTCGGGGTCGGACGCGGCGCGCCCGCCCGGATCTAGAAGAGCAGGACGAGCAGGGCGAACACGACGAGGCCCGTCACGTTCCCGACCCGCCCGCTCGCATCGAGCCCACCGGCGATTCCGCGCTGGAAGGCTTCGTTGTGGTCGCCGCAGGCGTTCGCGTCACGCACGATCGGCAGCTCGAAATGCGTCGCGGACGTGGCCTTCGCGACCAGCGTCGCGATCAGCGCCGCGCCGCTCGTCAGCCCGACCGGAACGAGCACGAGCGCCGCGACGACCAGCAGCCACGGCACGGCGATCCCGCCCCAGCTCATCCAGGTGAACTGACGCACGTCCGCGTCCGCCATCTTGAAGTCGAACATGAAGTAGTGGTTGCGCGGCGCATCGAGCACCGGCGACGGCGCATCGGAGAGACGTGCGCCGGTGAAGTGTCCCCACTCGTGGAGCGTCGAGGAGATCACGGTCGCCGCGATCACCGCGTTCGCGACCGCGGCGAGCTCGGCGATCGCCCAGCCGGTCGTCTGTGCCCAGGCGACGGCCGCACCCCAGAGGGTCAAGGCGCCCATCACCATCGCGAAGTGGAACGCGCCGATCTTCTTCATGTTGGCCCGGTCGAGCTTGGCGGCGAAGTCGCGCAGCGCGGCGGGATCGGGGGTGGGCTGGGGATCGGGATCGAGGGTTGCTTCGGCGGCCATGGCGGGTGCTCCTGTCGGATGGGTCTCCGGACGGACGGGCGAGTCACGGACCCAGTGTGCCGAGTCTCCCCCTTTCGCCGCAACCACGCCTCCGACCGCGCGGGCGGACGGAGCCCGCGAACGGGTCTCGGCGGAATAGAGCGGCCTCTGGATCTGCTCGGGCCGGCGCTTCCCGGGGACGCCGCGCTGCGAGTCCGGGTCGCCGGACTCGGGCGCCGACGGACCGCACGATGGCCACCGGGCGGGACGCGACCGACGCGACGGACGAAGCGAAACGACGAAGTCGACGCGCTCCGCCTAACGCAGCAGCCCCAGGTTCCCGCGAAGGGTCTCTGCCTCGTAGTCGCGCCGGAAGAGCCCGCGCTCGACCAGGATCGGAACGACTTCGTCGACGAACTCGTCGAGCCCGGTCGGCAGCACCGGACAATCGAGCATGAACCCGTCGACCGCTTCCGCCTCGAACCCGGCCGTCATCTGGTCGGCGACCTCGACCGCCGTGCCGATGAAGGGATGGCGCGGCGTGGTGGTCTCGAGCGCGACCTCGCGCAGGGTGAGCCCCTCCTTGCGCGCACGCTTCTTGATTCCGTCGGACGCACTCTGCCAGCCGCCGTGCCCGGTGTCGCCGAGATCGGGAAACGGAGCGTCGAGGTCGTAGCCCGACCAGTCGATGTCCTGGAAGAAGCGACCGAGGTACGCGAGCGCCGTGTCGACGTCGACGAGCGCCCCGATCGCGCGGAACTTCTCCTCCGCCTCCGCGTTCGTCCGGCCGATCACCGGTCCCACGTCGTTGAGGATCCGGATCGCCTCCGGCCTCCGCCCGACCTCGGCCGCGCGCGCGTGAATGTCGGCGCGGAACTGCTTCGCGGTCTCGATCGTGGGCGAGACGCTGAAGATCGCATCCGCCCGCGCGGCGGCGAAGCGCCGTCCCGCGTCGGAGGCGCCCGCCTGGAAGAGGATCGGCTGCCCCTGCGCCGAGCGCGTCAGGTTGAGCGGGCCGGCGACGGAATAGAATGCGCCGCGGTGGTCGAGTGCATGCATCTTCGACGCGTCGATGAAGCGACCGCTCTCCCGGTCGCGGACGAACGCGTCGTCTTCCCACGAGCGCCAGAGCCCCTCGGTCACGTCGACGAACTCGTCGGCCATGCGGTAGCGGAGATCGTGGTTTGGGTGATCCGTCCGGCCGTAGTTCGCCGCGGTGCCTTCGAGGGGCGAGGTCACGATGTTCCAGCCGGCCCGGCCCTTCGACAGGAGATCGATCGTCCCGAACTGCCGCGCGACCGTGAAGGGCTCGCTGTACGTGGTCGAGAGCGTCGCGACGAGGCCGATGCGGGTGGTCATGGGCGCGAGCGAGGCGAGGAGCGTAAGCGGCTCGAAGCGGGTCAGGAAATTCGGATGGGATTTCTCCGAGATGTAGAGCCCGTCCCCGAAGAAGACGAAGTCGAGCTTCGCCTCCTCGGCCTTTCGCGTCATCGACAGGTAGTGGTCGTAGTTGATCGCTCCGTCGAGCACCGACGCCGGATGACGCCACGATCCCATGTTGCCGCCGGTCCCGGAGAGGAACGCGCCGATCCGCATCTGCTTCCGATTCGCGGGCGGGGTCATCCGGAGACCCTATCACGCGCCGCGAGGCGGGCGGGCGGCGCGGCGTCAGTCGAAACGGACCGGAAGGTGGTCCGGACTGCGGAACGCGAAGCCCCCCATGCGCGCGGGCCGCGCTTCGGTGTCGAAGCGCAGGTTCGGGAGTCGCGCGAGCAGCCGCCGGAGGCCCGTCTCCGCTTCGAGCAGCGCCAGCCTGGAGCCGGCGCAGTAGTGCCGGCCGAAGCCGAACGCGATGTGCTCGACGCCCGCGCCGTCCGCCGACTTCGCGTCGGGAGCGAAGCGCTCGAGGTCGAACCGATCGGGGTCGGCGAAGACCTCCGGATCACGATTGGCGGGCCCGATCCCGAGGATCGCGTCGCTCCCCTTCGCGATCCGCACGCCGGCGATCTCGACGTCGGCGGTCAGCTCGCGCGTCACGATCTGGACCGGCGACTCCCAGCGGAGGGTTTCGTCGATCGCGAGCGGGATGCGATCGGGCGCTGCGCGCACGGCATCGAGGGCCGCGGGGTGCGAGAGGAGCGCGAAGAGCGTGCTGCCGAGCAGGTGATAGGTCGTCTCGGCCCCCGCCATGATCAGCAGCATGAGGAAGTTCGCGATCTGGTCGTCCCCGAGTCGCGCGGTCTCGTCCTTCCCCGGGACCGGCACCTCGCTGCGGATGAGCGTCGAGAGGATGTCGTCACCGAGCGCCTTGCGGCGCTCGGTGATGATCGGCTCGAGATAGGCGCGGATCGCCGTCGCGGCGGCGAAGCCGCGGGCGGGGTCCTTCGCGATGCCCGTGAGATCGATCGACCAGTGGTGGAAGCGTTCGACGTCTTCCGGCGGGAGACCCAGCGGCTCGACGAAGACGCGGATCGGGTAGAGGAAAGCGAAGTCCCGCACGAGATCGGCGCGCCCCGCCTGGGCGAGCGGGTCGATCAACGCGTCGGCGATGCGCTCGACGCGCTCCGCGAAGGCGCCGCGCAACGCGCGCGGCGCGACCGCGGGCGTGATCAGCGCGCGGTGGCGCAGATGCTCCTCGCCGTCCATGCCGACCACGGTCCGGCCGATCACGAGGGCGATGCCACGGTCACCGTTCGAGGCGCTGCTGAAGCGCGCCGGGTCGCGCAGCGCCGCACGCACGTCGGCATGGCGCGTGAAGAGAAAGGTCGGACGCTCCACGCCGGCGAGTCGCGCGACGGGCGCCTCGCGTCGGGCCCGCGCATAGAGCGTGTAGGGATCTTCGATCGGCGCGTTCGGCCCCTGCGCCATCATCGCCTCGATCGGCTCGACGGCGTCCCGCGCGATCCGGTCGTCCGCGCTCACGACGTCTCCGGAGACGCGTCCGGCGCCGAATCGTCTGCGCCCAGCATCCGGTGCATCGCCGCGAGTCCGGACTGCATCCGGTCGGGCTCGTCGTCGGGGACCAGGTAGTAGGTCACGAGCAGCCGCGTGATCCAGTCCGCCAGCTGGTCGGCATCGACGAGACCGCGCTCGACCGGCGTGAGTCGCTCGAGGTCGCCGCCCAGGATCTCGCGGAGCTGGCCACGGAGCGCCGCGAACTGCGAGCGGATCGCCGCGAGCACCCGGGCGGGATCGCTCTCGAGCAGTCGCTGCAGCGCCCGGTGGGCCTGCACTTCCTGCATGGCGCTCGCGAGCAGGACCGCGAGGCGCGCCTCGGAGGTCGCCGCCTCCCGCGCGGCGGCGAGCACGTGGTCCCGGAAGCGCTCCGCCTCCCGTCGCGAGAGCGCGAGCAGCAGGGCCTCTCGGGAACCGAAGTAGCGGTAGAGCGTGCCCCGGGACAGGCCGGCGCTCGCGCAGACGTCGGCCATGC
Source organism: Myxococcota bacterium (assembly GCA_039187915.1). Lineage (GTDB taxonomy): Bacteria > Myxococcota_A > UBA9160 > UBA9160 > UBA4427 > UBA4427. The sequence goes on from JBCCZJ010000056.1 coordinate 10,605, forward strand.
CGAGCTTGGCGACGCCGTGCAGCGCCACGGCCTCCCGCGCACCTTCGAGGATGCGCTCGCGTGTCGCAGGGGACGGTTCGGGGATCGCGTCGGCCATGGCGCGATGAGAACACATGAGACAAGTCTTGTAAACTTGTTCCAGGTCGCCGCGGGTGACGCGAGATCCCGCCGCGACGCCTTTCCGACCCGACGGATGGCCCCGGTCTCGGCGAGACCCGGTCGGCTACGTTCCGCGTTCCGCTCCCGCCCCCCGAAGGCGCCCCGCGATCGTGCTTTCCTCTCCCTCCCGACCGAAGTTCCGACTCCTCTGGCTCTCGGTCTGGGTCCTCGCGTCGGGCCCGGCCTGTCTGCCCGAAGCGAGCCGGGACCCGGGCGCGCGGCCCGAGGGCTCCTTCCTGGCCGTCGGCGACACCGGCGAGCCGTGGGGGCCGCTGCCTTCCCTGCTCCAGCCACAGCTCGCCGTCGGCCTCGCCCTCGAGCGCGCCCATGCCGCCCGGCCCGCCGACGCGCTGGTCCTGCTCGGCGACAACTTCTATCCCGACGGCTTGCGGGAAGACGAGGTGCTGGCGCGGGTCACCGAGAACGTCGCACGGCCCTACTGCGCATTCGTCCGCCCTTCGCCGGCGCTCGCGGAAGCGCTCGTCGGCGCCTGCCCGCCCCTCGAAGCGGAGCCACCGCCGCTCTTCGCGGTCGTCGGCAACCACGACGTACGCGCCGACGATGGCGGTCGGCGGCAGCAGCGCGCGGTCCCGCCCCTCGTGACCAACTGGGAGGTCCCGTCGACGGGCCCACCGGCCGTGCGCGAGCTGCCCGGCGGTCTCAGCCTCGTGTTCGTGCTGTCGGAGTGGCCCTGGGACGAAGCGGCGACGGCCGCCCTCGCCGACGCGCTCCGAAGCGCCCGCGGCCCCTTCCGCGTGATCGTCGGCCATCGTCCCCCGATCACCGGCCACCCGCAGCTCAGCCGGATGGTCGCCGAAGCCGCGCGCCGCGCCGAAACGATCGTCCACGCCTACGTATCCGGACACGTCCACGTCCTCGGCGCGATCCGCGGCGAGACGCCGGGCGCCCCGCGCCTGACCGTGATCGCGGGCGCCGGCTCGGACCCGAAGCGACAGACCGAGACCGAGTACCGGATCGAAGGCGAGGACTTCCTCGACGTCCACCTCGGCTTCGTGCGCTTCGACGCGTTCGGGCACGCGGACGACCCGACGCGGGAGGCGACGCTCCGGGTGACCTACTACCGCGCGCCGTCGCTGCCGCCGCTCGCGCGCCGCCGGGATCCGGAGATCACGCGGCGCTACTCGATCGGCGTCGGCGGCGACGTCTCGACCGAGACGGTCTCGGACAGGTAGGCGCCGAGCCAGTCCGCGACGCGCGCCGACGAAGGCGCCGACAGGGCGCGACGGACGAGGCGGCCCGCCTCGTCGAGGGGGCCGACGACCCGCGCCCGGCCCCGCTCCGGATCGAGCCGGAGCGCGACCCGGACGTCGTCTCCGACGAGGGCCACGCGATCGACCCCGTCCGGCCGCGCCTTCGCGTGGATCCACGGCAGGAACGCGCGCGGCGCGCCGTCGACGAGATCGCGTCCCGGCAGTCGCGCGAGCGCATCGTCCGACGCGCCCAGACGCGCGAGCACGGTCCGCGCGACGTCGGCGTGGTCCGTCGGTGTGTCGCGGACGAGGTCCGGAGGCACGCCAGGACCGGCCAGGACGAAGGGCACGCGGACCTGGACCGCCGAGAGGCGACTCGCGTGGGCGAGCGTCCCGTCGTCGTAGAGGGACTCGCCGTGGTCCCCCGTCACGACGACCAGGGTCCGCTCGGTCTCGATCGGCTCGAGCAGCTCGGCGAGCAGCGCGTCGACGTAGTGCGCGCTGTTCCGGTAGCGGTTGTGGAGCGCGGCCCGGTCGCGCTCGGGGTCGAGGGTCGAGGCGTTCGGCGGCGGGAGCGCCGGTGCGAAGGGGGCCAGGAAGTCGGGGGGCTCGGGATGATGGAACCCGAAATGCGTCGACATCAGGAACGCGAGCACGAGACGGGGCGCATCGCCCGGCTCCGCGAGGAGCGCCCGGGCGCGCGTGATCACTTCGCGATCGCAGGCCGCGAGGTCGGGCCCCGCCAGACGCTCGAGCGCGAAGTGCGGCGGGCCCATGAAGCGCTTCATCCGGCGCCAGTCGAGTTCCGCGCAAGTGACGAGGTGACGCGCGTATCCGGCACGCCGCAGCGCCTCGACCAGCGTGGGCGACTCGTCCGACGCGACCGTCTCGAAGTAGCGGAGCGGACTGCGGCCGTAGAGGAGCGCGAAGAGCCCGTAATGGGAGGCGTTCGAGGTCGCGGCGTGGCGATCGAGCCGAAGGCCGCGGCGGGACCAGGCGGAGAGGAAGGGCATCGTGCCCGGATCGAGCGCGTCCGCGCGCAGACTCTCGACGACGACGAGCAGCACGTCCGGTCCCGCGTCCGGTCCGATCGGCGGGACCGGCAGGGCCCGCGGCGCGGCGCGCAGGGCGGGCAGCGCTTCGGCATATCGCGCCGCGACGGCGGCGCTCGCCGCGCGCGTCGCGCGCTCCTCGGCCGGCGCGAAGAGCGCGATCGAGCCGAAGCCGGGGACCTGATCGCGCAGCTCGGAGAGCACGACGGCGGGGGCGAAGGCCGCCGCCACGAGACCGGCCGCGGGCGCGAACGCGAAGACCGCGAAGGCGGTCGCGACGACGCGCCGCGCCCGACGGGGTGAGTCGGCCCGCGTCCAGCGCTCGAGCGCGAAGGCCGGGACCGCGGCGAGCCCGACGAGCGCCGCCGCGCGACCGAGCGTGCGCAGCACCGCCGGGCCGGGATCGAAGCCCGTCCCCGCCCAGACGAGGGTCTCCGCCTCGAACAGGAAGGGCAGATAGACGGCCAGGGCGTTGCCCGTGAGGCGCTTCACCTCCAGATCGGCCGCCACGAGGCCGAGGACGACGAACGTGCCGACGAGGGCGGCGAGACGCATCCCCGCGGCAGAGACGCGGCGCGCGCCGAAGAGCAGCCCGAGCGCGAGCCCGGCGAGCACGATTCCCGTCTTCGCGAAGAGCAGGAGGGCGACGAGCGCCCGGAGCCCGGCCTCGTCCGATCCGAGCTCCAGCCATCGGCGGTAGTAGGCGAACTCCGACGGGGCCTGGGCGAGCGCCGCGAAGAGCGGGAGGGCCAGGGCGAAGACGAGCGGACCGGGCCCCTCGCTGGCGCGTTCCTGGGCGCGCGGCTCGTTTCGATCCAAGGCCCGCCGCTCCTCTCGGGTCCCACGCGACCCGCGGGATCCGTCGGCAGGCTAGCGAAGGGCGGACCGCCCGCCCCGGCCCGCGCACGGCGGGGTCCGAGCGGCCCGGCTCCCTTCCCGAACGTGTTCGCAAAGTTGGATTTGCGGTTCGGCTGCCGACGAACCGCTGATTCGATTGCGTTTTTCGCTGGAGCCGGCCCCAAACTCAGAGTAGACTCCAAGAATGGGTCGATCTCTACCGATGGAGCCGACTCCAGCTTCCGTCTGCCCCGATCCGGCCCGAGGGCCGGGCCCGAGGACCGCCTGCATGTCGATGACCCCGACCGAGCCCCTGGGACGGCGCGAGCGCAAGAAGCTCGAGGTCCGGAGCCGGATCTACGCCGCCGCCCGCGAGCTCTTCGCGAAGCAGGGCTTCGAGGCCACGACGGTCGACGAGATCGCGCATACGGCGGACGTCGCGCCGGCCACCTTCTTCAATCATTTCCAGAGCAAGCAGGCGATGCTCTCGCTGATGACCGCGGAGGTTGTCGACCACCTGCACGCCATGACGGTCGAGAGCCTCGGCGGCGAAGGCCCCGCGCTCGATCGCTTCCGCCGTTTCATCGACCGGGCCGCCCGCGACATCAGCGAGAACCGCGACCCGGCCCGCGAGACGCTGCTCGAGTTCATCCGCCTGGACGGAACCCCCGCCGGCCCCCACCCCTACCTCGAACGCCGCTTCGAGCCCTTCGTCGACCTGCTCGCGGACGGTCAACGCGAAGGCACCGTCCGCGACGACCATCCGGCCGCCTTCCTGAGCCAGATGATCGTCGGGATGCTCAACTCCGCGATCACCAGCTGGCTGGCCAACCCCGACTATCCGGTCGAAGAAGGCCTCCACGCCGCCACCGACTTCGCGATCGAAACGCTTCGACCGCGCTGATCCCGTCCCTACTCCGATCCCAATCGAAAGCCCGCCCCGAGGAGCCCCCTTCCGATGACCACCCACTTCGACGAGACCAACATCGACATCGACTTCAGCCAGGCCTACGCCTGGAACGAGGAGATGCCCGAGCGGACCCGCTGGCTGCGCGCGAACGCCCCGGTCTACTGGAGCGAGAAGACCGAGGCGTACATCGTGACCCGCTTCGCTGACGTCGTCTTCGCCTCGAAGAACAACCACCTCTTCTGTTCCGGCGAGGGCGTCCTGCCCGGCCGGATCAACGCCAAGATCGGCATGATCGACGAGGACGAGCCGCGACACGGCGAAATGCGCGGCCTGATCAACCGCGGCTTCACCCCGCGGATGGTCCGCAAGTGGGAAGAGGTCTTCAAGCAGATCACCGACGAAGCCCTCGACGCCATCGCGAGCAAGGGCGAGTGCGACTTCGTCGAGGACATCGCCGTCCCGCTCCCGCTGATCCTGATCGCCGAAATGATCGGCATCCGGCGCGAGGACCGCGAGCGCTTCCATCGCTGGAGCGACGCGATGATCAGCGCGCAGGGCAACCTCGACAAGCCCGAGATCGTCGCCGCCTCGGGCCAGGCCGCGCTCGAGTACATGACCTACGTCACCGAGATCATCGAGAGCCGGCGCGCCGAGCCCAAGGAAGACCTGATCAGCATCCTCGTCCAGGCGAAGGACGCCGGCGTCCTCGTCGAACACACGAACCAGGACGACTCGGTCGACGAGGTCTACGACCGCGACGAGCACCACCGCTCGATGAACAACGACGAGCTGATCAAGATGAGCATCCTGCTGATGGTCGCCGGCAACGAGACGACGCGGAACGGTCTCTCCGGCGGAATGCAGCTGCTGATCGAGAACCCGGAAGCACGCAAGCGCCTGGTCGAGGATCCGTCGCTGATTCCGGGCGCCGTCGAAGAGATGCTCCGCCTCGTGTCCCCGGTTCTCTC
>JBCCZJ010000057.1:0-15721 GCA_039187915.1 Myxococcota bacterium
GCGATCGCCGTCCGAGCAGGCGGAGCGTGAGGAACCCGGCTGCCCCACCGACGAGGCCCACGTGCAGACCCGAGATCGCGACCAGATGCGAGAGTCCGAGGGCGTGCAAGCCCGCCGCCAGTACCGGATCCACCGGAGCGCGCTCGCCGAGCACGAGCGCGAGCGCGAGCGCCCCGCCCGGTCGCGCGGCAAGCGCGGGCCCGAGGGACGCGAGCCACCGCGCGCGGAGCGTCCGGGGCGTCGGAGATGTCGGAGGCGTCGGATGTGTCGGAGACGTCGTCGTCTCGCGCCCCACGACGACGACCCAGGCGGGATCGACCAGGCGCGCCTGCACGGCCAACCCTCGCCGCGCCCACGCCCGCTCACGATCGTCACTCCCGGGATTGCGCGCGCCCGCGATCGGGTCGAGCCGCGCACCGAAACGGACCTGCGCGCCGGGAACGAGTAGCCTGTCCGCACGCGTGCCCGCCTGCTGGGCGTCGAGCGAGAGGAGCAGACGCCGCGGAGGCGCCGGCCCCGGCGCGAGCGCCCGCACGCGATCGAGGCGGACCTCGCTTCCCCAGGCGAATGCGCGACGTTCGAGCACGCGCGCTTCGAGCCGCTGCACCGCCTGCGGGTCGAGCTGTTCGAGCCGGACGAGGTCGACCTGAGCGGCTTCGAAGCGAAGGCCGAGCCGCAGCGCGCCGGCCAGCACCAGCAGCCCCCATCCCAGCGCGCGCGCCGTTCGCGGCCGCGTGCGCGCCTGCCAGACGATCGAGACGCAGAGGCAGACGAGGCCCGCGACCAGGAGACCGACCGGCGGCGCCCAGCCGGTCTCCGCCAGCAGCATCCCGATGCCGAACGCCGCCACACTCGCGCCCAGTCCACGATCCGACACCGCCCCGCTCCGCCCACCCCTGCGGCGGAAGACCGAAGGAGGCCCGCAGCGTGACCTCGGCGTCGGGAGCGCGCCTCAACGCGAACGCACGTTCCCCTCGCGTGGCCGACGGTTCGCGCCGCGCGGCCGCCGCGTTCGCGTCGCGCGATCGCGTGCCGGCGTCAGTGGAGCGTGTGACGCGGCTTGCGGTTCGGCTTCGTGCGCATGCGCTGGGCGTAGGCGGCGAGGACTTCGAGCACCTCGTCGAGCTTCTCGAGCTCACCGCTGAAGGCACCGAGCAGCCGCTCGACCTCCTTCACGTCGCGCATGTTCCGCTCGACCCAGGCATGGGCCTCCGCCTGGACCTCGGTCGCCGCGACGGCGCCCTGGATCAGGGCGTGGGCCGTCCCGGCATCCGCTTCGCGATGCAGCGCTTCCAGCCGACGGGCGAGTCGCGGGGCCCACTCCTGAGATACGCCTTCTTCGACGAGTCGCGCTTCCCAATCCTCGAGCCGACGCGGCGCCGACTGGCCGCGACGCGCCGCGTCTGCGCGGGTCCCGCTTTCTCTGCGCCCGAAGAGCCGGCTCCAGTTCCACTCCATCGTTCCCGATCCGATCGCTTCCGAGCCTTCTGAGCCCGGCCTGGACCACCCCCCTCGAGGCAGTCACGAGTGCTGTCGGAGGGAGGAAAGAGCAAGAGGCATGCCACGGCGGGGGCGCCGCGCGACGGGCAGTCCATCGGCAGCCCGCCGGCGCCGCGCACGCTTCGCGCCGCCCTGCCGCGCCTGGGGCGCGGCATCGCGAACGAGGCGAGACCCGGTGCGGGCGCCGGGTGGAAACGATTTACCCAGGGAGGGCATTTCCCGTTCGGCGACCCGGCCGGGCCGCCCGCGCCCCCGCGAGACGACGCGTCCTGCGTCAGTCCCGCCAGCGCATCGGGACCCGCGCTTCGTCGGCCTCGTCCTCCAGCACGTCGAGCTGGCGGTCGACCTCCTCGATCATCGCCTCGAGCTCTGCCTTGCGACGCGATCGGTTCGGATTCGCCGAGTCGATCGCGCGCTCGATGGCCGCGCGGCGCGCCGCGAGGGCGGCGAACTGCCGCCGCCACTGCCCCTCGCTGCGACCGCCTCGGATCTTGCCCGCCTCGACCAGTCCGTTGTCCTGCAGCGTGATCGTCCCGCTCACGGGATCGACGCGGTAGCGGAAGTGATTGAAGAACGAGAGCCCGAGCAGCCCGGTCGACATGCTCGTGCTGACCGAAGCCGGCACGTTCTCGGCGCGGGCTCCCCCGAGCTGGACGCTCTCGAGGGTGACGAGCGACTGCTGGATGGTGCCGTTCGCGGTGCCGTAGAAGGCGGTGCGCGCGCCTTCGAGATCGAGGCCCAGCTGCCGCGCGACGGACTCGGGGATCACCACGTCCGACGCGCCGGTATCCACGTAGAAGGGCGCGACGACGCGATCATTGAGGCGGACGTTCACGCGCATCGTACTGCCCGTGCGCTCCACCCGGATCTTGTGGACCCGACCGCCCCCGCCGCTCGCTGTCCCCGCGCTGCGCCGGCGCGGCGCGGCCGCTGCGGCGGGCTTCACCTCGTAGTGCTGGATCTTCGTCTTCGGATCCGGCTTGACGACGTCACCACGTGCCTGGGCGCGGTACTCGATCGGCACCTGGTTGAGGTCCTGCGCGAAGTGCAGCCGACCTTGCGCGTCCCGCCACTGGTAGATCTCGGCCGAAGCGCTGCCGCTGAACAGCAGAGACAGCAGCACGAGGCCGAGACCGAGCGCGCGGCGGAACCGCGGGTCGATCCTGCAGGAATGGACGAAGCGCATGACGACCTCCGGCGGGCACGCGCGCGACGCTGCTCCGACTGCGCGCGCCCCTGCCCCGATCATCGGATCGCAGACCGGCGCGCTTGATCGCGCGACGGCCCTGTCGGCGCCTAGCGGCGCCCGGCGTCGCCTTCGGGTCCTGTGACCGGCAACGGGTCGGCAGCGCCGGGCGCGTCCAGCGACTCCGGGGCCTCGGACGCATCCGACACGTCCGGCGCGTCGAGGCGGTCGTCGGCCGGATCCTCCGCGAGCGCGTCGAGGCGGTCGTCGGCCGGATCCTCCGCGAGCGCGTCGGCTTCGTCGGACGCCGGTGCCGTCAGCGCGTCGAAGAAGTTCCGGATCGACGTGGCGTCCTTCTCCGAGATCCCCGGCACCGCGAGCAACGCCTCGGGGCTCGCGTTCCGGACCGCCCGCAGACTCCCGAGCGTCTTCAGCAGCGCTCGCCGCTTGGTCGGGCCGATCCCGGGCAGTTCCTCGAGGATCGAGGTGAGATTCACCTTCGAGCGCAACTCGCGCTGGAACTCGATCGCGAAGCGATGGGACTCGTCGCGGATCCGCTGGAGCAGGAGCATGCCCCGACTGCTCGGCGGGAGCTGGATCGGGTTCGCGCGTCCGGGCTTGAAGAGCCGCTCCGCCTTGAGCCCCCCGCCTCGCTTCACGCGCACGCTCGGGCTCTCGTCGTCGCGCTCCTTGGAGATGCCCAGCACGTCGACTTCGAGGCCCGCATCCTCGAGCGCCGCCATCACGACGCCGACCTGCCCTCGCCCGCCGTCGACCATCAGCAGGTCCGGAAGCGGCTCGGTGTCGACCCGGCGCAATCGACGATCGAGCACCTCGCGCATGCAGGCGTAGTCGTCGCCGGCCTCGGCTTCGCGGATCCGGTAGCGGCGATAGTCCTTCTTGACGGGCTCGCCGTCCGCGAAGGCGACGCGGCTCGCCACCGCCAGGGTGCCCTGCAGGTTCGACACGTCGTAGCACTCGATCCGGTGGGGGCGGACCGACAGACGGCACTTCTCCTCGAGCTCGTCGAGCGCCGTGTCCACGCTCTCCCGAGCGGCGAGTCGCGTCGCCAGCGACAGCCGCGCGTTCCGCTCGGCGATCTCCACCATCCGCTTGCCAGCCCCGCGCTGGGCCCACCGGATCGCGACGGGCCGCTCGTAACGCTCCCGCCAGAGCGCCGCGAGCGCGCCCTCGTCTTCGAAGTCGACGCTGGTCAGGATCTCGCGCGGCGGCGCGTGCGCCTCTCCGGAGCCGTAGAACTGCCCGAGGAACGAGGACATCACCTCGCCGTCGTCGATGCGCACGTTCGAGAAGGGGACGCTGCGCGCGCCGATCACGCGGCCTTCGCGGACGTGGAGGACCTGGACCTCCACCTCGCCGCCCTCCCGTGCGATCGCGAAGACGTCCCGGTCGACGCCCGCTTCGGTCACGATCTGCTGGGACTCGATCGTGCGCTCGACGGCCTGGATGCGGTCCCGCAGACGCGCCGCGTCTTCGAATCGCTCCTCGGCCGCCGCCTCGTGCATCTCGCGCTCGATCTTCTCCACCAGCTCCCGCGACTTGCCGCGCAGGAAGAGGACGGTGCCCCGGACCTGTTCGGCGTAGGCTTCCGGGTCCGCGAGCCCGACGCACGGACCGAGGCAGCGCTTCATCTCGTACTCGATGCAGGGACGGCCGCGGCGGGCGTAGTCCTTGAAGGTGCCTTCGCGGCAGGAGCGCAGGGGGAAGAGTCGCCGCAGCTTCGAGAGCGACGACTTGAGCGCGACGCTCGAGGTGTAGGGCCCGAAGTACTGGGCGCCGTCCTTGCGGAACTTGCGGACCATCCGGACCCGCGGCCACGCCTCGCTCTCGTCGATGCGCAGCGCGAGATACTGCTTGTCGTCCCTCAGGCGGACGTTGAAGACCGGTTTGTGCTGCTTGATCAGCTCGTTCTCGAGGAGCAACGCCTCCTTCACGTTCCCGGTCACGAGGACGTCGACGTCGCTCGCGCGATCGACGAGGGCCGGGATCTGATGGCGTCCGTCGCCGCCGGTCACGTACTGCCGGACGCGCGCCCGCAGGTTCTGGGCCTTGCCCACGTAGAGAACGGTGCCGCGCTCGTTCTTGAACTGGTAGACGCCGGGACTCATCGGGAGCTGCGCGGCCTGCTCGCCGAGCGGAATCCGCGCGGGCCGTTCCGCCGCCACGATCTCGTCGTCACGCGCCGCGGCCGCCTCGTCCGGCGTCGCCTCGTCCTGCGCTTCGGGATCCTCGACCACGACCCGCCTCAGGTCAGCCGGATGCGCTCGGCCTCGAGGGCCTTCACCCGGTCACGGAGTTCCGCCGCCTTCTCGAATTCGAGCGCCCGCGCCGCTTCGCGCATCTCCGCCCGGAGCTGCTCGATCAGCGGACCGAGTTCGTGCTGCGGCAGCCCGGGCTCGGACTTCTCTTCGGCGCGCGGGACGGTGACGTAGTCCCGCTCCCAGATCGAATCCTGGAGGCTCGTGATCTTCTTCTGCACCGTCCTGGGGGTGATCCCGTGCTCGGCGTTGTACGCCTCCTGCCGCACACGACGTCGTCCGGTCTCGTCCAGGGTCTTCCGAATCGAGTCGGTCTCCTGGTCTGCATAGAGGATCACCCGCCCGTCCGCGTTCCGCGCCGCACGCCCGATCGTCTGGATCAGCGAACGCTCCGAACGCAGGAAGCCTTCTTTGTCCGCGTCGAGGATCGCGACCAGCGCGACCTCGGGGATGTCGAGCCCCTCGCGCAAGAGATTGATGCCGACGAGCACGTCGAAGACGCCCTCCCGCAGCTCGCGGATGATGTCCATCCGCTCGATCGTCTTGATGTCACTGTGCAGGTAACGGATCTTGATGCCGAGCTCCGCGTAGTAGTCGGTCAGCTCCTCGGCCATCCGTTTGGTCAGGGTCGTGACGAGGACGCGCTCCTCGTTCTTCACGTGGCCCTGGATCTCCGCCAGCAGATCGTCGACCTGCCCCGTCGCCTTCCGGATCTCGATCTCGGGATCGAGCAGGCCCGTGGGGCGGATGATCTGTTCGACGACGACGCCCTTGGTCGCCTCCAACTCGTAGTCCGCCGGCGTCGCGGAGACGTAGATCCGTTGGCCGGCACGCTCCTCCCACTCGTCGAAGCGGAGCGGCCGGTTGTCGAGGGCCGACGGCAGCCGCCAGCCGAAATCGACGAGCGTCTCCTTGCGGGCCCGATCGCCGCGGTACATGCCGCCGATCTGAGGCACCGAAACGTGACTCTCGTCGAGGACGACCATCGTGCCCTCGGGCAGGTAGTCGTAGAGCGTGTACGGCGTCTGCCCCGAGTTCCGGCCGTCGAGCCAGCGCGAGTAGTTCTCCACTCCGTGACAGAAGCCCATCGTCTCGAGCATCTCGAGGTCGTACATCGTGCGCTGCTCGAGACGCTGGGCTTCGAGCAGCTTGTTCTCCTTGTTGAACCGGGCGAGCTGCTCCTGGAGCTCGTCGCGAATCCCGTCGCAGGCCTGACGGATGCGCTCCTGCCCGGCCACGTAGTGACTCGCGGGATAGATCATCGCCTTCCGAGGACGAGCGACGACCTTGCCGCGGAGCGGGTCGATCTCGGCGATTGAGTCGATTTCGTCCCCGAAGAACTCGACGCGGATCGCCATCTCCCCCTCGTACTGCGGAAAGATCTCGACCACGTCGCCGCGCACCCGGAACGTGCCGCGGTGGAAGTCGTGATCGTTCCGGTCGTACTGCATGTCGACGAGCCGGCGAAGCAGATCGTCGCGAACGAGGTTCATGCCCGTCTCGAGATAGACGTGCATCGAGCCGTAGTTCTCGGGCGCACCGAGGCCGTAGATGCAGGAGACGCTCGCCACGACGAGCACGTCGTTGCGGGTCAGGAGCGAGTGGGTCGCGGAGTGACGGAGCTTGTCGATCTCGTCGTTGATCGACGAGTCCTTCTCGATGTAGGTATCCGTCGAGGGGATGTACGCCTCGGGCTGGTAGTAGTCGTAGTAGGAGACGAAGTACTCGACGGCGTTGTGCGGGAAGAGCTCCTTGAACTCGGCATAGAGCTGGGCCGCGAGCGTCTTGTTCGGGGACATGACGAGCGCCGGGCGGTTCAAGCGCTCGACCATGCAGGCGATCGAGAAGGTCTTCCCGCTGCCGGTGACGCCGAGCAGGGTCTGATGCTTGTCGCCTCGCGCGACGCCCTCCACGAGGGCATCGATCGCGGCGGGCTGGTCCCCGGCCGGCTCGAACTCGGACTCGAGCTTGAAGGCGTTGCTCATGAGACCAGTATAGGACGCAGGCGCTCTCGGGCCGCGGCCCCTACCCCTGCGTGCGGCGCCAGCGCGGGCCCTCGGGCGAATCCACGATCTCGATGCCCTCGGCGGCGAGCTCGTCCCGGATCCGGTCGGCCGCCCCCCAGTCCTTGGCCGCGCGGGCCTCCGTTCGCTCGGCGACGAGCGCATCGATCCGCGGATCGCTCTCCCAGCCATCGTCCGCAGCCGCCGCGGCCGGCTCGCCGAGCCCGAGGCCGAGCACGGGCTCGAAGCGCCGGAGCAGGTCCCGGCGATCCACGTCCGCGAGCGCGTCGCTCCGGGCGACGTCCCAGACGACGGCCATCGCTCGCGGTGCGTTCAGGTCGTCGGCCAGCGCCTCGCGGAAGCGCACGGCGTAGGGCGCCTGGGCTTCGGCGTCGCCCTCGCCTTGCACGGCCTCGAGATCGGTCGCGATCTTCTGCAGGCGCTTGAAGCCCTTGGCCGCGGCCTGGATCGCCTCGTCGGTGAAGCTCTGCTGCTGCCGGTAGTGGGCCTGGAGGAAGAAGTAGCGGAAGGCGAGCGGATCGATGCCGCGCTCGATCAGGTCGGAGAGCGTCTTCACGTTGCCCTTCGACTTGGACATCTTCTCGTCCCCGGGCAGCGCCAGGAATTCGTTGTGCATCCAGAACTGGACCCACGGATGGACGTCGTAGCCGCATTCGGACTGCGCGACCTCGTTGGTGTGGTGGACCGTCGAGAGATCGATCCCGCCCGTATGGATGTCGAAGCGCTCGCCCAGATAGCGGACCGACATCGCCGAGCACTCGAGATGCCAGCCCGGGAAACCGCGGCCCCACGGCGAATCCCACTCCTGGAGACGCTGGACGCCCGCCTCCGCGAACTTCCAGACGGCGAAGTCGGACGCGTTGCGCTTGCCCTCGGTCACGCCGATGCGCGCGCCCTCGCTCTGGCCCTCGAGGTCGAGGCCGGCGAGCTCCGCGTAGCGATCGAAGCGGCTCGTGTCGAAATAGATGCCGTCCTCGATCCGATAGAGATAGCCTGCGGCCTCGAGGCGCTGCCCGAGCTCGATCTGCTCCGTGATGTGCTCGGTCGCCTTCGGGTTGTGCTCGGGCGGTTGGCAGTTGACGGCCTCGCCGTCCTTGCGCCAGAGGTCGGTGTAGTGGGCGGCGATCTCCTCCGCCGTCTGTCCCGCCCTTCGGGCCGCGGCCTCCATCTTGTCCTCGCCCTCGTCGGCGTCCGAGACGAGATGCCCCACGTCGGTGATGTTGATGACGTGCGTGACTTCGAAGCCCTCCGACTGGAGAAAGCGCTTCAGCAGGTCCGAGAAGAGCCGCGAGCGGAGGTTGCCCACGTGCTGTTCGGCGTAGACCGTGGGCCCGCAGGTGTAGATCCCGACCTTGCCGGGCTCGAGCGGCTCGAAGGCGCGGCGCGCGCGCGTTCGCGTGTCGTAGAACTCGATGGGGGCCACCGCCGGCTGCTCCTGCCTCTTCCTACCCGTCCGCGGACTCGAGGAGCACGACCGCCAGGCCGGCGATGCCCTCGCCGCGCCCGATCGCGCCCAGATGATCCGTGCTGGTGACCTTCACGTTCACGCGCTCGGGGCTCGCCCCCAGCAGCGCGGTCAGATTCTCGTGCATCGCCTTCTGGTGGGGAGACAGGCGCGGCGCCTGGGCGATGAGCGTCGCGTCGACGTTCCCGACCCGCAGCCCGGCTCGCATCATCTTCTCCACCACCTCGGACAGGATCTCGCCGCTGGCGATGCCGCGATAGCGCTCGTCGCTCGACGGGAAGTGCCGCCCGAGGTCCCCCTGCCCGAGGGCGCCTAGGATCGCGTCTGCGACCGCGTGGAGCAATGCGTCGCCGTCGGAATGTCCCTCGAGCCCCTTGTCGTGGGGGATCTCGACACCGCCGAGGACGAGCCGCCGGCCCGGCACGAGCTGGTGGACGTCGAAGCCCTGCCCGATGCGCATCGTCATCCTTCGCGTTCCCTCTCGGCGATCAGCGCCTCCGCCGTCCGGAGGTCCTCGGGGCGGGTGATCTTCGGGTTCGGCGCCGTCGCCTCGACCATCGTCACGGGACGCCCGGCCCACTCGACGAGCTGCACGTCGTCGGTCCCGAGTCGCCCCGTCTCCACCGCCGCCGCCATCGCCGCCTCGAGCCAGTCCCGGCGGATCACCTGCGGCGTCTGCGCCGCCCAGAGCTCGTCCCGCGGCGGCGTTTCCACGACGCGGCCCTCCCGCACGCGCTTGAGGGTATCCCGGCTGCGCTCGCCGAGAAGCGCCGCGCCGGAGGCCTTCGCGGCGGCGACGACCGCCTTCAGATCCACCGCCGACACGAGGCAGCGCGCGGCGTCATGAACGGCCACCCAGCCCACGTCCGCAGGCAGCGCCGCGAGCCCCGCCCGCATGGAGTCCTGCCGCTCGGCGCCGCCGGCCACCGGCGCCCGGAGTCCCGGCACGCCGTCGAAGTCGAGCTTCGCCCAGCGATCCAGATCCGCGGCCGCGACGACCGGTTGGATCACGTCGAACACGCCGGCCGAAGCGAGCGCGCGGACCGAGCGCTCGACCAACGTCTTACCAGAGAGCGGCACGAAGGCCTTCGGAAGCGCCTCGCCGAGCCGTTCGCCGCGGCCGGCGGCGAGGACGAGCGCGGCGGTCGCGTCGGAGCCTGCGCGATCGGCGGACACGGAGCGCCGACTACTCGTACTCGAGCGTCGCGTTGCGGTCGAGATTCACGGAGTGGGCGCCCAGGATCGTCCCCTGCGCCCGTTCGAGCCCGACCTCGGCGGAGCGGTAGCTCTGTAGAGCATTGATCTTCTGACTCTCGGCCTCGACCAGATCACTCTCGCGCTGCAAGACCTCGAAGGGCGTGGACTCTCCGTGCTCGAGGCGGATGCGCTCGGCGCGGAGCTGCTCCTCGGCCGCGAGGCGGCGACGTTCCGCCGCCTCGATGCCCTGCTGCGAGGCTTCGAGCGTACGCGCGGCGCGACGGACCTCGAGGATGATCGACTGTTCGAGGCGCGCCTCGCGCGTCTTGGCGCGCTGCAGTTCGAGCCCGCTCCGAACGACCTGCTTGCGGGCCCGCGTATTCGGGATCGGAACGGAGAACGTTCCCTGCACCCGAAAGTTTTCGGAACCTCGTCCCGTGAAGAAATCGTCGTCGGAGCGATCGAATGGTCGGTTGGGCGGAATCGGGGGCGGCAGCATGTCGTCGGGGTCCAGGTCGATCAGACCGACGTTGCCTTCACCGGAGATGCCGACGTACCCGAAGCGACCCTCTACGTCGAACTGCGGCAGGCGCTGATTCTTGGCGAACTTCAGCTCGATCTCGTCCTGCTCGATCTGCTTTCGCTGCTGCGCGAGCTCCGGCCGCTGCGCGAAGGCGAGGTCGACGGAGCGTCCCACGTCGACGGTGCGCGACTGGTAGTCGTCGGGGGCGTCTGAAGGCGAGAAGTGAAGATCCGTCAGCGCGCCCAGCTCACGCCCCAACACCGCGTCGATCAGCGTGTCCTGCGCATTCCGGTAGTCGTTGGCACTGCGGATCATGCTGAACTCGCGATCAGCCACGCCCGCTTCCGCTTCGACAACCTCGACCCGCGACACGACGCCGACTTCGTACTGCGTCTTGGTCTGCTCGAGCAGCGCGCGCGCCGTCTCGAGGCTCTTCTGCGCCACACGCACCTGATCGCGCGCGGCGACGAGCCCCCAGTAGGACTCGACGGTCGACCGTACGGTGTCCATGACCGCGGTGCGGAGCCCTTCGAACGATGCATCGCTGCCGAGCGCGGACGTCTGGACGTTCGTCCACTCCTGATTCCAGAGCAGCCCCCGTGCCAGCGGGATCGTGGCGGTCAGGAAGAAGCTGGAGTTGAACTGCTCGTCGAGACTCTGGAGACCGCTCCGCGTGGACGTCGACTGCGCTTCGTAGCGCGCGCCGACGCGAGCACCGACATAGGGAATGAGCTGATCGATTCCGATGCCGCCGCCCTTGACGCGCTCGCGATTCGAAGCGACCGGGTTCAGTCCGAAGGTATTCGGCGTCTTCTGTAGGTCGTACCCCATGTTCGCCGACAGGGTCGGGTCATAGGCGCCCCAGGCGCCATCACGGTTCGCGTCCGCGATCGCAGGACCGAAGCGCTCGACCTCGACGTCGAGGTTGTTCCGGATCGCGAGCGCGACGGCTTCGTTGATCGAGAGGGCGCGTCCCGGGCGCACGATCTCCGCGTCCGGCGCGAGATCGCCCTCGGTCGCGATCGAGACCTGCGAGACGTAGAGCGCGTCCTGCCCGTCGCCTGCGCCGTCGTCGTTGGCCGCGAACGCGCTGAGGCTCCACGACAAGGCGACGGTCACGAGGAGAAACGGGGCGGTGGACCCGGCTGCGGACATGGATTTCCTCCGAATCGAACTCGGTGCGACGAGGCGCGTCGGGCGGGGCGCGAACGATCGTCGGGTTCCCGCTGGCGCGTCGCGCTCGACCGCGAGGCACGACCGAGGGACGTCCGGTGGACCGACTCGCCGTTCATTCTGAAAGCCGGCCCGGAGGACGCGATCGAGGCTGTGCGGGAGCGTGCGCGGATGATGCGTTCCGACCCGATCGGATGCAAGCGACCCCCGGACATTCAGCCGGCGAGGATGAGCGGCGTCGGCCGGGTCCGTCCAGCCCTGCACGACCTTGCCATGGCATCGAAGTTCTACAGCCACGCTGCGAACCGGACGAAGGAGGGAGCATCGTCGAAACATCCGCGTGGAGCGCGCCGTGACAGGGGTCACCGCGCCTTCCACCGGAGGGATGGGAGGATCCGGGTCGCAAATGAGCGTCTTGCGCGCGCGGTCGATGCGTTAAGCTGAGCCGCCGCCCCCCAGGCAAGCGGGGGCCCAAGCGTTCGGAGGGGAACACGTGGGGCTCTTCAGCTCGAGGAATCGAGGGGATAATACCTCATCTGATTCCGACCGCGATCGTCAGCAGGAAACGGGCGGCAGCCCTTCCGCGGACGACTCACAGCGAACCCAGACCTGGTCCACCCGCCCCGTCACGGCACGAGGCGACGCTTCGGCGGAAGCGACGAATCCGCAGGACAGGACCGACTCCGGGACCGACACCGGCACGAGCACAGGCTCACAGGGGGACAAGCGCATGGCCACGATTGGTCAGTCGATCATTTTCAAGGGTGAGCTCTCGGGCGACGAAGATCTCGAGATCGAGGGCCAGGTCGACGGCAACGTCAACCTGCAGAACCACCAGCTCACGGTCGGCGCCAACGGCCGGCTGAAGGCCGAGGTCCAGGCGAAGTCGATCATCGTGATCGGCCAGGTCATCGGCAACCTCAACGCGACCGAGCGGATCGAGATCCAGGCGACCGGCGTCGTCGAGGGCGACCTTCGCGCGCCCCGCCTGAACGTCCAGGAAGGCGCGGTCCTCAACGGCTCGATCGACATGTCGGCGCCGAACGCCGCCGGCGCGAGCGAGCCCAAGAAGCCCGCCGCCCAGCCGCAGACCCCGTCCTCTTCCGCCCCGGGCGGGAGCGAGGGCGAGGCCCGCAAGACGGCCTGATCAGCCTGACCGGGCGAGGCCCTGCGCGAAGCGCGGGCGAGACCCTGTGCGAAGCGCGGGCGAGGCCTTGCGCGAAGCGCGGGCGCCCGGACCGATCAGACGACCGCTTTGTTGATACCCGGGCCCTTCGGCTTGGGCGGGCCGCCCCCGTCGCCGTAGCGCTCCTCGAGGAAGAGGAGCAGCGGGCTGGCGATGAAGATCGACGAGTAGGTGCCGACGAGCACGCCGATCAACATCGTCTTCGCAAAGGGCTGGATCACCTCGCCGCCCAGCAGGTAGAGCGACCCGAGCGCCAGGAGCGTGGTGAGCGACGTGAGGAACGTGCGCGAGAGCGTCTGGTTCACGCTCAGGTTGAGCGTCGCCTCGAGGTCCGCCGTCGTGTGGAGCTCCATGTTCTCGCGGATGCGGTCGTAGATGATGATCGTGTCGTTCAGGCTGTAGCCGAGGATCGCGAGCATCGCGGCCAGGATCCGCAGATCGAATTCCTCGCCCAGGATCACGAGGATGCCGGCCGTGATCGCGAGGTCGTGCACGACGGCCACGACGGCGCCCGGCGCGAAACGGGAGCTGAAGCGGAAGGCCACGTAGATCAGGATGGCGATGGCGGAGAGTCCGAGCGCCTTGAGGCCGTCCTGTCGGAGTTCGGCACCGACGCGCGGCCCGACGTACTCGACGCGCTGCTCCGTGTGGCCGCCGATCTCCTGCTGAATGAAGCCTTCGAGGACCACCACGCGGGTATTCGACTCGAGGCCGATTGCGCTCGAGCCCTCGGCGTCCGCCTCCGACTCGAGCCGGGCGACCTCCGCCGCGGCGGCCGAACCCTCTTCGACCGACTTGAACTTGATGAGGAACTCGTCGACGCCCTCGTCGTCTCCGAAGCGGACGACCTGAGCGCTCGTGAATCCCTTCTCGTCGGTCAGGTTGCGAAGCGCCTCTTCGTCGACCGCGACGCCCTCGTCGAAGAGGAGCTGGACTTCCGTGCCACCGGCGAAGTCGATGCCGAGGCGGATGCCGTTGAGACCGGCGAAGACCGCGCCGAGCGCGATCAGACCGATCGAGACCATGACGCAGATCTGGCGCTTGCCGAGGAAATCGATCTGGGTGCCGGCCGGGACGAGTTCGAAGGGCACGGGCTTCTCCTGTCGGGAGGATGCGCGGAGCGCGGGGCTAGATGGAGAGGGACTCGGCGTTGCGCTCGCCGGGGTAGAGCTGGAAGAGCAGACGCGTCACGACGAGCGCCGCGAAGACGCTGGTCACGATCCCCACCGACAGCGTCACGGCGAAGCCCTTGATGGGCCCCGTGCCGTACTGGTAGAGGATGATCGCGGTGATCAGGGTCGTGATGTTGGCGTCGAGGACGGCGCCGGTCGCCTTCTGGAAGCCGGTCGCGATCGCGGCGCGCACGGATTTACTGCCGCGCAGCTCCTCGCGGATCCGCTCGAAGATGATCACGTTCGCATCGACCGCCATGCCGACCGTCAGCACGAGGCCGGCAATTCCCGGCAGCGTGAGCGTCGCCTCGAAGAAGGACATCAATCCGATCAGCATGACGAGATTCGCGAGCAGCGCGACCGCGGCGTAGCCCCCGGAGAGGCGGTAGTAGCCGGCGGCGAAGAAGAGCACGAGGGCGAGACCGATGATCGACGCGCGGGCGCCGCTCTCGATCGAGTCCTGACCGAGGCCGGGACCGACGGTGCGCTCCTCTTCGATCGTCGTCGGGACCGAGAGCGAGCCGGCGCGCAGGATCAGCGCCAGGTCCGCAGCCTCGTCCGACGTGTATCGCCCGGTGATCTGGCCGCGCATGGTGATGCGGCTGTTGATGGTGGGCGCGCTGTAGACCTGGTTGTCGAGGATGATCGCGAGCGGCTTGCGGATGTTCGCCTCGGTCAGCTTGCCGAAGATCTCGCCGCCCTGCGGATTGAACGTGAAGTTCACGATCGGCGCCTGCGTCTGGTCGAAGCCGAGACGGGCGTCGTCGAGATAGGCGCCGGTGATCGCGGCCACCTTCGGGAGGAGGTAGGCGCGGACGACGAGGTCCGACACCCGGTCGCGCTCCTCCAGGATGATGCGGTCCTCCCCGATGCCGTCGGGATAGCGACGCCGGAGGGCCTCCTCCGACACGTCCTGGTCCTCGGCGATCTTGAACTCCAGGAAGCCCGTGCTCTTGAGCAGCGTACGCGCGCGATCGCGATCGATCTGTTCGCCCGGGATCTGCACCAGCACCCGGTCGTCCCCCTGCCGGGTGACGATCGAGTCCGGGATGCCGCGGGTCGGATCGTCGATCCGGCGACGTAGGACCTCGAGCACCTGGAGCATGGTGCGCTCGCGCACCTCCGTGATCCAGCTCTCGGTCAGGGCGAATTCGAGCACGGGGCCATCGCCCCCGACGCGCTCGACGAGGCCCGTGTCGTCGACGACCTCGACGACCTTGGCGCGATCGTCCTCGGACCGGAGCGTGAGCGTCATGCGGTCGTCCTCGACCAGCGAG
The DNA here is from genome assembly GCA_039187915.1 of Myxococcota bacterium. Taxonomy (GTDB): domain Bacteria; phylum Myxococcota_A; class UBA9160; order UBA9160; family UBA4427; genus UBA4427. The sequence continues at coordinate 14,983 of JBCCZJ010000057.1, forward strand.
TTCGCGAGGGTCACGCCCTCCTGCTCGGCCGACTCGATCACGCCGCGCCGCACGACTTCGAGCTCCTGCGTGATGGCCTCTTCGAGCTCGACGCCGACGACCCAGTGGATGCCGCCGCGCAGGTCGAGACCGAGGCGGAGCCCGTCGTCGGGCCAGAAACTGCTCGCGACGCGATCTTCCTTGGGGATGAAGTTCGCGGCCGTCATGAAGCCAAAGAGGACGAGCAGCAGCGTGACGCTGATCGTCCGGAATCCTACGGGTCCACCCACGTTCGAATCTCCCGCCTAGCTCGAAGCCTTGGCTTCTTCGGCGTTCGCCTGACCGGCTTTCGTCAACTGATCGACCCGCGCGAGGCTGACCCTGAGCTTCACCTTCTCGCCCTTGATCCGCGCGACCTCGACCTCGAGGACGTCGCCGTCGACCGCGAGGACCGTGCCGTGGATCCCGCCGGCGGTGACGATGTCGTCGCCCTTCGCGGCGGTGCGCAGGAAGTCCTCGCGCTCCTTCTGCTGCCGCTGCTGGGGACGGATCACCAGGAAATAGAAGATGAGGAAGATGGCCCCCATCATCAGGAAGAACGAGAAATCTGCGCCGCCCGGTTGGGCCTGCAGCAGGGTCAGGTCGCTCGAATTCATCTCACCTCGCCTCGGTCGGACGTGACCGATGGGGTCCGGGTCGGGTTGCCGGCCAGTCGCCGGGAGGACCAGCGCTCGAGGCGGGTCCCGGGATAGAAGCGCGC
>JBCCZJ010000058.1:0-15569 GCA_039187915.1 Myxococcota bacterium
CGGGCGCGCGCCTTCGCCCGAAGCCCTGCTGCGCCACTCGGGGCTCGCTGCATGAGCGGTTGGACGCCGGTCTACCGCGTCGTGAAGCGGATCCCGTCGGGTCGGGTTTCGACCTACGGTCAGGTGGCCGCGCTGGCCGGCATGCCGCGCGCCGCCCGGCAGGTGGGCTACGCGCTGAACGCGCTCTCGGACGGAGACGACGTGCCGTGGCACCGGGTGATCAACGCGAAGGGCGAGATCAGCCCGCGCGGCGAGCCCGCCTACGCGGATCTGCAGAGATCGCTCCTCGAAGCCGAGGGCGTGGACTTCGATCGACGCGGGCGCATCGATCTCGAGACGTTCGGTTGGAAGCCGCGCAGGCGGCGCAAGCAGGGGGACGCATGAACAAGATGATCAAGCTGGCCATCGACTTCGAGAACCCGGCCCCCGAGTGGTGGGAGAGCGGCGGCCGCGACCTCTGGGAGTCGATCACCGAGGCGTTCGACAACAACGACGTCGCCCTCGACGAGTCCCTCGCCGAGTCCTGGCTCGCCCAGGCCGCGCAGATCCCGGGGTGGGAAGGCGGTCCCGAGTTCTCGCCGCATCCGATCTGCGTGAAGGAGCTGGACGAGGACGAGATCGTTTGAGCGCGCGGCCGACGTGACGTCGCTCGACGACGCGCCGCTGCCGCGTCTCGTCCTCGATCTCGCCCGGGACTTCGCTGCGGAGGGCGGCCGGCTCTACGTGGTCGGCGGGTGGGTCCGCGACGCGCTGCGGGGCGCGGTCTCCAAGGACCTCGACCTCGAGGTGTACGGCGTCCCGGCCGCGCGGATCGAAGCGCTGCTCGCGCCGCGCGGATTCACCGCGCCGGTCGGCAAGCAGTTCGCCGTCTGGCGGCACACGCGGGAGGGCCTCGACGTAGCGCAGCCGGCGACACCGCAGGAGGCGGCCGCGCCCGGCGCCGAGACGCCCTCCGATCCCGCTCGCCAGTTCGCGCGGGCAGCGCGCCGGCGGGACCTCCGCGTGAACGCGATGGCCTTCGATCCGCTGGAACGGATCGTGCTCGATCCGCTCGGCGGCCGCGAGGACCTCGCCTCCGGTCGGCTCGTGGCCGCCGACGAGGCCACTTTCGGCGAGGACCCGCTCCGCGTGCTGCGTGCAGCGAGACTGTCCGCGGCGCTCTCCGCGACGCCGTCCGGCGCGCTGGTCGCGCTGTGTCGCGCGCTCGATCTCGCCGCCGTCCCGGTCGAGCGATTGGCTGGCGAGTTGGACCGGATCCTGCTCACGCTCGAGACGCCCTGGCGGGCGATCGAGACGCTCGACGCGCTCGGGCAGCTCGACGTCTTCCCCCCGCTCGCCGCCCTGCGCGGCGTGCCGCAGGATCCGGAGTGGCATCCCGAGGGCGATGTCTTTCTCCACACGGGTCGCGTCGTCGACCAGGCCGCGTCGATGGCCCGCGCGGAGGGACTCGACGGGGAGCCGCACGCGATCCTGATGTGGGCCGCGCTGTGTCACGACCTCGGCAAGCCGGCGGCGACGGCGATCGGTGACGATGGGCGCATCCGCTCGCCGGCCCACGACACCGGAGGCGAGACGATCACGCGCGAATGGCTGACCTCGCTCCGCCTGAGCGCGCGTCGGGTCGAGGCGGTCGCCACGCTGGTCCGGCACCACCTCGCGCCGGCGCTCTACGTTCACAACGGCGCGAAGGCCCGCGGCTATCGGCGTCTGGCGCGAAAGCTCGATGCCGCGGGCGTCACCCCGATCGATCTCGAACGGGTCGCGCGAGCCGATCATCTCGGACGGACGACGCCGCAGGCGCTGGCCGGCCGATTCGACGAAGGCGTGCAATTCCTGGCCACGGCCCGCGCGGCGTTCGTCGAGCGCGGACCGAGGAACGACGTCGTGAAGGCGGCGACGCTCATGCAGCGCGGCGTCGAGGCCGGCCCCGAGCTCGGCCGGCTGCTCGAGCGCGCGCGCGAGCTGCAGGACGAAACGGGGCTCCACGACGAGGCGACGCTGGTCGCGCGCCTGCTGCGCGAGCGGGCGCGCGCGCAGCAGGCCTGAATCCGAGTCCCGGAGGCGACGTCTCGACGCGCGAGGCGCGCGCCGGATCTCAGCGCAGGAGTCGCGGCCGGGGCTTCGGGCCCGGCTTGCGCTCGAAGACCTGACAGCGCTCACCGGACGACGAGAACACCACGTCCGCCGGGAGCTCTGCGGACTTGAACTCGTAGGCGCGGCAACCGCGCGGTCGGTCCGTCTCCCAGGTCACGAAGTAGTGGACGCAGTGAAGACAGTCCGGTCTGTTCCGCGGTTCGGGAGAGGAAGCGGCCATGGCGCTAGCGGGCGAGCTCGGCCATCAGCCCGAAGATCTCCACGGTGTCGGGCTGGGGCCCGTCCCAGCCGAACTCCTTGTAGAGCGTCGCCACGTTGACGGCGATCCGCTCCGAATCGAGCCAGGCCGAGTAGTCGCCGAGGGCGATGTCGTGGGCGGCGTCGCGGATCGAGAGGCCGGCGTCGAAGCGCGTCCTCGCTTCGTCGCGGACGTAGACCAGGTAGTCGCGGACGGCGAGCGCGCCGCGAACATCCGTCAGGGGGCCGTGGCCCGGCACGATGACTTCGGGCTCGAGCTCGGCGATCTTGTCGCAGGCCGCGATCCAGTTCGCGACGGGGCCTTCCCACATGATCGGTGTGCCTTCGATGAAGAGGATGTCGCCCGTGAAGATCGCGCGGGCCGACGGGACGTGGACGAGGACGTCGCCAGCGGTGTGCGCCGGGCCGACTTCGATCAGCTCGACCTTCCGGTCGCCGATCTTGAGTTCCAGCTGGCCATCGAAGGTCTCGTTCGGCGGCGTGGGTCGCAGTCCGTCGAACTGGTAGGCGCCGAACGCCTTCTTCACGAACTCGCCGACGGGCCCGAGCTGATCCGCGGCGGCGAGCATTCTCGCCATCAGCTCCGGCGGGACCTCGTCCCATTCCGCCGCGGTTGCGGTCGACGTGATGATCCGGGCGTCGCCGACGAGCTGGTTGCCGTAGCAGTGGTCGCCGTTGGCGTGGGTGTTGACCAGGGTGCCGATCCGACGCGCCGCGGGCGTCGCGTCGGCCATTGCGTCGAGCATCCGCTGCGTGAGCGGCAGGTCGTAGAGCGTGTCCACGAGCAGGCTCTCGGCGCCGTCGGAGACCAGCCCCGCGTTCGACAGCCCCCACCCCCCGTCGGGCTGCATCCAGGCGAAGAGCCCGTTTCCCAGGTCCTCGAGTCGCGCGTCGTCCCGCATCGTGTGTTCCCCCATGGTCGGACGCAGCGAGGGTCGCACACGGCCCAGGCGGCTGCCGGTTTCGCGCAGGCAAGGCCGCGACTCCGCGGAATTCCTGCGCTTTGTCGTTCAAGCCCGGGCGACGTTTGTCCGATGGGGGACGTGGCTCCAGTGATCTGAGGGGGATGGATGTCGACGAATGCTCTGGCGCGCGTGGCCTATCGGGAAGCCGGTCGCGCAACGGTCTGTGAGGTCTTGTATGGACCCAACGTTCTGAAGCATGCCGTCATCGACGCCGAGGCCGGGGAGGGGGAAGTCGTCACTTTCTCCGGCATGCCGCTGCCGATCGACTGTCGTCCGCCGGCCGGACGCCGGCGCGGCGAGCAGGTGGGCGTCGTCCCCGACAAGCTGATCGATTCCCACGGCGTCTTCGCCTACGCGGGGGTCGCGGCGGAGCGCATCGCGCTGCGCAACGGGCGCTTCGACCCGGTCGACCTCGAAGCCGAGCTCCTCTGGACGCGCTGGTTGGGCGCCGCGCGCCGGGGCCGCGAGGACCTCGCCCGCATGGCCAAGCTGATCGGCCTCGAACGACCTGCCGAGCAGTTCTATACGGAGTACTGCGAAGAGGCCGAGCGTCTGCTCGTGCCGGTGTGGTCGACCGTCGAGGAGCTGGCCGAAGCGCTGCTCGAGAAGCGCGAGCTGAAGGGCCACCACGTCGACCGGCTCGTCCACGGCGAGGAAGTGCTCGAGCGGCCCGCACCGCCGCTCTGAGCAGGTTCGCGAGATCGAGGGGAGACGCCCCCGCCGGCCAGGCGGAACCGATCCGTGGCGCGGCGGCACTCCGCTCGAGGAAACCGGACCGTGCGGCCCGAGACCGCTCGCGCTCGCCGCTCGCGTCGGGCTGGGGCATGGTCTGGGCGAAGCCCAGGAAAGAGAGCATGCGAAACCGACTCTTCCCGATCGTCACGCCGTCGCGCAGCACCCGCCGCCTCGCGATCGGCCTCTGCGGCGCGCTCGTGCTCCTCTCGGGGCCGATCTCGGCCGAGGGCGAGGTCGACCCGGACGCGATCAACGCGCGCCTCTACGATGCGCTGTCGCCGCCGTCCGGCTCCGGCCGGATCGAGACCGTCTCCGGACAGATGTTCCTCTCGAAGGACAATATCGAGCCGGACGTGATCATGGAGGCGCTCTCGACGCTGCGTGCGCTGGAAGCGGGGAGCGACACGACGGTCGGCGTCCAACGGGCGCCGCGGCTCAACTTCGAGATCCACTTCCCGAAGAACAGCGCGCGCTTGACCGACGCTTCCCGGGCGAGTCTCGACGCGCTGGCGGAGGCCCTGACGGTCGAGGACTACGGCCGCATGCGCTTCGTGCTCGGTGGCCACACCGACCAGGACGGCGACGCCGCCGTCAACCAGCCGCTCTCCGAGGCCCGAGCGCGCACGGCGCGGGACTACCTCGTGGACGAGCACGGCGTCGACGCGAGTCGACTCGTCGCTCGGGGCTTCGGCGCGTCGGAGCCGCTCTTCGAGACCGAGGAGAGCGCTCAGGAGAAGCGCTACAACCGGCGCGTCGATCTCCGCCCGCTGCGTTAGTTCGGCGTCGCGACCAGCGACGGTCCCGGGACGGAGCGGCCCATCGTCCCACGGGCGTCGCCGACCGGGTTCGCCCCGGACCGGAACGACGGGAGCCCGCCCTCGGCCGTGCCGGGGACGGGCTCCTCGTTCGCGCGGTGGGGTGCGACACCGCGGCGACGTCGACGCGTCGGACTACGGCTCGACCAGTCCCGCGCGGATCGCGAAGCGCACCAGCCCCGAGACCTTGTGGATGTCGAGCTTCTCCATCAGGTTCGACCGATGGGAATCGATCGTCTTCAGGGAGACACCGAGGTCCGAGGCGATCTCCTTGGACGAGAGTCCCTCTGCGATCAGCTTCAGCACCTCGCGCTCGCGCTCGGTCAGCATGGAGACACCGGACGGGCCCGCATCTCCGGGCCGCGCGATCGCGTCGACCACCTGCTGCGTGATCGCCGGCGAGAGATAGGAGGCCCCGGCGCGCACCGCGTCGATCGCGTTGTGCACGTCCTTCGAGGCCGAGTTCTTCACGACGTAACCGGACGCGCCGGCGCGGAGTACTTCCTCCACGTAGGCGCGGCTCTCGTGCATCGAAAGCACCAGGATCTTGGACTGGCAGCCGGCCTTGCCGAGCTGTCGGGTCGCGTCGATGCCGGACAGCTTGGGCATGTTGATGTCCATCAGGACGATGTCCGGTCGCTTCTCCATGACGAGCTGGACGGCCTCTTCGCCGTTGGCGGCCTCACCGATCACGGTGAAGTCCTCCCGTGCCTCCAGCAAACGAATGAGTCCCTCTCGGACGATCTTGTGATCGTCTGCAACCACGATACTGACCATGATTTCCCCCCTTGATCGATCCTTACGCACTGGATCACTTGAAAACCATCGAATCGGGGGTTTCAAGGTAGGGATCCGGAGATTTCCCGGTATCAGGGGAAAGGAGCAGATTTCCGGTAGGAATCCCGGGGGTTTGCGTGAAAGACGACCGGGGCTTCGGGGTTTTCCCCTAGGCGCGACGCCGATCGGGGACCGCGTGGCTCGCCTGGAGTCCGCAGGCGCGCATCCGCTCGTAGGCGACGCCGCGCACCTCGCGCTCGAAGCCGAGAGCGCCGGGGTGCCACTCGCTGCCGTCGAAGCCGTAGTAGCGCGCCATCGAGAGTCCGAGCCCCCCTTCGTCGAAGCTCTGCTCGGTCTCGCGCCACCAGTCACAGGAGATCGCTTCGCTCTCCTCGAAGCGGTCGATGCGTCCGGAGGCGTCGCTGTCGAAACGCGCGAGGAACTCCCTGGAAACGCGATCGTGCCAGGCCGTCGAGCCGCCCCCCGGCAGGCCGCCCAGGCCGGCGCGCTCGAGCAGGCGTGTCGAAGGCCGCCGGGACTCGATCGGCGAGAGCGCCTCGGCGAGATCCCCCATGTCGAAGGGCGTGGGCGCCCGAGGCGGCGGCGGGGCGAGGCTGGCCGCATCGAAGCCGAGATCGAGTCGCCGCGCGCGCGAAGCCGGCTCCTTTTCCGGCAGCAGCAGCGCCAGCCGCTCCACCGTCTGCCCGGTCGCGATCCGCACCTGCTCCGTGAAGCTCCGGAAGCCGTCGCGTTCGACGCGGATCACGTGTTCGCCGACGGCGAGTTCGTAGCGCGTCTCGCCCGGGGCGCCGACGACCTCGTCGTCGATCTGCAGGACGGCGTCGGGCAAGTTGGCCCGCACGATCAGACCGCCCTCACCGGAGCACAGCGCCGGCGCGAAGCGTTGGACCGAGCCGACCACGAAGTAGGCGGAGCGTGTCCAGACCTCGGGGCAGTCCGGTTGGCTGACCTCGAGCGCGTAGCGCCCACGCGAGAGCTCGACGACGGCGCCGCTCGCCGGCCGCTCCGCCACGAGGTTCGCGCGATCCGCATCGAAGACCCGCAGCGTCGCATCGGGCAGGCTCCCCTCGATTTCGAGTCGAGCCTTGCCTGCGACGACCAGCGGCGAGGGCTGTCGGGCCGCCGACCGGGTGTCGCGCTCGCCCGCGTAGAACGCCAGCGCGGCCAGCGTCAGGAAGGTGCCGAGCAGCGCGCCGAGCAGCGCCAGCCGATCGGGGCGCGGGGCGGTCGTCGGCGTCGGGCGCGCCGCTTCCAGCCGCGCGATCTCCGCGTCGAGGGCCCGGCGATCCGCTTCGCTCGCGTCCGATCCGGCGCGGCGCGCACGCAGGGCGGCGACGAGCCGATCGAGGGCGGCGACCCGTCTCGCTTCGTCGGCGTTCGCGGGCAGATCGAGGATCCGCAGGAGCTGTGCGCGGCCGGGCGCGTCGTCGGGAGACATCCCGGGCAGGCTAGCGCGACGGCGCGGCGGAGGACGCGCGAAACGGTTCGCGGCGCGTACGACGGGGAGGGCCTAGTCTTCGGGCCGACCGAGGGGAGGCTGGATGGACAGGCCCTGTCCGCACTGTGAAGAGAAGACGCTCGCGGCCGCCGACGAGCCCGGCGTCTGGCGTTGTACGGACTGCGGAAGATCCTGCCTGGCGTCGGACACCGGCCCGACCTCGCCTCGGGACGGTCGACTGCGGCCGCGGCGTGCGCCGGGGGAGGGGGCGGACTGGCTCCCCGCCGTCGGGGCGTTGGTGTTCACGCTCGTCTTCTATGGCCTGCTCCGGGTCGTGCCCGCGGGCCGCGTGGGCGAACTCTTCCTCGAGCGCGGCTTCGTCCCGGTCCTGATCACGGGGGCTTCCGCCTGGGCGCTGCTCCTGATCGGCGCACGCTGGGGGCGGCTGCAGGCGGAGGCGAAGATCCTCGAGGTCGATCTCTTCGCCGCCGAGTCGGTGGAGGGCATCCGGGCCGAGCGAGCGGGCGCGCTGCGGCGTGAGCTCGAGACGCGCGCGGGGGAGGCCGCGGAGGGTTTCCTCGTCGCCCGGCTCGACCGTGCGCTGCGCCAGTTCGAGGTGCGGCCGCGGATCTCGGCCGTTCTCGAGTTCCTGTCGTCGGAGTCGGCGGCGGACGAGGGGCGCGTGGACGCGAGCTATGCGCTGGTCCGTGTCTTCGTGTGGGCCGTCCCGACCCTCGGCTTCATCGGCACCGTCCTCGGTCTCGGCGCTGCGGTCGGTGGCTTCTCGGAGAGCCTCGAGGCCGCCGCGAACCTGGACGGGCTGAAGACGTCGATCGGGTCGGTGACCGGCGGGCTCGGCGTCGCCTTCGACACGACGCTGCTCGCGCTGGTCCTGTCGATCGTGATCATGTTTCCCGCGAGCATCGTCCAGCGCATGGAGGAGGCGCTCGTCGGCGCGGTCGACGACTACTGCGCCGAGTGGCTCGTGCCGCGGCTGCGTGAGGCGAAGGGCGGCGACGACGAGGCGGTCGCGGCGCTCGCCGCGAAGCTGGTCGAACGGCTCCGCGCCAGCGAAGCGGGAAACGGCGACTAGCGATGGCGCGGCGGGACGGATTGCCGTCGGCGCTCTTCCCCTTCATGAGCGTGCTCGCCTGCACGATCGGCGCCCTCGTGGTGCTGCTCGCGGTGATGGCCCTCGCCGCGGTCGACACCACCCAGGAGGCGCGTGCCGCCGACGCGGATCGGCGCGCGGTCCTGGCCGAGGAGCGCAGCCGATTCGAGGCGGAGATCTCCGAGTCCGAGCGCACCCTCGCGCGTTGGGCCGAGGTCGACGCCGCGCTCGCCGCCCTCGGCCTCGAAGCCGGCGCGGACCTCGACGAGATCGTCGCGCGGCTGCGGGAGGCGGCGCGGGCCGAGGCGATCGACGAGGCGCTGGGAGAGGCCGAAGAAGAGGCGGCGCGCCTCGCCGGCGAACGCGGCGAGGTCGAGACCACCGTCGCCGTCCTCGAATCGCGTCGCGAGACCCTGCCGATCCTGATCGATCCGACCGACCTGTCCGCCCGCTGGCGTCCCTACTTCATCGAATGCGACGCCGAGGGGATCACGGCGCTCCGCGCGTCCGACGACTTGCGCTACTTCGTGCCGAAGGACGCCATTGCCATGGAAGGCGACCTCGAGCGCTACCTGCGCCGGGTGCGGGGAGAGCCGGCGGCGCTGCTCGTGCTGCTCGTGCGCCCCGACGGGCTGCCGACGTCGCGTGTGACGGCGCGGGTGGCCCGCGCGGCGGGAATCCGGGTCGCACGGCTGCCCTTGCCGGGCGGTGGCGAGCTCGACTGGCGGCTCCTCCGGCGCTCGGAGACCGATCGATGACGCGGCGCGGAGGCTCGGCACGATGAGACGCCGCGCGGTCGCCGACAATCTGGGTCCGCTCGTCGACACGCTGTCGAACGTGGTGGGCATCCTCGTGATCGTCCTGGCGCTGACCCAGATCGAGCTCGGAGGCGCCCTCGACCGCGTGCTCCAGCGCCAGGCCCGGCAGTTCCAGGACGAACGCGCCTTCGTCGAGTCGATCCCCGCCCGACGTGGCGCGCTCGCGGAGCGGCAGGGGGCCCTCGCCGAGCGGGGTGTATCGGCCGACGACGAGGGGCTCGCGCTCGCGGAGGAGATCCTCGAAGCGGTCGCAGGGATCGGACCGGACGTCGTGCTCCGGAAGACCGAGAACGACGCCAAGGCCACCCGCCTGGCCGCGCTTCGCCGGGACAACGCCGACGCGGAGCGTGCGCTCGCGGACCGTCGCCTGCGCGAGCAGGCGCTCCGCACCGTCGCGAAGGAACGCGTGGCGCGCCTCCCGGATCCCCGGGTCGAGCGCGGGCGGGAAGTCTGGGTGCTCGTGCGTCACGGCCGGGTCTTCCCCGTCGACCGCAAAGCGCTCTTCGAGGCCGGATCGAGCGCGCTGCGGCGGCTGCTCAAGGTCGAGGCGGCGCGCGGCCCCTTCCGCCTGGACGAATTCGAATCCGCCGCGCTCTACCTGCGCAAGCGACAGATCGGCACCGACGGTTTCCGCTGGCTGCTCGAGCCCGGCACGCCCTCGCGGGTGCGCCTGGATTGGCCCGCAGCGGATCGCGGCATCGATCCGGCCGCGCTCGCCTCGCACCCGGCCTGGCGACGCTGGCTCGCCCAGCGTGTCCCCGGCCGCGACTTCGTCAAGTTCCACGTCTGGAACGACAGCTTCGAGGCCTACGGCACGGCGCGACAGGCGATCGAGGCGGCGGGACTCGGGGCGGGCTGGGTCGGCTACACGGAAGACGCGGAGTATCGGACGGTCCTGAGCTTCGGGCCGCGCCCTCCGGAAGAGCGCGACATCGTCGTCGACTGAGCCGGCACGCGTTCCGCGCGCCGACCCCGCGACCGGGCGCCACCCGATCAGGCTAGGCAGAGCCCCCAAAAGACCGTATAAAGAAAGGCCGCCTCGGGACGGCGTCGCGCCCATCGAACACGCCCCGAGCGAGGCGGGCGCGCGCGCTCGGCGCGCGATCAGGAGACGGGGGGCAGGCACGGATGGACGATCGGCCGGATCAGGTCGTTCGAGAGGAGCTCGAGGCGCTCGCGGACGTCGCGGGCAAGCTCTCCGCCTTGCCCCCGGCGAAGACCGCGAGCGAAGCGCCGATCGTCAAGGAGCTCGAGCGGATCCGCGAGCGGCTGCTCTCGGGCGACGAGAACAAGGATCTGTCGGCGCTGACCGAGCAGTACCACAACCAGAGCGCGATCCTGAACCAGCTCCGGCGCGCGGGGCAGGCCGTCCAGGTCGATGCCGCTTCGCCGTACTTCGCCCACCTCCGCCTCGAAGAAGAGGGACGGCGGCGCGACCTCTTCCTCGGTCACACGACGTGTCTCGACAAGGGGCTGCGCATCGTCGACTGGCGGGACGCGCCGATCAGCAAGATCTTCTACAGCTATCGGCAGGGCGAGGAGTTCGACGAGGAGATCTCCGGGCGCGAGCGCTCTGGCGAGGTCCTCGCGCGACGCATGGTGCGGATCCGGGACGGTGCCCTCGAGCGCGTCCAGGCTCCGGAAGGCGACTACAGCCTCGACCCCGAGGCGCCGTCGGGCTGGCGGCGCAACGAAATGGGCACGCCCCGCCTCGCGGGCGGCGAAGCCGCAGCCCTCCGCTACGACGAGGACGCGCTCGACCTGACCCGCCGGATGGGCGAGGGACGTCTCGGAGAAGCGCTGCGCGCGGACAAACACCTGCCCGAAATCACGAGCCTGATCGATCCGACCCAGTTCGATCTGATCACCCGACCGGCCGCGGGCTACCTGGTCATCCGCGGCAGCGCCGGCTCGGGCAAGACCACGGTCGCGCTCCACCGGATCGCCTACCTCGCCTATGCCGACCCGAGGATCGACGGTCCCGACACGCTGGTCGTCGTGTTCTCGCGGGCGCTCGCCCGCTACGTCGCACACGTCCTGCCGTCGCTCGGCCTCGAGGGCGTGCGAATCACGACCTACCGCGACTGGGTTCTCGAAGAGCGCAAGCGCCACTTCCCGCGCCTCCCGAACGCGCAGCGTGAGGACACGCCGGCGATCGTCCAGCGCATCAAGCTCCACTCGGCCCTCGACGTCGCGCTCGAGCGGCAGATCGCGCGGGTGCCGGGTGCGCGGACCGCCCTGCAGGCGACCGACGACTGGGCGAGCGTGCTGACCCAGCGCCAGCTGCTCGGCGACGTCTTCGCCGAGGTCGCGCCCGGGGCCTTCGGCGACGGCGAGCTGGACCGCTTCGTCGACTGGAACCGCCGGCGGCTCGAGGCGGTCACGGAGTTCCAGGCCGGCGACGAGGAGGCGGACGCCGGCCTCGACGCCGAGGACGATGCGCTCCTGCTGCGCGCCTGGCAGCGACGGGTCGGCCCGCTCGAACGGGGGCGGAAGCCCCTCCGGTTGCGCCACATCGCGATCGACGAGGTCCAGGACTTCGCCCCCATCGAGGTCCGCGTGCTGCTCGAGTGCATGGAGCGCGAGTCGAGCATCACGCTCTCGGGCGACACCCAACAGCACCTCATGGAGAATTCCGGCTTCACGAGCTGGACCGGCTTCTTCGACGAGCTCGGCCTCGGCGGGGCGGAGATCGAGACGCTCAAGGTCAGCTACCGCTCGTCGGAGCAGGTGATGCGCTTCGCGACGTCGCTGCTCGGGGATCTGCAGGAAGACGAGGAGGTCGTCACGACCCGGACCGGGCCGCCCGTCGAGCTCTTCCGGATGACCGATCGCGGGGCCTGCGTGGCCTTCCTGTCCGACGTGCTGCGCGACCTGATGATCGCCGAGCCGCTCGCGAGCGTGGCGGTGCTCACGCCGAACGCGAACGCGAGCGATCTCTACTACGAGGGGCTCGCGCGCGCCGAGCTGCCGCGGCTGCGCCGGATCCGCGACGGCGAGTTTCCCTTCAAGGCCGGCATCGAGGTCACCGAGGTGACCCAGGTGAAAGGGCTCGAGTTCGACTACGTGATCGTGCTGGACGTGGATGCCCAGAACTATCCGGACACGCCCGCCTCCCGGCGGCAGCTCCACGTCGCCGCGACCCGCGCCGTGCACCAGCTCTGGATGACGAGCGTCGGCACGCCGTCTCCGCTGGTCGCCGACGTCGACGCCCGCTAGCGGCGAGGACGCCGTCCGTGAGCGCCGGCGGCCTCCCGCTGGGCGGTGAGATCTGCAACACTTCTTCGTGCGCGCAGGGTCCGTCCCCCCACCCGGCGCCGAGAGGATCCCCGATGAGTTCTCCGTTCCGACGTGGCGACCGCGTGCGCGTGACCCATCCGAATCACGAGTACACCGGCGCCCGCGGTACGATCTGCGACGCTCCGAGCACCCAGCCGTCCGGCATGGCCGTACTCGGCCATCAGGTCGCCATCGACGGTGAGAACGGCGTGACCCGCCCCTTCCTGGTCGCCGATCTCGAGCCGCTGCGCGCGGTCCGCGCCGGGGCACGACGCCGCGCGGCCGATCCGGCACGGCCCGAGGCGCGCCGCTCGACGGACCGTCCCGAGTAGCACGGGACCGGGCGCCGGATGATCGACCGGATCCGGGTGCAGCCCGACGGGCAGGGACTCTTCGAGTTCACCGAGCGCGTGGTCGAGAGCGTCGCCCGCGCCGGGATCGAGGACGGTCTCTGCACGCTCTTCGTCCAGCACACGTCCGCGAGCCTCGTGATCCAGGAGAACGCGGACCCCTCGGCGCGGCGGGATCTCGAGCGCTGGCTGGCGCGGCTCGTGCCCGAGGACGACGCGCTCTTCACCCACACGCTGGAAGGGCCGGACGACATGCCGGCGCACGTGAAGGCGGCGCTGACCGCGACGTCGCTCTCGATTCCCGTCGCGGACGGGCGACTCGCCCTCGGCACCTGGCAGGGCGTCTACCTCTGGGAGCACCGCTACGCGCCCGGTGCGCGCACGATCGTGGTGCACGTGGGCGGCGACTGACGGAGATCGGGTCCGACGGTTCGATCCGGCGCGCTAGCCGGCCGCGGGCCCTTCGCTGGGTGCCGCCGCCGCGTCGGGGCCGCCGACGTCGTCGAGGATGCGGACTTCGACCCGCGTCCGGCGCCGGTCGATGTACTCCCGGAGGACGCGCCGGGACTCGCCTTCGATCCAGTCCTCGAGGACCCGCGCGCGGATCTCGTCGAGGGGCGGGATCCGGCTCTCGACGCGCGCGTGGATCCAGACCAGGTGCTGCCCGAAGGCGCTCTCGACGGGGCCGAACCAGGCCTCGGGCGGGCCTTCGGCGACGCCCGCCGCGAAGCGCGGGCCGAGGCGCGCCACGATCCGATTCGGGCTGGCGCCACGGAGCCGGTGGCCCGCCAGGAATGGATCCCCGAGCGCGATCGCGGCCTCGGGATCCAGCGCCTGCCCTTCGACGCGGCCGAGCAACCTTCGGGCGTCGTCGCGCGTCGCTTCTCCGCGCCGGTCGCGCGAGAGATAGACGTGGGAGAGGTCGAGGAGCGGGGGCTCGCGCCAGCGTTCCGCGGTCTCTTCGTAGTGAGCGCGGAGCGCGGGTGCGTCCGGAGGATTCGCTCGGACCCCGGCCCGGAGGATGGCCTGGACGCGGTCGATGAGGCGTCGTTGGACGACGGTGTCGCTGCGGTCCATGCCGAGCTCGATGGCGCGCTCGATCAGCTCGGACTCGCTGGCGTCGGCGTCCTGGCCCTCGAGGAAGCGCATGTTGAGGAGCAACCGCTGGCGCACGACCGAGTCGACCTCGTGGAGGCCGATCGCGAAGGCTTGCTGCAGCCAGAGCGCCTCGTCGACCACCTGCTTTTCGATCGAGCGGGCCTCCGCGGGACTCGGCGGCCGTCCCATCTGGTTCCGGTAGACCTCGAGGCGCTCCTCGATCGCGCTGCGCTGGACCTCGACGACCGGGATCTCCTCGGCGTCGGAGCCGATCGACTGGAACGCGTAGAGCAGCCCGCCGAGCAGCAGGAAGTGGAGCAGGGGCGCGCGGAGCAAGGCGGTCCTCTCGAGGGTGGGAAGCGGTCGGGGCCGAACGTCGGGCTCCGGAGGCTATCGTAAGCGCATGTCCGAATCCCGATCCGGCGCGGCCCTCGAGCGCGACAATCTGGCGCTGATCGACCGCTACTTCGAGGCGGTCGCGGCCGGGGATCCCGAGATCGGCGCGCTCTTCACGGACGACGTGGTCTGGCGCACGCCGCAGAGCTCGCCCTTGCCGGGGCCGTGGGTCGGCCGGGCGGCGGTGCTCGCGGGCATGGGGAGCGGGATCGGCCTCTACCAGGCGGGCAGCCTCGACATCCGGCCCGTGGCCCGGGCCGCCTCCGCCGACCGGGTCTTCGTGGAAATGACGCTGCGGGCCACGACGGCGGCGGGCGCGCCGTATCGGAACCAGTACGTCTTCGTCTTCACGATTCGAGACGACCGGATCGCGGAGGTGCACGAGCATCTCGACACGCACTACGCCCAGCGCAGGCTCTTCGATCCCGCCGGCCGGGCGTCGCCCCTCGACGAGTAGCGCCGGGAGGGGACCGATCTAGACTGCGGGCCCCGCGCCGCTGGTGCGGTGATCACAGGATCTCCCGATGCCCCGATTCCGTCTCGTCCCGTTCCTCCTGCTCGCGCTCTCCCTCGTCGGCTGTGAAGACGCGCGAACCGGCCCACCGAACGCGAGCGACGTCGTCGCCGGCTGGGGCAGCTACGGCGGAGACGCCGGCGGCCAGCGCCATTCGCCGCTCGACCAGATCACGCCGGACAACGTGGGCAGCCTCGAGGTGGCCTGGACCTACCGCCACGGCGACATCCTCGCGGGCACCCTCGGCGAGGTGGGCGCGCACGGCACGCCGGCGTCGACCACGTTCCAGAACACGCCGATCCTCGTCGACGACACGCTCTTCGTTTGTTCGCCCTTCAACAAGGTGATCGCCCTCGACGCGGAGACCGGCGAAGAACGCTGGAAATTCGATCCGGAGGTCAGTCTCGCGGGCCAGTACCTGTTGAACTGCCGCGGCGTGAGCGCCTGGACCGATGCGCGCGCGGCGGCGGGGTCGTTCTGCGCGACGCGGATCTTCACGGGCACGATCGACGCGCGCCTGATCGCGCTCGACGCCGCGACCGGCGAGCCGTGCCCGGACTTCGGAGACGGCGGGACCGTCGATCTCACCGAAGGGATCGGCGAGGTGGCGCCGGGCGAGTACGGCGTGACGTCGCCGCCGGTGGTGCTCGGCGATCGGATCGTGACGGGCTCGATGGTCCTCGACAACCGCCGGGTCGACGCCCCGAGCGGCGTCGTGCGGGCGTACTCGGCGCGGACCGGCAAGCGGCTCTGGGCCTGGAACGCCCTCGTGCCCGGCGAGGTCACGACGCAGACCGGCGCGTATCGGCGCGGGACCTCGAACGCCTGGACGGCGCTGTCGGCGGATCCCGACCGCAACCTCGTCTACGTGCCGACGGGCAACACCAGCCCCGACTACTA
>JBCCZJ010000059.1:0-15519 GCA_039187915.1 Myxococcota bacterium
CACGTCCCGGGAGTTCGTGCCCATGGACGAGGTGGAGACCATGGTCCGGATCTTCGAACGGATGCTGACGACGCCGGGCTCCGTCCAGGGCGCGCGCACCGGCTGACCGCGCCAGGCCTCAAGCGCCTTCGGCGCGAGGCCGATGTCGGGAGATCGCTTCCTACCAGAAGGAGGATCGCCCATGTCGTCTGCGTCGAAGGTCTCACCGTCTCCCGTTCCCATCGCGCTGGTCGCGGCCTGCGTCGCTGCGTTCGGACTCGTCCTCGCCGGCTGCGCCAGCGGCCCTCCGCCGACGCCGACCGACCAGGGTTGGACCGCCCTCGAAGCCGGGGACTGGCGGAGCGCGAAGACCCACTTCGCGGAGGCGCTGCGCGTGGACGACCGCGATGCCCGCGCCTGGCACGGACAGGCCGCCGCGCAGCTCTCCGGTCGGGACGCCGCGGCCGCGCTGCGCAGCCTCGGCTCGCTGTCGAAGGTCGACTCCGCCCGCTTCGCCGGCGCGGCGCGCGAGACCTACGCCGAGGCCCTCGAGCTCGCGGTGTCGCAGCGCATCGCTCGCAAGCAGGCCGCGCCGGCGCTCGCGGCGGCGCGGGCGCTCGCGAGCCTCGACCCGAATCGGCGCGGGCTCGGTCCGTTGCTCGGGCGCGCGCTCATGGCGGCCGCCCATCACGAGCGGCTGCGCGGCCGGACCGACGCGGCGCTCGCCCTCTACAAGGAAGCGGCGGAGCGCGTCCCGGCCGATCTCGACGCCTGGGTCGGGGCCGTCGAGATCCTGCTGGAGCGCAAGCGGGGCCGCGAGGCGATGGCGCTGCTCGAGGCGGCGCGTCGCAGTCATCCGACGGCGGCCGTGATCCGGACGCTCGCGCGGCAGGCGATCCGCTATCGCAAGCGCTGACGCCCGGCGGCCGGACGGGGGCGCCCGCCTGCTCAGCGGATGACGCGGACCGGGATCCAGCGCTGGACGATCGGCTCGATCATGCCCTCGCGCCGCCAGTGGGAAAGGGTCGCGTCGAGCACGGCGCGGAGCTGCTGGTCCTCGCGCCGCACGGCCCACGCGAGCGCCTCCTTCGTGAGCGGCCGGTAGAGACCGATCAGGTCACGGTGATCGAGGCCGCCCGCGAGCTGCCAGATCGTCGGCGCGTCGTGGACGAAGAAGTCGACGCGATCCGCGCGGAGGCTGCGCAGGCCGTCCTCGACCGAGTCGAAGGCGAAGCTCTCGGCGAAGGGCAGGGCCTCGGCGACATAGCGCTCGCCCGTCGTCGCCCGCTGGTAGCCGACCCGGGCCCCGGCCCGGCGGATCGTGTTCGGCCGGCCGAAGCGCGCGATGTCGCGTTTGCGGATCATCGCGAGCTGCCCGACCTCCATGTAGGGGACCGTGAACTGGACGCGCGCGGCCCGCTCCGGGGTGATCGAGAGCCCGCTCATCACGACGTCGATCTCGCCCGCCAGGAGCGCGTCGATCAGGTCGGGGAAGGGGATGCGGACGACCTCGATCGGACGTCGGAGGGCCTCGCCGGCCCGGCGCGCCAGGTCCGCCTCGATCCCGAGCAGGGTGCCGTCGCGCTCGAAGATGACCGGCGGGTAGTCGGGAGACACCCCGACCCGGAGCGGCGGAGCCCCGATCGCGTCGAAGAGGCGGTCGTCGGTGGCGCAGCCCGAGAGGGTGAGGAGCAGGAGGAACAGCGCCGCGAACGGCCTCCTCGCCGCCTCGCGCCCCGCCCGGGCGCCCTCGCGGACGTTCCGAAGGCCTTCGGTCATGCCTGGCGAACCCCCTTCCCGCACGCTGCCGCACGCTACTGCCTTGCACCCTCAATCGCCAATTTCTACTTTGCGCGCGGAAACTTGGGGGGATCCTGGATGAGCGGCGGAAACAGCGGCGGCAAGCCCGAAACGGTCCTGCGGAGCAGCTACCGCGTACCCGACTACCTGATCGACACGGTCGATCTCGCCTTCGATCTCGGCGAGGACGAGACGACGGTCGAGGCGCGTCTGTCCGTGCGACGGCGCGAGGACGCGCCGGCCGGGGAGACGCCACCCCTCGTGCTCGACGGCGACGCGCTCGAGCTGCGGGCGATCGAGGTCGACGGGCAGGTGCTGCCCGAGTCCGACTACCAGGTGACGGACGACGGGCTGACCCTCCATGCGCCGCCCGCGCGCTTCGAGCTGCGCACGGTCGTCGCGATCCATCCCGAAACGAATACGGCGCTCTCCGGGCTCTACAAGTCGAGCGGAAACTTCTGCACCCAGTGCGAGGCGATGGGCTTCCGCCGCATCACGTATTTCCTCGACCGCCCCGACGTGATGGCGCGCTACACGGTCTCGATCGAGGCGGAGCGCGAGCGCTACCCGGTGCTCCTGTCGAACGGCAACCGTACGGCGGAGGAGGATCTCGGCAACGGCCGCCACCGCGTCGCCTGGGAGGATCCGTTCCCGAAGCCCAGCTACCTCTTCGCACTCGTCGCCGGGGATCTCCGCTGTCACGCGGGGACCTACACGACGGCCTCCGGCCGCGAGGTGAAGCTGGAGATCTGGGTCGAGCCGCAGAACATCGACCAGTGCGAGCACGCGCTGCACAGTCTGCAGCGCGCCATGAAGTGGGACGAGGACGAGTTCGGCCTCGAGTACGACCTCGACATCTACATGATCGTGGCGGTCGGCGACTTCAACATGGGCGCGATGGAGAACAAGGGGCTCAACGTCTTCAACTCGAAGTACGTCCTGGCGCTTCCCGAGACGGCGACCGACGACGACTTCGAGGCGATCGAGGCCGTGATCGGTCACGAGTACTTCCACAACTGGACCGGCAATCGGGTCACGTGTCGCGACTGGTTCCAGCTGACGCTCAAGGAGGGCCTCACGGTCTTCCGCGACCAGCGTTTCAGCGAGGACATGACGAGCGAGGCGGTCGTCCGGATCGCGAACGTGAAGCAGCTCCGCGCCCGGCAGTTCCCGGAAGACGAGGGGCCGATGGCCCATCCGATCCGGCCCGAGTCCTACATCTCGATGGACAACTTCTACACCGCCACGGTCTACGAGAAGGGCAGCGAGATCATCCGCATGTACGACGCCTTGTTGGGGCGCGACGGCTTCAGGAAGGGCATGGACCTCTACTTCGACCGCCACGACGGGCAGGCGGTCACCTGCGACGACTTCCGGTTCGCGATGGCGGACGCGACCGGCAAGGATCTCGGGCAATTCGAGCGGTGGTATCTACAGGCCGGGACGCCGCGGCTGCGCGCCCGCGGCGACTTCGACGCGGCGGCCGGGGAGTATCGACTGACGCTCACGCAGGACTATCCGGAGACCGCCTTCGAGATCGCGGGCGCGGCGGATCGGGCGGCGCTCCACATGCCGATCCGGATCGGCCTGCTCGGCGCGGACGGACGGGCGCTGCCCGTGGTGCTCGCCGGCGAAGACGGTGGGAACGCGACCGAGCGCGTGCTCGAGCTGACCGAGGCGGAGCAGACCTTCGTCTTCACCGGCCTCGTCGAAGCGCCGGTGCCCTCGCTGCTGCGAGGCTTTTCTGCGCCGGTCAAGCTCGAGATGGAGCGCAGCAAGGCGGCGTTCGCCCTCCAGATGGCGCACGACGTCGACCCCTTCAACCGCTGGGACGCGGGGCAGCAGCTGGCGCTCGAGCTGCTGGTGGAAGCGGCGGAGCGCGTCCACGCGGGCGAGACCTTCGTCCTCGACCCCGAGTTCTCGGCCGCCTGGGGGCGCGTGCTCGCCGACGATCGGCTGGACGGCTCTCTGCGCGCGCAGGCCCTGGTGCTGCCGGCGGAACGGGTCATCGCCCAGGAGATGGACGTCATCCGCCCGGACGCGATCCACGCGGCCCGCGAAGCCATGACCGTGGCCCTCGCCGCCGACCACCGGGACGCGGTGGCGACGACCTGGGAGGCCCTCGCGCCGACCGGGCCCTACGCCCACGAGAAGGATCAGATCGACCGCCGCCGCCTGCGGAACGTGCTGCTGCGCCTGCGGGTCGCGGGGGGCGAGCCGGCAGCGATCGAAGCCGCCTGGGACCAGTATTCCTCGGCGGACAACATGACGGACGCCCAGGCGGCCTTCGTGGTCCTGGCGGACCAGACGCACGCCCGGCGGGACGACGTGATCGCGGCCTTCTACGACCGCTGGAAGAACGATCCGCTCGTGCTCGACAAGTGGTTCACGATCCAGGCGACCTCGACGCGCGCGGATACCCTGGACCGCGTGCGCGAGCTCGCGGCCCACCCGGACTTCTCGCTGACGAATCCCAACCGCGTGCGCTCCCTCGTCGGTGCCTTCTGCTCCGGGAATCAGGTACGGTTCCACGACGCCTCGGGCGAGGGCTACGTGTTCCTCGCGGACAACGTCCTCGCGCTCGATGCTTCCAACCCGCAGGTCGCCTCCCGGATGGCTTCGATCTTCAACGACTGGCGTCGCTACGACGACGACCGCCAGGCGAAGATCCAGGCGCAGCTCGAGCGGGTCGCCCAGCGCGGAGAACTCTCCAAGGACGTGTACGAGATCGTCTCACGCGCGCTTTCCCGCTGACGATCGCCCGTCGCCGACGGCTCGCTCGCCGAGCGTCCGCCCGTCAGGGGGGAGTCGACGGGGAAGGGGAGGGCGTCGGCTTTGCAACGACAACGAAACGGATCAGGAACCCAGATGAGCACGCTTCACGATTTTTCCGCCAAGACGATTCGCGGCGACGACTGCGCTCTTTCGAGCTTCGAGGGCAAGGTCTGCCTCGTGGTCAACGTCGCTTCGAAGTGCGGCCTCACGCCCCAGTACGACGGACTCCAGCGTCTCTATGACGAGTACCGCGACAAGGGTTTCGAGGTGCTCGGCTTCCCCTGTAACCAGTTCGGCGCGCAGGAACCCGGGACCGAGGGCGAGATCGCCTCGTTCTGCGAAACGAACTACGGCGTCGGCTTCCCCATGTTCTCGAAGGTCGACGTCAACGGCGACGGCGCAGATCCGCTCTACCGGTGGCTGACGGCGGAGGACACGAAGCCCGACGGCGCGGGCGACGTCGCCTGGAATTTCGCGAAGTTCCTCGTCGGCAAGGACGGCCGGATCGTCGCGCGTTTCTCGCCGCCGACCGAGCCCTGCGCGCCCGAAGTGAAGCAAGAGATCGAAGCCGCGCTCGGCTGAGCCGCGGAAGGAACCCGTCATGAAGGGACTCAATCCCGGCCAGCCGATCCTGATCGCGAAAGCGCTCGGCCGTCGCTTCGGGGATCGTCAGATCCTGAAGGGCGCGTCGTTCAGTCTGATGCCCGGCGACCGCGTCGGCGTGCTCGGCGTGAACGGCGTCGGCAAGTCGACGCTGATGAAGATCCTGGCCGGTCGCGACGGCGAGTACGAAGGCGACTTCCACATCGCAAAGGGGGCGACCGTCGGTTACGTCTCTCAGGAGCCGGAGCTCGACTTCGACAAGAACGTCCGCGAGAACGTCGAGGAGGCCGTCGGAGAGGTCCGCGGGCTCCTCGCGCGCTACGACGAGATCCTGAAGGCGTGGGAAGATCCGGCCGTGATGGAAGACCAGGAGCGGATGGACGAGCTCCTCGAGGAGCAGGGCGACGTCCAGGGCCAGCTCGAAGCGATGGATGCGATGGATCCGGCGGCGCTCGACGCCCGGATCGAGGCGGCGATGGACGCGCTCCGCCTGCCGCCGGGCGATCGCGACATCGCCTCGCTCTCGGGCGGGGAACGTCGGCGCGTGTCGCTCTGCAAGGAGCTCCTCGCGCAGCCCGACGTGCTGATCCTCGACGAGCCTACGAACCACCTCGACGCGGACACGGTCGCCTGGCTCGAGAACTTCCTGGCCGGATACTCGGGGACCTACGCGCTCGTGACGCACGATCGCTACTTCCTCGATCGCGTGGCGAACCGCATGCTCGAGGTCTTCCACGGCGAGATCCGCTCTTACGAGGGCAACTACTCGGACTTCCTCGAGGCCAAGGAGAAGCAGCAGGAGATCCAGGACCGCACCGATGCGAACCTGCTGAAGGCCGTCGCACGGGAGCTCGAGTGGATCCGCTCGACGCCCGCGGCGCGGCGCACGAAGTCGAAGGCCCGGATCGCGGCCTACGACGACCTCGTCGAGAAGGCCAGCCGGATCCAGCCCGCCGACGAGCTCGACCTGCGGATCCCCTTCGGCCCTCGGCTCGGGAGCAAGGTCGTCTCGATGCGGGGCGTACAGAAGTCCTTCGACGGCAAGGTCCTGCTCGACGGCTTCGACTTCGACATGCCGCCGGGCGCGATCGTCGGCATCACCGGCGCCAACGGCCTCGGGAAGACGACCCTGGTCAACATGATCGTCGGCCGCGAGACCCCGGACGGCGGCACGATCGAGGTCGGGGAGACCACGAACTTCTGTTACGTGGA
The DNA here is from genome assembly GCA_039187915.1 of Myxococcota bacterium. GTDB lineage: Bacteria > Myxococcota_A > UBA9160 > UBA9160 > UBA4427 > UBA4427. The sequence continues at coordinate 6,370 of JBCCZJ010000059.1, forward strand.
CCAGACCCGGCAGACCCTGCGCGACGAACTCACGGTCTACGACGAGGTCGCCGACGGCTCCGACGTGATCGAGTACGGCGACAAGACGCTCTCGGTCCGCCATTACCTGGCCCGATTCCTGTTCAGCGGATCGATCCAGCAGACCGAGGTCGGGCGTCTCTCCGGCGGGGAGCGGAACCGGCTCCAGCTCGCGAAGATGCTCCGCAAGCCCTCGAACTTCATCATCCTGGACGAGCCGACGAACGACCTCGACCTGATGACCCTGCGCGTCCTCGAAGACTCGCTGTCCGAGTATCCGGGCTGCGCGATCGTGATCACCCATGACCGCTACTTCCTCGACCGCGTGGCGACCCACATCCTGGGCTTCGAAGGCGATGCGACGATCGAGTTCTGCTCCGGCTCGTGGGACTTCTACGTGGAGCAGCGCGAGAAGCGCTGGGCGGAGAAGGGCGGGGCGAAGAGCCAGAGCTTCAAGCACCGGAAGATCGGACGCTAGGCGGACCGGAGACTCCAGATGATCCGACACATCGCGATGTTCACGTTGAAAGACGACGCGCCGGAAGGCACCGTCGAGCACCTCGAGGAGGGGCTCTTCCTCCTCGCCCAGACGATCGAGGCGATTTCGGCCTACACCTACGGCGCCGATCTGGGTCTCCGGGACGGCACCTGGGACTTCGCCGTCGTCGCCGACTTCGAGACCCCCGACCACTTCCGCACCTACGCGGACCACCCGGACCACGTGGCCTTCATCCAGGAGCGCCTGACGCCGGTCCTGAAGGAGCGGGCGTCGCTCCAGTTCGAGATCTAGGTCCGCGCGCCGCTCCCGAGGCGTTCAGCGCGCGCTCAGCGCCCCCTCGAAGGGGATTCTCGGTCCCGCGCTTGACATGCCGTTCCGCGCGCCCATCTCCCTCGCGTCGCCCGGCAAGAGGGCGTGGAGGAGGTGCGCCGATGCGCTTCGACAAGCTGACGATCAAGAGCCAGGAAGCGCTGCAGGAAGCGCAGAACCAGTGCAGCGCGCGGGGACACCAGACCCTCGAACCGACGCATCTGCTGGTCGCGTTGCTCGCGCAGCCCGAAGGCAGCACGATCCCCGTGCTCCAGAAGCTCGGGGTCTCCCTCGATGCCGTCTCGGCCGAGGCCGAACGGCTCCTCGAGCAGCAGCCGAAGGTGACCGGCGGCGCGCAGCCCCAGATGGGCCCCGCCGCCTCGCGCGTTCTTCAGGCCGCCTTCGACGAGGCGGACGGCATGGGCGACGAGTACGTCTCGACGGAGCACCTGCTCCTCGCGATGGCGAAGGACGAGCAGGACGCCGTCGGCCGGACGCTGCGCGGCGCGGGCGTGACCCGCGACGGGATCCTCCAGGCGCTCCAGTCCATTCGCGGCGGCGCGAAGATCACCGATCCGGATCCCGAATCGAAGTACCAGGCGCTCGAGAAGTTCGGCACGGACCTGACCGATCAGGCCCGGACGGGCAAGCTCGATCCCGTGATCGGGCGCGACGAGGAGATCCGCCGCGTCGTCCAGGTCCTGTCTCGTCGCAGCAAGAACAACCCCGTGCTGATCGGCGAACCTGGCGTCGGCAAGACTGCGATCGCGGAGGGGCTCGCCCTGCGCGTGATCGCGGGCGACGTGCCGGAATCGCTCAAGAATCGCCGCGTCGTATCCCTCGACATCGGCTCGTTGATCGCGGGCGCCAAGTACCGCGGCGAGTTCGAGGACCGACTGAAGGCCGTGCTGCGTGAGGTCGAGGAGGCCGCCGGCCAGGTCATCCTCTTCATCGACGAGCTCCACACGATCGTGGGTGCCGGCAACGCCGAAGGCTCGGCGGACGCGGCGAACATGTTGAAGCCGGCGCTCGCCCGCGGCGAGCTCCGCTGTATCGGCGCGACGACCCTCGACGAGTACCGGAAGTACGTCGAAGGCGACGCGGCCCTCGCGCGCCGCTTCCAGCCCGTCTTCGTGGGCGAGCCCAGCGTCGAAGACACGATCTCGATCCTGCGCGGTCTGAAGGAGCGCTACGAGGTTCATCACGGCGTGCGCATCCAGGACGCGGCCCTCGTCGCGGCCTCGACGCTCTCCCACCGCTACATCACCGACCGGTTCCTCCCGGACAAGGCGATCGACCTCGTCGACGAGGCGGCGAGCCGCGTGCGCGTGCAGGTCGACTCGATGCCGGAGGAGCTCGACCAGCTCGAGCGCAAGCGGACCCAGCTCGAGATCGAGCGCGAGGCCCTCAAGAAGGAGGATGATGTCGCGAGCCAGGAGCGCCTGACCGCCGTCGAGGCGGAGATCGCGGAGCTGCGCGAGCAGTCGGACGCGCTGAAGGGCAGCTGGGAGGTCGAGAAGGCCCTCATCGCCGGCGTGCGCGAAGCGAAGGAGCGGCGCGAGACCCTGACCGCCGACTACGAGCGGGCGGAACGCGCCGGCGACCTCGAGCGCGCGGCGGAGCTCCGCTACGGCAAGCTCGTCGAGCTCGAGAACGAGATCGGTGAGAAGCAGAAGGAGCTCGAGACGCTCCAGGCGCAGGGGAGCGTCCTCTCCGAAGAGGTCACGAGCGACGAGATCGCCGAGATCGTCTCGAAGTGGACCGGCGTGCCGGTTTCGAAGATGCTCGAGGGCGAGCAGGCGAAGCTCCTCGGCATGGAATCGCGCCTCGGCGACCGCGTGATCGGACAGGAAGAAGCGCTCGGCGCCGTGTCGAATGCGGTGCGTCGCGCGCGTGCCGGACTCCAGGACCCGAACCGACCGATCGGTTCTTTCCTCTTTCTCGGCCCGACCGGCGTGGGCAAGACCGAGACCGCTCGTGCGCTCGCGGAGTTTCTCTTCGACGACGAGCAGGCGATGGTGCGGATCGACATGAGCGAGTTCATGGAGAAGCACGCGGTGTCGCGTCTGGTCGGGGCGCCTCCCGGTTACGTCGGCTACGACCAGGGCGGGGCGCTGACCGAAGCGGTCCGGCGTCGGCCCTACAGCGTGGTCCTCTTCGACGAGATCGAGAAGGCCCATCCGGACGTGTTCAACGTCTTCCTGCAGATCCTCGACGACGGTCGACTCACCGACGGCCAGGGGCGCACGGTCGACTTCACGAACACGGTCCTGATCATGACCTCCAATCTCGGCAGCGAGCACATCGTGTCCCTCGGCGTGGAGGACGAAGAGGAGATGCGGAGGCGCGTGATGGATGCGCTGCGAGGCCACTTCAAGCCGGAGTTCCTGAACCGGGTCGACGACGTCGTGATCTACCACGCGCTTCGCGAGGACCAGATCGGATCGATCCTGGACATCCAGCTCGGCCAGCTCGTGGCGCGACTCGAGGAGAGGCGTCTCGCGCTCGAACTCTCGGACGCGGCGCGGGGGTTCCTTGCGCGGCGCGGCTACGACCCCCAGTACGGGGCACGTCCGCTCAAGCGTCTGATCCAGCGCGAGGTCCAGGATCCGCTCGCCATGCGGATCCTCGAAGGGGATTTCGTCGAAGGCACGACGGTCCGCGCGGACCTCGACCCGAGCGGCGAGAAGCTCGTCTTCCGCGACTGAGCCGAGCGGGCCGGAGACGACGGAAAGGGTGCCGCGGAGTCAGTCCGCGGCGCCCTCGTCGTCGCGCGCCCGGGGGAGCGTGAAGACGAAGCGCGAGCCCACGCCGAGTTCGCTCTCGACGCGGATCGTGCCGCCCATGGCCTGGACCAGATGCCGGACGATGGCGAGGCCGAGTCCCGTCGAGCCGACGGCCCGCGAGCGTGCCGCGTCGACGCGGTAGAAACGTTCGAAGATGCGGTCGCGGCTCTTCTCGGGGATGCCGATCCCGGTGTCCTCGACGCTCACCTCGAGCAGCTCGGCCTTCGCTTCGATCGCGACGCGGATCCGGCCGCCGGCGTCGGTGTAGCGGATCGCGTTCGTGAGGAGGTTCTCGAGCACGTGGTGCAACGCGCTGCGATCGCACCAGGCGTCCGGGGCGACCTCGGTCACGAGCTCGGCTTCGATCTCGGCGCTGGCGAGGCGCTTGGCGAGATCGACGATCGATTCCCGCGCGAGTCGGACGACGTCGACACGCGCGCGCTCGATCGAGTCGGCGTCGTTCTCGATCCGCGAGAGCTCCATCAAGTCGTCGATCAGATCGCGCATGCGCGAGACGTTGCGCAGGATCGTCTCGAGACAGCGCTCGGCGTCCGCGGGCGCGAGGTCGCCGGCCTCCAGCGTCTCGGCGAAGCCCTGGATCGACGTGAGCGGCGTCCGCAGCTCGTGGCTCGCGTTCGCGATGAAGTCGCGTCGGACCTTGTCGACGCGCCGCACCTCGGTCACGTCCTGGAAGACGGCGACCGTCCCCGCCGGCGGCCCCTCGGCGGGAAAGCGGATCGCATGGGCGAGCAGCGTTCGGTCGGTCGCACCGCGAAGCACGACGTCTCGGATCACGGCCTCACGCGTCGCCTTCGCCTCCGCCAGCAGGTCGTCGACCTCCGTTTGCCGCGTCACTTCGATCACGGTGCGATCGCGGACGGGGCCCCAGGCTCCGAAGAGCTCTCGGAAGCCCGGGTTCACGAGAACGATCCGGTCCTGTGTGTCGAGGACGAGTACGCCTTCCAGCATCGCCGAGAGCACGGTCTCGAGCTGCTGGGCTTCGCGATTCGCGTCGTCGATCTCGCGCATGAGCCGGTCGGCGGCGCGGTTGAGCGCGATGGCGGTGGCGTCCCGTTCGTCGCCGTAGGACCAGAGCAGTCGCTGGTCCCGACGGCCGGCGGCGAGGCGGCCAGCGAATTCGTGGACCCGCTCGAGGGGCGAGAGCGCCATCCGCGTGACGAGCCACGAGAGAAGGAAGGCCGCGGCGAGGGCGAGGAGAGCGAGCTTGGAGAACCCGAGCCCGCCGAGGGCGCCCGCCGGTGCGATCATGGCCGCGGCCAGCGCGAGGCTGATCGTGACGGCCGCGGAAAGGGCGAAGATCTTGCGGTGGAGTCGCTTCACTCCTGGAAGCGGTAGCCGACGCCGCGTACGGTGTCGATCAGGTCCCCGGCCGCGCCGAGCTTCTCGCGCAGGCGCTTCATGTGGGTGTCGACCGTCCGGTGGGTGACGGCGATGCCCTCGCCCCAGACGTCCTCGAGCAGCCGTTCTCGCGTCAGGACGCGCCCCGGCCTTCGCATCAGCGCGGTCAGGAGCAGGAACTCCTTCGCCGTGAGCGCCACCGACTCGCCGCGATAGGTGCACTGATGACGCTCGACGTCGAGACTCAGGTCGTGGAGCGTGAGCTGTTCCGGGACGACGTCGCTCGGACGACCGCGCCGTAGAATCGCCTTGACGCGCAGACAGAGCTCCCGCGGCGAGAACGGCTTCGTCACGTAGTCGTCGGCGCCGAGCTCGAAGCCCACGATCCGGTCCACTTCGTCCGATCGCGCCGTCAGCATGATGACCGGGACGTCCGCGAGATCCGGCGTGCTCCGCATCGTCCTGCAGACCTCGGTTCCGGGCCGGTCCGGCAGCATCAGATCGAGGACCACCAGGTCCGGACGCCGGCGGCGCAGCTGCTCGAGGGCCTGTTCCCCGGTGGCGGCGGTCTCCACGTCGAATCCGTCCTGCGAGAGGGCGAAGCGCGTGAGTTCGAGGATGTCGGGTTCGTCGTCGACGACCAGGATGTTCTGCGACATGCCGTGGGGGCTCTCTCCGTTCGCGACTGAGCGTAGACGTGTTGGCGGGCTTCGCTAGTCCGCGAGTCTGGCCGCGTGCTTCAGATTCACGGAGCGGGTCACGAGCACGACTTCCTCGGCGATGTTCGTGGCGTGGTCCGCGACGCGCTCGAGGTGCTTCGCGACGAAGATCCAGTCGAGCTCCTGGCGTGAGGCCGACGGGGCCGACTGGATGCGCCCGATGGATTCGCGGATCACGCGGGCCTCGACGTCGTCGATCGGATCGTCCCCGCCGACGACGTTCAGGGCGAGCTCCGGGTCGAGGTCCGCGAAGGCCTGGAGGGCGCGGCCGAGTGCCCGACGGCTGCCGTCCGCCAGCTCGCGTAGGAGCACGGGTGGGACGAGGGGCTCCCGCTCGGCGAGCCGACCGGCGCAGGCCGCGATGTTCCGGGCGAGATCTCCGATCCGCTCGAGGTCCGTCGCGATGCTCTTGATGGCGAGGGTCTGACGGAGGTCGGCGGCGACCGGGGCGCGCAACGCCAGGATGTTCAGCACGGCCGCGTCGATCTCGACATCGATCCGATCGATCTCGAGATCGTCGGACACGACCTCGCTCGCGAGATGCGCGTCCCGCTGCCAGAGCGCGCGCAGACTCTTGTCGAGGATGTCCTCGGCGAGTCCGCCCATGCGGAGAGCGAGCTGACGCAGCCCGTCGACTTCGCGACCGATCGCCGGCACCACCGCGCTGGCCATGCAGGAGTCCTCCGAACGCGCCTCATGCGCGAGCACGGGAAATAGCGTCCGGGTGTGACGATTTCGTGGCGGCGACGTGGCAAGAGGGAGAACGGAGCGGATCCAGGGGGTTGCGACGGTCCCGGCCTCTCTCGCGGCGCCGCTCCGTCGCTTGCTCTACATTCTCCCGAGGGGCCTGTGATCGCGGCCCGGAGGTGTGAATGGGATCTGTCGAAGTGGTGGAGGTCTCGCTTCCGCGAGAGACCGAACGCTTCGTCCGGACCTGGTTCACCATCTACGAAGGCGAGCCGAACTGGGTCCCGCCGCTCTATTTCGAGCGCAAGCGTTTCTTCGACCCGGCGCACAATCCCTACTTCGACGACGCCCGCCCCGCCTATTTCGTGGCGCGAAAGGACGGGCGGGACGTCGGGACGATCGGGGTTTCGATCGACGGGACCTATCAGGCGCACGAGCCGGGTACGGCCTTCTTCGGTTTCTTCGAATTCGTCGACGACGTCGAAGTCGCGGGTGCGCTCCTCGGTGCCGCCCGCGAGTGGCTGATCGACCAGGGGATGACCCGGGCGATCGGACCCTTCAATTTTACGACGAACCATGAGTTCGCGCTGATCGTCGACGGCTTCGACGACCCGCCGATGGTCGCGAATCCGTGGAACGCGCGGTGGTACCCCCGGGTCTACGAGGCGATCGGCCTGCGCAAGGCGATGGACTGGTACGCGTACCACTGCGACGCCGAGATGCCCGGGATGCAGAAGATGATCCGGGTCTCGAAGCGGCTGCTCTCGCGGCATCCAGAGCTCGCGATCCGATCCATCGACCCGTCGCGCTGGGACGCAGACATGGAGAAGGTGCGCGAGATCTACGGCGAGGCATGGGAGCAGAACTGGGGACACGTGCGGCTGTCGGATCGGGAGTTCGACTTCATCGCCGCCGGGCTCAAGCAGCTCGTCGATCCGGATCTCTGCTTCATCGCCGAGATCGGCGATCGGGTCGCGGGAATCTCGGTCACGCTGCCCGACTTCAATCAGGTCGTCCACCGGATGAACGGTCGGATCTTTCCCTTCGGATGGGTGCACGTCCTGCGCAAGAAGCAGCTGATGGACCGCGTCCGCGTCTTCATGCTCGGGATCTCCCCGGAGTTCCAGTCGCTGCCGATCGGGGCCGCGCTCTACGCGAAGACCTTCGAGGTCGCGCTCGCCAAGGGGTATCGCTACGGCGAGGCCTCGCTCATCCTCGAGAACAATCATCGCATGCGCGGTGCACTCGAGAAGATGGGGGCGACGATCGATAAGACCTATCGGAACTACGAGATCGTTCTCCAGCCGGAGGCGGTCGAAACGAAGGAAGGAGCCCCCTGACATGGACATCCAATGGCACGTCGTGACCGATCTCGACGCGGGACGCCGAGAGGCGGCCGAGGCCCGGATCCGCAAGCTCGGAGAAGGGCAGAAGGACCTGATTCACGTGGTGATCCACGTCGAGGGCAGCAAACACCATCAGCACGGCGCTGCCGAGGCCAAGATCCGCTGCCAGGCGAAGGGCCGCGAGCTGATTGCCCACGAACGGGACGATGAGCCGGAGATGGCGCTCGGCCGGGCAGTGGACGTCTTCGAACGCGAAGTCCGGTCGATGCGAGAGAAGCGACGGGACCATCGCGGGGCTGCGCGTCCGGTGCCGGTCGAAGCGGCCTCGGAGGAGGCGGACGATCTGGCCGTCGGTGAGTAGCGTCGCCGCGGGGACCGACGCCTGCGGGGTGGCGGCCGCGGCGCATGGTTCCGATTCCGAAGGGAATCGCAGACGATGGGCAATCTCGGGCACGCCCGCGGGCCGTGCTCAAGCGGCCGGAGGGAACACCCGAGCGGAGGGCGAACGGCGAGGTCGCCCGCGGGACGGCCCTTGACGCAAGACTGCGGGAGCCGACCCTCTCTCGCACGTTCCGAGACGGGCGCGACGCCCGAGACACGAGGAGTGAAGTGGCATGAGTGCACCGCATGAAACCGGCCAGATGGGCGTCCCCATCGGCCAGATGGGCGCCGACTCGCGCGCCGACTTCATCACCAGGACCTACAACCACCTGATGGGCGCGATCGTCGCCTTCGTGGGGATCGAGCTCCTGCTCTTCGGCTCGGGGCTCGCCGGCACGATCGCCGAGACCCTGCTGAGCCTGCCCTTCGGCTGGATCACGGTGCTCGGCGGCTTCATGCTCGTCGGTTGGCTGGCGCAGAACGTCGCGATCAAGAGCGAGTCCATGTCTTCCCAGTACATGGCGCTCGGCGCCTACGTTCTGGCCGAGGCGATCATCTTCGTCCCGCTGCTCTACATCGCGAATTCCGTGGCGCCGGGCGTGATCTCGAGCGCCGCGATCGTGACCCTGCTGGGCTTCGCGGGACTCACCGCCGTCGTCTTCACGACGCGAAAGGACTTCAGCTTCCTCGGGAGCTTCGTCCGTTTCGGCTTCATTCTGGCGATCGTGGCGATCGTCGCCGCGACGATCGTCGGCTTCCACATGGGTACCTGGTTCTCCGTGGCGATGATCGGCCTCGCCGGCGCCGCCATCCTGTACGACACGTCGAACGTGCTCCATCACTATCCCGAGGATCGCTACGTCGCCGCGTCGCTCTCGCTCTTCGCGTCGGTGGCCGTCCTCTTCTGGTACGTGTTGCAGCTCTTCCTGTCGGCGGACGACTAGTCGGTTCACGACTGCGCGGGAGCCTCGGCGCGAGGTCGCGGTCGCGGAGGCGAGCTTCCCCCGCGTCGGGCCTCGGACGAACGAGGTCGTCGGGCCGGATCG
>JBCCZJ010000060.1:0-15309 GCA_039187915.1 Myxococcota bacterium
CGAGGACGACCTCGAAGACCGCCTCCTTGGCGGACGCGAGCGGGAGGCCCGCGAGGACCCGCTTCCCCGCAACGAGAAAAGTCGAACGGTCGCCGAAGGCGATCAGCATCGGCTTCTCGGACGGACGGAACGCGCGCAGCGGCCGATCGTCGCGCTGGCGCATCGCGTTCGCGGCCGCGCAGCGCCCCATGTCGAGGGCGTGATACCCCTGGCGCGCGAGCGGCGTCGGCAGCTCGGCGGCGTCTCCGGCGACGAAGATCTCGGGGTGGTCCTTGCTCTGGAGCGTCCGATCGACGGCGGCCCAGGCGTCGGCCGGCGCGAGCCGACTCGCCGCGAGCAGGTCGGGCGGCGCCGGCCCGCCGGTCCAGATCGTGAGATCCGTCGGCCGCGTTCGACCGTCGGCGAGCACCACCGCATCGGCTTCGATCCGTGCGACCGGGGCGTTCGTCTCGAAGACCACGGCGTCGTCGGCGCAGAGCGCGCGGACGTGACGATCGAGCGAGGCCGGCGCCTCGGCGAGGAGACGCGGGCCGGCTTCGACGAGCGTGACGTGCAGGTTCGCCGCGTCGGGTCGGCGCAGGATCTCCCCGAGTGCTTCGACGCCTTCGAGGCCGCCGCCCACGATCACGACCTCGGCCGGACGGCGCCGCTTGCCGAGTCGCGCGAGCCTCCGGCCGATGCGGTCGCATTCCTCGACGGACTTGAAGCCGTGCGCGTGTTCGCGGACGCCCGCTACGCCGCGCGTCGCGTCCACGCCGCCGCACGCGACGATCAGCGCGTCGTAGGGAAGCGGAAGCTTGCGCCGCCGGGGGATGATCGCGCGTGCCTCGGGGTCGATCGCGACGACCGCGTCACGGACGAAGCGATGGCCGGCTCGGCGGACGAGTTCATCGAGCGGCAGGCGCAGATCTTCGGGGCGCTTCACGCCCGAGAGGAGCTCGTGGATGTTCGGGAGCCATTCGAAGGCGCGGCGCTGATCGACGAGGGTCACGTCGAAGCGGTCGGCCCGCAGCGTCTGCGCCGCGGCGAGCCCGGCGAAGCCGCCGCCGAGGACGACGATGCGGGGACGCTTCGAGGGGCGGGACGAGCGGCGAGGAGAAGCCATGCCGTCAGCCTAGCCGCGCGAGCGCCGGCGACCGACTCGCGGGCACGGGAGTCGACGCGACAGGACGCGGTCGTGCGCCCTCCGACCCGGCCGACCCGGCCGACCCGCGGGCAACGGGCTGTGGGGCTCGTCGTGCAAGAAGGGTCCGCACCTTTCTGGACAATCGCGTCGCCAAAGCTATTTCCCGAAGAGCGCCGGATCCCTTCGCCCCGAGGCCGACATGACCTTCGAACCGACTTTCACCCTCGTCCTGCTCACCGCGACCGCGCTCCTGCTCGCCGCCGCCACGCAGCGCGTCGGCCAGCGCAAGATGGCCCGGCAGCGCATCGAGCGACGTGAGCGCGACCTGCGACGGCGCGACCCTCGTCGGTGAACCCCCTGGCGGCGCAGGTGGCCGGATCGCTGGCCACCGACCGCCCCCCACGACGAGGCGCAGGACGCGGCATGGACTCGAGCGACGCGAAGCTCTTCGAACTCGGCTTCATCGTGCTCCTCCTCGGCGCCTTCTGGTGGCGAGAAATGCGCGACATCCGCCAGAGCCAGAACCAGCAGGGCGAGGACGACTGAGGCGCGGTCCCGCCCGGCGCGCACGCCGACCGACCACGCGCACGTCGACCGATCAAAGGGGGAGCGAAAGCCATGCGACGACGGCTCTGGATGAGCACGTTCCTGGTCTGCGTTCTCGCTTCGGCCGTCGCCGATCTGTCCGGCGCCGAACGCAGCGACCTGCCGACGGGCGCAAAGGCGGCCAACGCCTCCGCTGCTTCTCCCTACGTCGAGCGGACGCCGACGCGCGGCGGCACGGGCCGCGTCTACATGGGCCGCGAGATCTCGCACGTGATGGGCCATCTCGGCGCCGACTGGCTCGAACGCGCCACGCGCGTCCGCGAAGAGCGGACCGACCTGCTGATCGAGCGCCTCCCTCTCGATCCCGACGACGTCGTCGTCGACCTCGGCGCCGGTACCGGCTATTTCAGCCTGCCGATCGCGAAGCGCGTCCCGAAGGGCCGCGTGCTCGCCGTCGACCTGCAGCCCGAGATGCTCGAGTTCGTCCGCCGCGCCTCCGCCCGCGAGGGCGTCGACAACATCGAACCGATCCTCGCCACCGAGTCGGACCCGCGCATCCCCGAAGCGACCGCCGACCTCGTCCTGATCGTCGACGCCTACCACGAGTTCTCTCATCCCCGCGAAGTCGGCCTCGCCATCGTCCGCGGCCTCCGCCCCGGCGGTCGCCTCGTCCTCGTCGAATACCGCGGCGAGGACCCGTCCGTCCCGATCAAGCGGCTCCACAAGATGACCGCGAAGCAGGCGATCCAGGAGATCGAAGCGATCGGCCTCGAATGGGAAGAGACCCTCGACTTCCTGCCGATCCAGCACGTACTGGTGTTTCGGAAGAAGGAGTAGCGGGGCGGCGAGAGGGGGCATGCCCCAGCGACCGGCGAACGCGCGCGGCCTGTCAGGCAGCCGATTCTCGCGAGCCCGCTTCTCGGCAAGCGGACGGGGTCGACGTGGCTCGCGCGCGGGTGCGAGCGATCCCGGGGATCGCGGACGGGACCGGACGTCGAGGGCGGCGCTCTACGCGCCGGACGCGCTCGTCGCACGCGGTCGCGGGGCGCTGCGGTGGCGGAGAGGGAGGGATTCGAACCCTCGATAGGGGGTTACCCTATACACCCTTAGCAGGGGCGCGCCTTCAGCCACTCGGCCACCTCTCCGCGGCAGCCGAGGGTAACGAAAGCCGGCTCGATCGCGAGTCCGAATCGCGCCAACTGCCCGGCCGTGCGCGTTTTTTCGGCGCGCTCGACGGCGCTCGGGCGCATCGATCAGTTGCGGTTCGCGCTCGCCGGCGCGACCGGCTCCGCGTCGGCCTCCGCCTGCACGGGGAGGAGCGAAGGCCGCTTCGCCACGCGGCCATCCCCGGACGACACGCCGCGGACCAGGCGGCCGATCTTCGGCACGACGTAGCTCGCGATCCACTTCGCTTCGCTCGCCGCCGTGCGGAGCGGGCCGGCGGGGCGCGCGGCGGGGAGCTCGGCTTGCCAGGACGTGTCGCCGTCCTGCGCGAGGGTCGAGAGCATGGCGGCCGCGAGTCGGGCGTGGCCCTCCGGGTTCAGGTGGATCCGGTCGTCGGCCCAGAGGCGGAGGTCCGCAGCCATGGGCAGCGGCTCGAGCTCGGCGACGAGCGCGCCGTGACGGGCGGCGGCTTCGCGGACACGGACGTTGAGCGCTTGCAGCGCCGGGGCGACCCGCGCGGTCAGGCCCGTCGTCGGGAGCGGGAAGGTCGCGACGAGCACGCGGCAGCCGATCCCGGCGAGCGAGGCGACCATGCCTTCGAGGTCTTCGGCGACGGCGTCGAGGTCTGCGCCCGGTCGGATGACGTCGTTCACGCCGCACATGACCGAGGCGACGTCCGGCGCGAGTGCGAGGGCCGGCTCGATCTGCGTCGCGCGGATCTCCGCGGTCCGCTTGCCGCGCACGGCGAGGTTCGCGTAGCGCAGGTCGGGATGCTGGCGAGCGATCGCTTCCGCGAAACGGTCGGCCCAGCCGCGCGGGGTCCCGTCGCGGTGGTAGTCGTGCAGGCCCTCGGTCTGGCTGTCTCCGATCGCGACGAAGCGTTCGACGCGCGGCAGGTGCGACACGATGCGACTCCGGATGGCACGAAGCACTCCAGCGCGCTCCGACGTCGCTCAGCAGTAGCAGGTTTCTCGGGCTCCGGGTCGTCCCGGGCGGATCGGCGCTTCGGCCCTACGTCCCGCCGGCGCTCGGCCTCGTGCCCGGCGTCGGCACCGGGCCCGCAGAGGCTTCGGAGGTCTCGACGTGCGCCTCGAGGACCCGTCGCAAGCGGTCGAGGGTCGCGACCGGAAGGCCGCCGATCTCCTGCTCGAGCCGGCGGGCCTGCGAAGCGAGCGAGGTGGCCTCGGCCGCCAGCGCCTTCAGTCGTTCGTCGACGACGCGCGCGAGCTCGAGGCTCGTCGTGGCGTTCGTATCGACCCGCTCGGTCAACGCGAGCAATTCGGCCTCGTGCGCTTCGAGGCGTGCGGCGAACGCCTCGAGGCGTTCACGATCGGCCTCGCGCGCTTCGCGGACGGCGATCTCGACCTGGTCCGCGACGGTCTCGTCGAAGGACTCGCGGAGCGCGCGCTCGCGCGCGTCGAGGGAGTCGAGGGTGACCAGCGTGATCGCGGCGCCGGGCCCCGACTGCGGAGCGAAGGGCAGGCTCGTGCAGCCGGCCACGAAGAAAGGAAGAAGGAAGAGGATGGGGATGAATCGCATGGGGGGCTCCTCATGTCAGAATCGCAGGGAGAGACCGGCGCTGATCAAGCCGAAGTCGAGGCCGTCCAGATCACCGCCGGGCGCCACGTACGCGGCCTCGAGGTTCACGACGAGATGCTCCGAAAGGTAGTAGTCGATTCCCGCGGCGGGGCGAACGACGGCCTCGGTGATCTGATCGGTGGCCGTCGAGCCGTCGTCGAAGACGCCGTCGATCTCCGCGCTGAACGCGCCGAAGCCGACGCCCGCGTAGGGCTGGAAGGCGCCCGTCAGCGCGTAGAACTTCGGCCCGGCCGTCACCAGGAACCCGTCGAGGGTCGCCGTCTGCAGGGCGGTCGTCGTCTCCTTCGCGCGAGCGTCGAAGCCCTGCAGGATCTCGCCCCGGGCCTCGATCGCGATGTGCGGATGGACGCGCCAGCCCGCGAAGACCGCGACGCCGCGACTGTCGTCGACGGCGAAGTCCGGCGTATCGAAGTTCTCGAGCGCGTAGAGGCCCGCTGCGCCCACGTAGGGCCCCGTCCGCGCGTATCGATTCCGGAACGCCTCGAGCGCTGCCTGGACCTCCTCGGCCTTCCGGCGCGCCTCCCAAGCCGCGTCCTCCGCGCGCTCCGCCGAAGCCTCGGCCCGCTCGATCGCCTCCTGGAGGGTCGGGTCCTCGGCCTCCGTCGGCGCCGCCGCTTCGGCGTCGGTCGAAGCCGGGGGCGAGGCCGCTGCCTCCGCGGCCTCCTCCCCCGACTCCGACGACGCTGCGTCGGCCGTTCCCCCCGTCCGACGCAGTCGTTCGAGAATCGCTTCGATTTCCTCGACGGCCTGGTCCGCCGTCTCCGCCGCCGCCTCGACTTCGGCGGCTTCCTGCGACGCGGCCGTCCCGGCGAGGGACCAGGACAGCGCGACGACGATCGCCGCCGTCTTGCGGAGAGGCCGTCCTCCGCGGGTCTTCCGGTCGGTTCTGCCGCGGATCCCGGCGGCCTGTTCGGGTTCGATGAATCGCTGCATCGGTCACTCCCTTCCGGAGCGCCGAAACGCGGCGACTCCTCCTATGGAGTCATACGATCCCCACGCATCGAGTTACCCCCATTCGATTTTGAACCCGCACGGTTCCGCAATCGAATGAATCGAACGCCGAACGGATCGCCCCGCCCGAAACGCGAACGGGCGGCGCAGGACACACCTGCACCGCCCGTCGAATCAACCCACGGCCGCGCGAACGCCCGCCGACCCGGCCTCGAGCCCGGCCCGCGCCCGCAGCCGACGGCCTAGTCGAACATGATGACCTGGCGCGCCGCTTCGCCCTTGCGCATGGCGTCGAAGGCGCCGTTGATTTCGTCGAGCGCAATGCGCGCGGAGATCATCTCGTCGAGGCGCAGGCGACCGTCCAGGTAGAAGTCCACGTAGCGCGGCATGTCGAACTGGAAGCGGTTCGAGCCCATGAGCGAGCCGGTGATCTTCTTCTCGGAGAGCGTGAGGTCGGCCGCCGCGATCTCGACGGTCTGGCCGACGGGCAGGACGCCCACGAGGACGGTCGTGCCGCCGCGGCCGGTCATCTGCACGCCCTGCTCGATGGTGGGCTTCAGGCCGATGCACTCGAAGACGAACTCGGCGCCGCCGCCGGTCAGATCCATCACGGCCTGGACCGCGGTGCCGTCGCTCGCGTCGACGCAGTCGGTCGCGCCGCAGTCCCGGGCGAGGTCGAACTTCCAGGGCTGAGCGTCGACGGCGATGATCTTGCCGGCGCCCGCGATCCGCGCGCCCTGGATCGTCGAGAGGCCGACGCCACCGCAGCCGATCACGACGACGGAGTCGCCGGCGCGAATGTCGACGGTGTGGAGCGCGGCGCCGACGCCCGTCGTCACGCCGCAGCCGATCAGGCTCGCGCGGTCGAGGGGCATGTCGTCGCGGATCTTCACCACGCTCATGTCCGTCGTCAGCATCTTCTCGGCGAAGGACGAGAGCGAGGTGAACTGCATGACCGGGTTGCCGTCCTTGTCGGTCAGCGCCGGGGTCAGGTTGCCGCCCGGGCGACCGGTGAAGCCGGCGGTGCAGAGGTAGGGGCGGCCGCCAGTGCAGAACTGGCAGGTCCCACAGTAGCGGGAGAGGCACGCAATCACGTGGTCGCCTTCCGCGACGCTGGTGACGCCCGGGCCGACTTTCTCGACGATGCCGGCCGGCTCGTGACCGAGCACGCACGGGGGCGGCATGGGCAATCCGCCTTCGATCACGTGGAGGTCGCTGTGACAGATGCCGCTCGCGACGGTCTTGACGAGGACCTCGCCCGGACCGGGATCGTCGATGTTGATTTCCTCGATCTCGAGGGGGGCGTTGTTCGCGCGCATCACGGCGGCCTTCATGGCGTTCTCCTGCGGTGGTAAAGAAGCGGGCCCGGCAGAGGACCGCGCGCGAAGCCTCGCAAACCCCGCCCGTCGGGGCCAGCATCCGGGCTATCTTCGCGGCGCCGCGCGCGCGCTCCGTGCGCTCCGTGCGCTCAGGAGATCGCCTTGTCCGCGCCCGCTCGCCTTCTCGTCTACGGCGCCACCGGCCACACGGGCGAACTCGTCGCCGCCGAAGCCGCAGCGCGTGGTCTCGGCGTCGTGCTCGCCGGACGCGACGCGGGCCGTCTCGCGACGCTCTCCGCGGAAACCGGCTTCGAGACACGGGCGGTCGCCCTCGAGGACGCGAACGGTCTGCGCGAAGCCCTCGAGGACGTGGCGGCCGTGCTCCATCTCGCGGTTCCCTTCTCCGCGACGGCGACCCCCATGCTCGACGCCTGCCTCGCGACGGGCACGCACTACCTCGACGTGAACGGCGAGCTCGACGTGTTCCAGGCGATCGCGCGACGCGACGCCGAGGCGCGCGAAGCCGGCGTCGCCCTCGTCCCCGGTGTCGGCTTCCACGTCGTTCCGACCGACTGCCTCGCTGCGCACACCGCGATCCGCGTGCCCGATCCGCAGCGCATCCACCTCGTGATCGCGGGCATGGGCCCGGGCGTCGCGCGCAGCGCAGCCAGGCTGTTCGCCGAGTCGCTGCGCCGCGGCGTCGCGATCCGACGCGACGGCGTGATCACGACGCGACCGATCGGCCGCCTGCAGCGGACGTTCGACTTCGGGGCGGGCCCGATTCGCGCGATCGGCCTGCCCCTCGGCGACGTCGCGACCGCGTTCCACTCGACCGGCGCCCCGAACGTCGAGACCTACGCCGTCGCCCACCGCGGCCTCCCGCGCGCGCTTCGCGTGGCGCGCCTCCTCGCGCCCCTCCTCCGACGCGAGGCCGTCCAGACCTGGATCGAGACGCGCCTCGAGCGAGGCGCCGACGACGCCCCGGCGGACACGCAGCCCGAAGGCACGCGCGCCACGATCCTCGCAGAGGTCGAAAGCGCCGAGGGAGGCCGCGCGCGGACGATGCTCGAGACGCCGAGTCCGTCCGCGTTCACCGCGACGGCGGCGCTCGCCGCCCTGCGGCGGATCGCCGAAGCCCCCCCGTCGCCCGGCTACCACACGCCCGCGACCGCGTTCGGCGCCGACTTCGTGCTCGCGCTCGACGGCTGCAAACGACACGACCTGGACGCGGAGGAGGGACCCGAGCGCGTGGCACTCCGAAACGAGGACACCTAACTTGATCCGCGCGCGCCCGGCCCCGGCCTCGGAGCCCCACCCCGGAGAGGGAGATTCCCCGATGAAGGCGATCCGCGGAAGCCTTCCCGCGAAGCACGCCCGGCGCACCCGCTTCGCCGTCGCGATCTCGCTGGCCTTCTCGCTGGCCTTCGTGCTCCTCGGCGCTGGCTGCGCCCGCCCGAACCATCTGCTCGACCGCGACCCGGTCAATCCGGACCTCACGATCCATGTCGTCGTCGAGAACCCGGCCGGCTCCGGCGAGAAGTGGGAGGTCCGGGAGAACGGGCGCCTCGAGCGCGACTTCGACGGCGGCATCCCGATCGAGATCCAGTACCTGCCCTGGCCGGTCAACGGCGGAATGATGCCGCGCACGCTCCACGCCGCGGAGCTCGGCGGCGACGGGGAACCGCTCGACGTGCTGCTCCTCGGGCCCGCCGTCGCGCGGGGCGCCACCCTGCGCGCCCGTCCGATCGGCCTGCTGCGCGTCCTCGACTCCCTCGAGCGCGACGACAAGATCCTGGCCGTGCCCGAGACCGGGTTCTTCTCCGACATCGAGACCTGCGACGAGCTCGAACGTCGCCATCCCGGCGTCCGCGAGATCCTGGCACGCTGGTTCGAACACTCGCGGCCCGGCGGCGTGGTCGAGGTCCAGGGCTACGCGACGCGCGAGGCCGCTGCGCTCCTGATCGAGGACGCCGTCCGCGCGTTCGACGCCGCGCTCGCGAGCGATGCGCTGCCGCGATGGAAGAACCCGTGAGCCGATCCGCGATCCGCGTGCTCCTGGTCGCGTGTCTCTTGTCGTTCGTCGCGGGCTGCGCGAGCGACCCGCGCTGGGCGACCACGCGGCGTCCCGACGTCCTCGATGCCGCGTCGCTCCTCGCGTCGAACGAGTCGGGACTCGCGCGCACCGAACGCCCCGAGGAGGTCCCACCCGTGCCCGTCCGGCGCCGACTGCGGCCCTGCTGCGGCTTCGGGTCGGGGCTGCAGGTGCAGTTCGGCCGGATGAAGGTCCCGGGCGTCGCGATCGGCAACATCCGCAGCCCGGACGACGTCGGCCGACACGTCTACGACGCGGGGCAGAACGCGCAGGACGTCCTGATCGGGAGCGAGAAGAACGGACTCGTCTACACCTGCCGCGGCGGCTTCCTCGATATCGCGCACGTCCGCGACTACGCGGACTGGACGCTCTATCTGGCGACCGAGTTCGGCCGCCACCTCGAGACCGGGGGACGCATCGTCCTGCCCGCCGGCGAGGGCGGCCTCCGCACGATCGTCCTCCAGCCGGTCGATCCGCGACACATCGCCGCGCTCGGTCGACGCGAGCTCTCCGCCGCCCTCGCCGTCTCGACCGCGTTCCGCCTCTCGATCTGGCACGAGATCGCGACCTGGTACGGGTGGTCGAGCTTCGACCTCTTTCCCGAGCGCGTCTCGGCCTTCTCGCCGGAGGACCTCTACTCGAACCTGCTCGGCGCGAAGCTCGCGAGCGCGATCATCAACTCGGGCAACGACCTGTCCGAGACGCTCTTCAACGAGGCGATGGACGCCTGGCTCGCCCAGTCCATGCGCTTCCTCGGCGCCGTGCCCGCGCCGCTCGGCGAATCGATGATGGACGCCGTGGACGGACTCTGGTGGGACTCGACGGCGCGCCTCCCCGACCCGGCGCTGGTCCTGCGCCGGAACTTCGACGTGGGACTCCGACAGGCGCCCTGGATCGTGCCGCCGGATCGGCTGTCCGAGCGCCAGAGCGACCGGCTCGAGGCGGCGTGCGGCAGCGATCGGGAGGCGCATCCGCTCCGCAATCCGGTCCGACTCTTCGATCTCGTCTTCGACGAGATCGCGCATCTCGAAGTCGAGCTGGACGCGAAGCTGGCCGCGCATCCTTCCCTGACCCGCTACGCCGGAACGATCGAAGACGCCGCCTTCCCCGAGCTCCTCGAAGTGATCCGGGCGGAAGCGCTGGACGAGTTCGGCGCGCTCGCGGACCGCCCCACGGAGACGCCATGACGGCCCCTTCCTCTCCCGCCCCGAGCGCCGACGGGGACACCGCGCCGCAGGGCCTCCTCGACCGGCTCCTCTCGGCCTTTGCCGAGGTCCGTGGCGGCGAGGGCGTGAGCGTCCTCGTGCTCTTCGCGAACGTCTTCCTGATCCTGACGGCCTACTACGTGCTGAAGGTCGTCCGCGAAGCGCTCACGATCGGCGGGATCGAGCTCTTCGGCTTCGCCGGCGACGAGATCAAGGCCTACCTGCCGGCGGTCATGATGGTGTTGCTGATCGGGATCGTGCCCGCGTACGGGAAGCTCGTGAGCGCGGTGTCCCGGTTGCAGCTGCTGAACCTGACGATGGCCTTCACGATGACGACCCTCGTCGGCTTCTGGTTCTGGGGCACGACCGCGGGCGTCGGCACGGCGATCGGCCTCTCCTTCTACGTCTACCTCGGGATCGTGAACGTCTTCCTCGTCGCCCAGTTCTGGTCGTTCGCGAACGACGTCTACACCGAAGCCCAGGGCCAGCGCCTCTTCGCGATCATCGCGCTCGGCCAGTCCATGGGCGCCGTCCTCGGCCCGCGGATCGCCGCCTTCGGCACGGACCGGATCTTCGACCTCCTGCTGATCAGCGCCGGCCTCTTCGGCGCCTGTCTCGCGCTCTATCACGTGTCGAACCGGCTCGCGCCCGGGGAGCCGGAGGCGGCGTCGGAAGAGGACGCCGCATCCGAGGACGCGGACGCCGCGGCGAAGGCCAGGGACTCGAGCGAGCAGAGCGGCTTCGGCCTCGTCCTACGCAAGCCCTACCTGCTGCTGATCGCGCTCATGATCCTCGTCTCGAACGTCGTGAACACGACCGGGGAGTACATCCTCGCCAACGCCGCCAAGCGCCACGCCGAGGCGACGGTCGCCGAGCTCACTCCGAACCACGAGGCCGAGGTCGCCGAAGCCGTCCGCCTGCGGCTCGCCGAAGCGCCCGGCCTCGACCCCGTCGTCGTGCGGGAGGAGGCCCGCGCGTCGCTCCTCAAGCTCGAGCGCTCGTCCGAGATCGGTGCGTTCTACGGCCGCTTCTTCTTCTGGGTCAACCTGATCGGCGTGTTCACCCAGATGTTCCTCGTCTCGCGCATCCTGAAGTTCGCCGGGATCCGGGCGGCCCTCTTCGCGCTCCCGCTCGTCGCGTTCGGCGGCTACCTCGCGATCGCGCTGACCAGCTCCCTCGTCGTCCTGCGCGTGGCGAAGACCGCCGAGAACAGCCTCGACTATTCGCTCCAGAACACCCTCAAGCAGGCGCTCTTCCTCCCGACGACGCGGGACGAGAAGTACAAGGCGAAAGCGGCGATCGATACGTTCTTCGTACGCCTCGGCGACACCCTCTCCGCGGCCATCGTGTTCGTCGGTCTGAACGTCCTCGGCTTCGGCGCCGCGGCGTTCGCCTGGCTGAACGTCGGGATGATCGGCCTCTGGATCGGCCTCAGCACCGGCATCGCGCGCCAGCACCGCGCGCTGACCGAGCCGGACGCGGCGCCACCCGGCGCCGGCGACTGAAGGACGAAGGCTGCGCGGAATCGGCCCCGACGTCTAGAAGACGAACGCGGCGCGGATCCCCGGCCCGCCCTCGACGACCGCAGGCATCACGAAGCCGAAGCGCGCCGGCGTCCCGTTCGGTCCGGGCGCCGACTCGTAGCGGAGCAGGTCGAAGGGGCCCCAGGTGTCGAACCAGCCGACGGTCCCGCCGATCGCGAGGCCCGCGATCACGTCGGTCAGCCAGTGGCGATCCGCCGTCACGCGCAGCGTGCCGGTCGCGAGCGCCAGCGTCATGCCGACACCGCACGGCACCGCCCGCGCCAGCCGACTCTTGCCCCAGGCCTGGCGCTTCACCGACCACGCGCAGGTGAGGCCCGCGCCCGTGGCGGCGAGCGTCGCGTGTCCCGAGACGAAGCTGCGGAACCGATCGCTGCCGCGACAGCTCGCGTCCGAAGGCGCACCGGGTCCGCACTCCCGGGTGAAAGGCCGCGCGCGCCCCGAGGCGAGCTTGATCGACTCGGAGAGCATGAGCGACAGGCCGAAGGCCTCCACGAAATCCGTCGCCATGTCCCAGCTCTCCTCGCAATCCCCGGTCCGCACCTGTTGGGCGGTGATCGAGAGGACGGGCAGGACGGCGAGGCTCGACACGAGGGTGATGTCGCTCGCGAGATCCGCGCGTCGACGCGCCCCGGGCTTCTTGAGCCGCAGGTCGCTCCGGGCGTTCCCGTCGAGGGAATTCACGGCCGACCAACGCTGGCCCGAGTTGCCTCCGAGGCTGACCGCGCCACCGATCGCGGCGAAGGCGATGCCGTTGTAGAGGTCACGGTTCGCGTCCGAGCGGAGCCACCCGTCGAAGCCCCCGTAGAAGGACGTGCAGAGGGGCTTCGCGAGGGCCTGCGAGGGGACGAGGCCGCCCACGAGCAGGAGCACGACGAGCGTGAGAAAGCCAGTCAGCCCCGGACCAGGCAGTCCGCGGGTCGACTCTCTATCTTCTCCGCGGGCACGGGAACTCGACACGTCCCTAGACTCGTCGGCCTCGGCCGGAACGTCAACCGGTCGACGCTTCGATCGTTCGTAGCTCATGCCCATCGCTTCGCGCCCGCCCAACCCGTTCGCCCGGATCGACGCGTCGGACCGACGATCGAGAGAGCCCTCTCCTCCCATGGCCAGCGACTCCACCTCCCAGGACCGGCTCCGCCGGGCGGCGGCCGCCACCCTCGGCGCCGTGATGTCCGGGCACATGCTGCTCGAGACCGCGAACGACGCCCTCTTCCTCGAGAACGTCGCCGTCGAGCTGCTGCCCTTCATGACGATCGCCGTCGCCTTCCTCGCGCTCGGCGTCGCCCGACTCGACGGCGGCCGCAGCCATCGCCCCGTCCTCGGCGTCCTCCAGCTGACCGCCGTCGTCGGCACGCTGGCCCTCTGGTCCCTCGTCCCGACCGGCCTTCCGTCCGTCTTCTACGCCCTCTACGTGTGGTCGGGCATCATCACGAGTCTGATCGTCGTGCGCTTCTGGCTGCTCCTGGGCGACGTCTTCACGATCAGCGAGGGCAAGCGTTATTTCGCGTCGATCGCGATGGGCGGCTCCGCGGGCGCCGTGATCGGCTCGCTGATCGCCGTGAGCGCCGCGCCGACCTTCGGCAGCCCGGGCCTGCTCGTGCTCTCCGCCATCTGCTTCGCCCTGAGCGGCCTGGGCTGGTTCCAGCTCGACGTGCCCGACGAGGGCGCGACGCCGAGCCTGCCGGAGGCGGCCGTCCGCGTCTCCTGGCTCGAGAGCGCGCGGGCCCTCTCCCGCGATCCCTACGCCGTGCGGGTCTCGCTCCTCGTCATGACCGGCGGCATGACGCTGTCCGTCGCGGACTATCTCTTCAAGAGCGTGATCGCCGCCGAGATCGCCCCGGATCAGCTCGCCGAGTGGCTCTCGCGGGTCTACCTGGGCCTGAACCTGCTCTCGATCCTGCTGCTCGGGTTGGGCGTGACACCGCTCCTGCGCCGCCTCGGCATCGACCGCTCCCTCGCCGTCATGCCCGCGCTCTTCGCGGTCGCGGCGGCCGGGGTGCTGGCCGGGGCGACGCTGGTCTCGACGATCGGCATGAAGCTGGCGGACGGCGCCCTCCGCTACTCGCTGCACAAGACGGCGACGGAGCTGCTCTTCCTGCCGATGAGCTCGGCGGTCCGCCGCACGGTCAAGACCGCGATCGATCTGGTCGGCACGACCGGCGCCAAGGCGCTCGGCTCGCTGCTCATCCTGGCGATCGTCACGCGGCCGGATCCGCAGCCGCTGGTCGCCTTCGCGCTCTTCCTGCTCGCGGGCGCCTGGATCGCGCAGGCGCTCGCCCTCCGGCAGACTTATCTCAACGTCTTCCGCCGGACGCTCGACGAGGGCTCGATCGAGACGCGGCTCGCGCACCCCGAGCTCGACCTGCAGTCGGCGGGCGCGCTGCTGCGGGCGCTGAGCGATCCCGAGCCGGCGCGCTCCCTCGCGGCGCTGCAGCTCCTCTCGGAGCGGGGCCAGAGCGACCTCGTGCCCAATCTCGTGCTCTACCACCCGGCGCCCGAGGTGGTCGCTGCGGCCCTCGACGTGCTGACACGCGACGGCCGCGACGATCTCGGCCATCTGCTGCCGGTCCTGATCGAACACGACGACGCGACCGTGCGCGCGGCGGCGGTCCGTGCGCGCTGGGCCCTCGACCGCGACGTCTAGACGATGCGCGCGTTCGAAGCGAGCCAGTGCCTGGTGATCCGGCTGAGCGCGGTCGCCGGGCTGCTCTCCGCCGGCGAGGTCCGGCCCGGTCTCTTCGAGGAGGTCCTGGCGGAAGCGCTCGCCTATCCCGACGCGGACGCCCGCCTGGCCGCGGCCCACGCCGCGCGGCTCCACTACGACCCGGTCTATCGCGAGACCCTCGTCGAGCTCGCGCGCGACGCGGATCCCGAGGTGGCCCTCGCGGCCGTGCGCGCGATCCGCGCGAGCCACGACGACTGGTTCGTGCCCAAGCTCGTCGACCTGCTCGTCGTGCGCGGCATCCGCAGCGACGTCCGCCGCGCGCTCGTCGCCTGGGGCGCACCCGCGATCGAGGAGCTCGGCCGGCGGCTCGGATGCGACGAAACCGCGACCAACATCCAGGCGCAGGTGCCACGGACCCTCGCGCGCTTCCATACGCGAGAAGCGGCCGAGAAGCTGATCGCCTCCCTCACGCGGGTCGAGAGCGGCCTGGTCCGCTTCCGCGTCCTGGCGGCCCTCGAGACCCTGCTCGACCGTCGGCGGACGGGAGTCGAAGCCTCGCGCGACCTGCGGCGCGCGCTCGACCTCTCGCCGCTCGAGAGCGAGTTCGACCGCACCCTCGACCGCGCCCAGCAGATGTGGGCGACCGAGCAGGGCCTCGCCACCGCGCAGGCCAGCCAGCCGAGCCATCGCACCGTCGGCGGCGAGCTCCTCGTGGACGTGCTCCGGGACAAGCGCGAGCTAGCCGTCGGCCGGCTCTTCCGACTGCTCGCGCTGATCCATCCGGACGAGGACTTCCACTCGATCGAGGACGGACTGCAGACCGGCGACGCGGCGGAGCGCGCCGCCGCCGAGGAGATCGTCGAGACCGTGCTGCGCGCCGACGTCGCCGCGGCCCTGCTCTCGGTCACGCGCGGCGAAGGCGGCGTCCCGACCGGATTGGCCAGCGCCGCTGGCTTCGCCGAGCACTATGCGAACCTGCTGGGCCGCGTCCTCGAAGACGCGAGCGCGACCCTGCGCGCCGTGGCGCTCTACCACGCGGACGAGATCGGCCACGTGCCCGGAGCCGCCCGTGTCGAAGCGACCGCCGCGGCGGCGCCG
>JBCCZJ010000061.1:0-15303 GCA_039187915.1 Myxococcota bacterium
GAGGGCGACGAGAAGGAGAGGGCGGATGGGGGCCGAACGAGGCGACATGAAGCATCCCGACGAAGAAGGAGAACAGGGCGGCGCGCAGTCTACGTAGGGGAATTCCGGCGCGCAACGCGTGACGTCGCACGGCGGCCTGCGCCGCTCGCCGGCGGCCGCGGCTCGATCCGGCGCCTGCGTCGGGGGCCCCTCCCGGTCGAAGGCCCGGCGCCGCCTGGATCTCAAGCGGGGCGGTCGCGATCCCTTCCGAGCGCTGCCACTTCGGCTTCGTGACGGCTCGTGTCGCTCGGCCCCCCAACGCGCCGATAGGCGGGCCAGCGCGGCGGGACCGCCGCGGTGATGCGGTCACCCATCACGGTCACGCGTTGGATCACGCGCTCTTCCGCGAAGTCGTTCAGCACGAAGTGCTGGGTCGTCCGGTTGTCCCACAGGGCGACGGTCCCGGACTGCCAGCGGTAGCGGACGGTGAAGCGGGGGTTCGCGATCCAGCGCGTCAGATAGCCGAGCAGGAGCGTGCTCTCGTCGCGCGAGAGCTCGACGATCCGGCGCGTGAAGTGTTCGTTCACGAAGAGCACGCGGCGTCCGGTCTCGGGGTGGACCCGCACGACGGGATGCACCGTCTTCAGGTCGTCGAGTCCGTGGGGCTCCCCGTCGTGGATCGCCGTGAGGCCGTCGCAGAGATCCCGGATCGGCGGCGAGAGCTCGTCGTACGCCATCGCCGGGTTGGCCCACATCGTGTCGCCGCCGACCGACGCCGCGCGCACCATGTGCAGAATCGAATAGCGCGCGGGGCGTTCGAGGCAGGTCAGGTCCGAATGCCACTCGTCGGCGACGCCGCCGTGTTGGGCGGAGAGCTCGAAGATCTCCGGCGGGAGACCCTCGGTCGGGTTCCGGAGATGGGGATGGCCCTCGAGTTCGCCGTAGTGGCGACCGAAGGCGACGTGCTCTTCGACCGTCGGCGACTGCTCGGGGAAGAAGAGTACGTGGTGATCGAGCAGGATGCGCTCGATCGCCGCGGCGCCCTCCCCGTCCAATCCGCCCAGACGAAGACCGCGGACTTCGGCCCCGAGCGCGCCGGCGAGTCGGCGGACCTCGAAGCCCTCGGGCGTCGTGTACTCGGGCCGGGAAGCGTCGGACGGGGAAGCAGGGGGAGCCATCGCCCCGTCATTATGGCACGCGGCGTCGGGCGCAGGGTCCTTCCGGGTGAAGCGGACGCGGACCCGTAGGTGGTAGTCTGAGGACGGCGACGGATCCCGCCCGCGGGCGGGCGCGCCGGACAGGAGTCGAGCCATGAAGGTCGGAGTCCTCCAGTTCTTCGGATGGCGCGATCGCAGCGTCGCCCTCGAGGACATCTATGCGCGCGCCATGGAGCGCATCGAGGTCATGGATCAGACCGGCTACGACGCCGTCTGGCTCGCTGAGCACCACTTCAGCGGGTACAGCGTCTGCCCTTCCGTCCACCTCATGGGCATGCAGGTCGCCTCGCGCACGAAGCACCTGCGGATCGGCACCGCCGTGACCCTCGCCGCCTTCTATCACCCGCTCCGGATCGCGGAGGAAATCGCGCTGCTCGACATCTTCTCGGGCGGACGCGTGAACTGGGGCGCCGGGCGCGGCTTCGATCCCGTCGAGTTCGCGAACTTCGGCGTGCCCACGGAGGAGAGCACGGAACGCTTCCGCGAAGCCGTGAACATCGTGCTCGCCGCCTGGCGCAACGAGCGCATGACCTACCACGGCAAGTACAACGACTTCGAGGGCGTCGAAGTCCTGCCGAAGCCGAGCCAGACGCCTCACCCACCGGTCTGGGTCGCGGCCAGCTCCGCGGGCGCGGTCGAATGGGCGGCGGGCGAGGGGCACCAGATCCTGATGGATCCCCATTCGTCGCATGGCATGATCGCGAAGAAGGAAGCGCTCTACGAAGCACGCTTCGAGAAGGCGCATGGCCGGAAGGCCCGAGGCGATCGACCGATCGCGCGTCTGATCGCGCTCGGAGAGACCGAGGCGGAGGCGCGCGAGGTCGCGGAGCGCGGCGCGCTGTTCTCGGGACGCTACCTGCCGAAGGAAGCCGTCGCGGCGTTCCGCGAAGACGGGCGACCCACCGAGCCCGCCGTCCACTACTTGCAGGACGTGATCGTGCATGGTTCTCCCGAGCGGGTCGTGGACGAATTGAAGGAGCTCGAAGCGACGATGCCTCTCGACTACCTCCTCGTGTCCCCGCTCTCCGAGAAGACCTTCGATCTCTTCACCGATCGCGTGCTGCCGAGACTGAACTGAAGGGCGCGCGCCCGGTCTCGTTCGAAAAATGGAGAACGAGGGGTTCGTCCCTCTCCGTCCCGCCACGACGTCGGCCGATGAGCCGTCAGACGCGGCGACGTTCGTGGGGAGACGGAGACGTGCCGAAGGAAAGAGCGGACCGAAGGGGCGACGAGCTCGCCCGTCTCGATCGCGCCTTCGAGGACATGCGCAGCCAGCTCGCGGCGCTCGTGTCGCGCGTCCGCGACTCCGTCGACCAGCTCGGCGACATCTCCTCCGGGCTTCGCGACGCCAGCGCCGAGGCGACCCAGGAAGCGCGTACCCAGGAGAGTCGCGTCGAGGAGTCCCTCGCCGAACTCCTCGCGGTCTCGACCAGCGCGGCCGGAATCGACTCGACGGTCGAAGCGCTGCTCCCGACCGGGCAACGGGCCGCGAACTCGGTCGCCCAGCTCGATCGCGGGATCGTCGAGATCGCGAGGTCCACGGAGGAGCTCCACGCGAACGTCGACGGGAGCGCCTCCACGGTGATCCAACTCGCCCACGCGGCCTCCGAGATCGCGCGCTCCGCCCGCCAGCTGGGCGAGCTGACGGCGGGCGCGAGCGACTCGCTGACGGTCCTCGACGAGGCGGCCGCGCGCATCGAAGAACGCGCCGACTTCGCGCGCAGCTCGACCGACGAAGCGATGTCCCGCGCGCATACCGGCCTCGAACGCATCGACGACACGATCCGTGGGATGCGCGAGCTCCGCGAAGGCTTCGACCAGATCGAGTCCGAGGTGAGCGGCCTCTCGAACGAGTCTCAGCAGATCGGCGCGATCATCGAGGTCATCGACAGCATCGTCGACGAGACGGGCCTTCTCTCGCTCAACGCGGCGATCATCGCGGCGCAGGCCGGTGAGCAGGGTCGCGCCTTCTCGGTCGTCGCGGAATCGATCGGCCTCCTCGCGAAACGCACCGCAGGCTCGACGCGCGAGATCGCCGACGGCATCCACCGCGTCCAGCGCAAGATCACCACCGCCGCGGACGCCGTGAGCGCGGGCTCGGACCGGGTCCAGAACTCGGTCAAGGCGACGAAGGCGCTCCGGAGCCTCTTCGAAGGGATCGTCGAGGGCTGCGCGGAAGCCGCCGGCGCAGGCAAAGAGATCGAGGCCGCGGCGCAGCGCCAGACCCTCGACGTCTCGAACACGCGCCACGCCGTCGCCCAGGTCGAATCCCTCGTGAGCGAGATCTCCCGCGCCACGGGCGAGCAGGACGAGGGCTGCACCCAGGTCATCGCCGCCGTCGACCAGATGCGCGACTTCTGCACGCAGGTCGCAGCGTCGACGCGGGGCCACGCCGCCGAGTCGAACCAGATCCGGGAGATGGTCGACTCCCTCGCCGAGGGCATCGCGCAGATCATGCAGGCGACGAATCAGCAGCGCGAGAACACCGCCGAAGTCGGCCGCGCGCTCCGCGAGGTCCTCGAAGCCTCCAGCCGCGAGCGCGACCGCGCCGACGTCCTCGAGCGGAGCCTCGAAGGGCTCGGCAAGCGAACGCAGCTGCTCGGGCAGGAGATCGGGATCTTCCGGACCTGATGGGTCCTGGCGGACCCGTCAGACCCGGGCCGCCCCGCCGCCGGTCTCCGCCCGGAGGTCGCCCCGCGAGAGCCGCTCCGCCTTCGCGACCAGCTCGGCGATCGGCGACGCGAGGCGGCGCTCGGCGAACCAGAAGACGGCGAGCGTCGCCAGCAGCAGCAGCCCGGCGCCGCCGAAGAAGGTGATCTTCGCGATCCGGTTCAGCTGGGCGACGACTTCGCCCACGTGCGCCGAGGCGCCGACGCGCATCCGCGAGAGCTCGCGTTCGAGCCCCGTGATCGCGGCGAGCGCCGGCGCATCGTCCACTCCCATGTTCCGACGGATCTCCGCGGAAGACGCGCCGCCCGCCAGGGCGGCCTCGACGTGCGAGAGCGCTCGCTCGTAGGAGAGGAGGACCGCGTTCAGATCCGCGAGGAAGGCTTCCTCGCTCGGCGAGAGACCCTCCGCGACGTAGGCCGCGAGGGCAGCGCGCGCGCGCGCCAGATGCGCGCGACCGCGCTCGATCCGGGCGGGATCCCTGCTGAGGGCGAGTCCCTGGAATTCGTGGATCAGGCCGCCGTAACCGAGCGCGCCCTGGAGCGTGGCGAACCAGACCGTCTTGGCCTCGGTCCGCGCCGCGACCGTCTCGAGATCGGTCTGCAGTCGCTCCGCCTGCCGCCAGCCGAGCCCCATCGCGAGCGCGAGGAGGAGCGCCGAAGCCGCGAGCCCGACCGCGAACGCACGGCTCAGCACCGAAAGAGAGATCGAGTCGAGTCGCGTCATGCAGCACTCCGTCGCCGGCCAGGCTCCCCAGGGGCATCGGTGGCGCGCGCGCGCTGCTTTAGACGGTCGACGAAGACTCTTTCAATCTGAACGACGCCTAATACGTGAACGTGTACCCGATCGCGAACGCGTAGTCGCGACCGAGCTTGAAGGAGCGCTCGGCGATGTCGTCGATCGTCTGATCCTGGTCGTAGATGATCTTGCGCGTCGTGTCGGTCAGGTTCCTGATGCTCGCTCGGGCCGTGAACTCGCCGGGCATACCCGGGATGTCGAAGCCCTGGCTGACGACGAGATCGAGCTGGTAGAACTGGTCGAGGTAGCGGTCGAATTGGGTTCCGATCACGCCGGTCTCGATCGACAGTTCGTTGCTTCCGATCGCGTCCAGGACTTCGCTGATGGCGAAGATCGAGAGCGTCGCCTTCGTCCTCCATTCGGGATGATCGAAGGTGAGGTCGGCGTTCGCGATCCACTCTGGCTGTCCGAAGAGGCGGCGCTTGCGACTCATCCGGTCGAAGGCCCGACGGCCCGCGGCGATGTCCGCGTCCGTCGCACCGAACCACGTGATCGAGCGCTCGCGTTGGATCTCCGAGCGCGCGACCGAAGCGTCGATGTAGGTGAAGTTCCCGCCAATGGAGAAGTTCGTCATGAATCCACCGAGGGCTTCGTGACCGATGAAGTCGAGGGTTCGGCGGCCTTCGAGCTCCATCCCGAGCAGCTCCGCCTCGGCCGGGTTGTTCAGGAAGGTGCGATAGGAGCACACCCCGAGACACTCCGCGCCGCTCTGGTCGACGATGATGATCTGCTCGATCGGGTCCGCGATCGTCTTGTAGAAGACGCTCGCCGCGAAGAGATCCCCGTAGTCGCCGAAGGTCCACTCGACGCGACCGTCGAAGCTCTCCACGTCCGAGGTGCCCAGGCTCGGGTTGCCGACGAAGAAGTCGTCGCTGTTGCTCTCGACCGAGGCATAGTATCCGAGCTCGCGAAAGGACGGACGGGCGACCGTCCGGGAGTAGGCGAAACGAAACACCCAGCCCGTCCACGGTCGATAGGCCAGGCCGACGCTCGGCAGGAAGTAGAGCTCGTCGATCTCGCCACGAAGCGCCTCCTCGAGGCACTCGCGGGTGAAGCAGTCCACGAGCTCGCCGTCCGGCACCGCGTCGCGGAACCCGATCAGCTCGTCGTTGAAGGTGAAGCCCTCCGGCGGGGACGCGACGTCGGGGGGCGCTGGATTGTCGCGCCGGTCCGGAAAGAGGAAGCGCGGCGGCGTCGTCTGTTCGCCCAGGTTCTCCGGATCGGGGCAGGCCCCGTCGACCCACGCGACTCCGCCGCAGAAGCCGCTGAAGGGGTCGTTCTTCGAGACGATCCGGAGCTGCTCGATTCGCAGGCCCGCCAGGACGTCGACCCGTTCGAAGAGCGTGGCCTTGCCTTCGATGTTGAAGGAGCGGACCTCGCGTTTGTTGTCGCTGGTTCCGGGGCGGTTGTTCGCGAGCGCCTCGGAGATCCCCGCCCCGTCGAGGAGGCGACGGCCCATTTCGACGGGCGTATCCCCGATCACCGTGAAGGATTGATTCAGCGGCGCCGCTCCATTGTAGAAGCTGCCGGGTTGGCTCGTGTCGAAGGCACCGGGCGCCAGCCCGTCGACGATCGTCTCGGGCGTGTGGACGCCTGGCTGGCGCGGGTCGCCGATCGCTTGGAAGAGGAATCGGGAAGTGACGGATCGGTTGCCCTGCTCCCACCAGTACCCCGTTCGAATCGCCGCCTCGAGCCAGTCGACCGGCGAGAAGACGTACTCGAGATCGATCCGACCGAAGTACTGGTTCTCCTCGATCTCGTTGGCGCCGTAGACGAGGTCGGAGCGGGCGGCGTAGATCCCCCGCCCCGTGAAGTCCGAGGGGCGCGCCGGCAGCGCCGAAGGCAGATTCACGCCCTCGCTCCGCAGGAGCAGGTTCTCGACCGTGTTGTACGAGTATCGAGCCTGGAAGGTGGTCTCCTCCTGGTTCGTCTCGGCGTAGTTCGCGATCCACGTGACCGTGAGCCCTTCGACGAAGTCGTCGAGCTCGTGGCGCGCATTGATCTGATAGACCGTGAGGTCGCGCTCCCGCTCGAAGGTGTTGCTCTGGAAGATCGGCGAGAAGAAGGCGTGATTGCCGCCCTCGATGCCGTCCTGCTCGTCGGGGTTGAACCACTGGAACGCCCATTGATTCGCGAAGCGCCGCGCGCTGAAGAAGCCCGGGGTCGCGGCGTTCCCCGCGTTCAGGTTGTCGTAGAAGTCGAAACCCGGGGCGCCCGGAGCCACGTCGACCCGGGAGGGCTCGACGAACGCGTTCGAACGAAGCTGCACCGTCTCGTCCTGCTTGCGCGTGTGGAAGACCGAGCCGTCGATCGTGTGCGCGCCGTCTGCGTCGAGGTCGAAGCCGAATCCGGCGTAGAAGGTCCGCTGCTCCTGCCAGCGACTCTGCTCGAGCTGGAAGACGGGCCCGCGGCGATCGACCGTGCCGAGCGCACCGCCGCCCGAGCGGAAGACCCGCAGGAACTCACCGTCTCGGAAGGGTCCCTGGGCCTCGGCCGGCTCCGACACCTGTTGGTGGCCCACGAGCGTGGCGTAGTCGACCTCGTGCGCCGCGACGATCTTGAAGCGAACTTCTCGTCCGAAGAGCTCGGTGCTGCCGCCGAGGAGCGCGCTGAAGTCCGACTCGATGAGATCGACGCCGTCCTGCTCGATGCCGATCGGCGACCCGCGGTCGAGACGCAGGAACTCGTCGAGGGTGCGTTCGTGGAAGCCGGTCCCCAGGGAGACCTTCGCCGTCAGCTCTTCCGGGTAGTCGTGCGTGAGGATGTCGATCGATCCGCCCGAGGAGTTCGCGGGATCGCGCGGGGTGAACGCCTTTCCGATGTTCAGGTTCGACACGATGTCGGACGGAAAGAGGTCGAGCTGGACCGACTGGCTGTCCGGGTCCGGCGACGGAATCGGCGCACCGTTGTAGGTCGTGCTGCTGTAGCGGTCCTCGAGGCCTCGGATGATCGCGAACTGCCCCTCGACGACGTTCACGCCCGCGACGCGCTTGAGAGCGTCGGCCACGTCGCTCGCGGCGAATTTCGAGAGGTCTTCGGCCGAGAGCAGGTTCACGATCTCGTCGCCCTCGAGGCGGAGCTCGACGCCGTCCATCAGGTCGCCGACGACCTCGGCCGAGACGGCGAAGGCCTCGAGCTCCATGACGTCACCGCCCGCGGAGGACGGTTGCCGAGGCATCGGAAACTCGATGAAGTTCTCCTCACCGGCGACGACCTCGAAATCGGAGATGACCGACGCGCGATACCCGGCCTTCACGAGGCTGATGACGTAGAAGCCGGCCGGGATGTCCTCTTCGAACTCGAAGTCGCCGGCCGGACCCGACCGGGTCACGAGCTCGAGCGGCGGAGACCCGTCCTCGGGCTCGGGGAACTCGACGATGACCGTGGCGCCTTCGATCGGCCTCCGATCTTCTCCATCGAAGACGCGCCCCGAGAAGGTGCCGGTCGCGACCTGCGCTCGAACGACGCCGGACGATGCGAGGGCGAGGAACAGAAGCACGACGAGCGCGACGGGGGGCCGCATCCCTGACGCCGATCCAGGGCGGCGCACGCGGACGCGTAGCGTCCGCGGAAGTCCGGGGGGCTGCATGTTGGCGGTCTACCCTCACGCCGGCGGAAACCGGGGTTTCGAGTGGTCGCCGACGTGTCCTCGCGGCGAACGAGGCGCGAGAACCGTCGGCGCTGTCTCAGCGCCGTGAGGCGTCTTCGATTCTTGCGAGGTAGCGCTCGATCCGTGGCTCGCGGCGGATGCGGAGGGCCTGACGGAGGAGGCGAGCGGCCTGCTCGTACTCACGGGCCGCCACCTGGAACTGCGCGCGCTGCAGGAGCGCGGCGTACGCGTACTTCTCCAGCTTCTGCGCGCGCTCGAGAATGAGCAGCGCGCGCTGATCGTTGCCCTGGTCGCGGTGATAGGCGGCCAGCTCGAGGAGCGCGTCGCCCCGCGTTCCATCCCGATCGATGATCGACTCCAGCAGCTTCGCGGCGGCCTCGTCGTTCCCACGCGCCCGTTCGACCTTCGCGTCGAGGGTCAGAAGCTGAAGCGCCTCGTCGGTCGAGAGCCTCTCGCCGTAGCGACGGTCGATCGAATCGATCATCTCGGCCGCGTCGGCGTTCGCCTGACCGCGATGGAGGAGCTCCGCCGCGCGATAGGCAGTCTCGAAGCGTGCCCCTTTCTCGTCGATCTCGATCACCTCGAGGTATGCCTCCTTGGCGAGATCGGAGATCCCTTCGCTCATGTAGATGTCGCCGAGCAGCTCGAGCGTCGCTGCGTCCGCCCGGCCGAGCAGCCGGACCGCCTCCAGGTTGACCGCCGCGGCGAGCGGCTCGTCGAGTCCGAGAAAGGCATTCGCCTGGAGCTTCCAGGCCTGTGCGTCGTCGGGGTGCTTCTCGAGGAAGGCAGAGAAGAGCGCAGCGGACTCCTCGAACTTCTCGAGGGCATTGAGCGACCGAGCGAGACCGAGCTGCCAGTCCTTCGAGTCCGGCTGATGCAGGATCGCGTTCCGATAGGCGGCTTCGGCCGCCAGGAAGTTGTCCTGGTTGACGTAGCAATAGCCGAGCAGTCCATAGGCCCGGCCGTCGCGTTCGCCCAGCTCGATCGCGCGCGTGAGCTGCTCGATCGCTCCTTCGTACTCGTTCAGCTGGACCATCAGCAGGCCCAGGTTCTTCCGAGCGCGCCGAAAGTCCGGAAATTTCTCCAGGGCGAGCGCGTAACGCTCGATCGCCTGGTCCGTCTTCCCGTTCTGGAAGTGAAGGTTCGCCAGGATGAAGTCGAGCGCCGCGCTGCTTCCCTCCCCCGTCTGCGACTGGAGAACCGTCGCCGCAGCCCGCGGGCTCGATTTCATGAGCTCGATGACTTCCTTCAGGACCTCGAGCTCAGACGGGTCGATCTCGGGCTCGGCACCGGAGAGGAAGCCGTAGCTGCCGAGGAAGCGCTTCTGCCAATCGGGATCGCGCACGATCGACGCGCCGCTCCAGGGCTTCCGCTGGGCCTGCGCCGGGAGGGCGAACGCCACCAGAAGGAGCAGGGCGAGGAGCGCGAGGAAGAGAGATCGAAGGGGTCCGTTCATGGAGTCGTTCCTGGTGAGCCGAGGAAGAAAGCCGGCCTACCCGCCGATCCGGATGGGGACGGGAAAGCGCGCCTGAGCGCGGACGGGGGCACCCTCCCGGGTCGGGGGCGTGAAGCGCCACTTCCGGACGGCCGCGGCGACGATGGGTTCGAACTCGGGGAGGTTCGACGATTCGACCTCGGACTCGAGGACGCGACCGTCCTCGGCGAGCTTGATCAGCAGGACGACGCGCCCCGAGACCGCCTTGCGCTTCAGTCGACGAGGAAAGTCGAGCTGGGACCCGGGCATCGGGCGCGGCGCCTGGTCGAGGTCGGAGAAGTCGACGAAGTCCTCCGTCCCGAGCGCGCTTCCCGTCGCCGCGATCGTCGGCATCGCGAAGTCGCCGACCAGAGAGCCACCGGTCCCGGGGTCGAGCGCGATGTTCAGCTGATCGAGGGTGAGCTGGGGGGGTTCGGCCTCCAGCTCCGGCGGAGGCTCGTCCTCTTCGGGCGGTGGGGGGAGCTCGTCTTCGATCTCTTCGATCTCGGGAGGCGTGTAGGCCACGATCTCTTCGACCAGCGTGTCCTCCGGCACCGTCACCTCTCCGAGCATCTGCGCGAGGGCCATCAGCACGAAGAGCGCGACGGCGAAGGCGGCGCCGAGACACAGACTGATCGCGAGCTCGTTGCGCGGTGTAGGGCGTTTGAAGGTCGTATGGGGCATCGCGCGTCAGTCGTTCCGCGTCGAGAGGCTGATCTTCTTGGCCCCGGCGTTCTTGACCTCGCTCCAGACGTCGGAGAAGACGCCGTGGTCCGCGCGGGCATCCGCCTGGATGATCACGGGGAGCGCGTCCTCGTCGAGAAACGCCCGGACCCGGGCGCCGACGCCGGAAATCCCCACTTCCCTGCCGCCGTACACGACCTTGTTGTCCGCGGTGACCGCGATGATGATGCTGTTCTTCTCGAGGTCGCGATCGACCGTGGCGTCGGGCTTGCCGATCTCGACGCCCGGCTCCTCGACGAAGACCGTCGTCACGATGAAGAAGATGAGCAGGATGAAGATGCAATCGATCATCGGAGACAGATTGATCTCGGTCTCCGGTTCCGGCTCGGCGCTGATCAAGCGATGGGGCATGGCTAGTTCACCGTGCTGAAGCTGAGATGCCGGGCGCCGCCGCGTCGCGCGGCGTCCCAGACGCCCACGAAGATTCCGTGGCTCGACTTCTCGTGGGCGCGGATCACGACGGGCGTATCCGGGTCCGAGACCTTCGCCTGTACGCCGCGCGCCACGTCCGCGAGCGAGACCGCTGCGTCGTTCAGGAGGATCTCGTTCTGCTGGGTGATCTCGAGGACCACGTCTTCCCTCTCCTCGTCGGGCATCGCCACGGCCGCCGCGTCCGGTTTGGCGATCGAGAGCCCCTTCTCCTCGACGAAGACGGTCGTCACGATGAAGAAGATCAGCAGGATGAAGATGCAGTCGATCATCGGAGACAGATTGATCTCGGTCTCTTCTTCGGGGCTCTGCAGGCTGCGACGCGGCATCTCTTCCTTCCCTACTCGACTCGGTCGAGCTTCAAATGGCTGAGCGTGAGGCTCTCGAGGCGAGCGATCTTCGCTTCGAGGCGATGGCGTCGACGCTGGATGAGCATCACGAGGAAGAGCCCGGGAAGCGCGATCGTGAGACCGGTCTGCGTGGTCACCAGCGCTTCCGAGATGCCCGCGGCGACGACGCCCGCCGTCTCGGTTCCACCGCTCGTCGAGATGCCGAAGAAGGTCTGCAGCATGCCGAGCACCGTGCCGAGCAGCCCCAGGAGGGGCGCCGCGGCGACGAGCGTCGAGACGAAGACCGTCCGACGCTCGATCAAGCCGACCAGCGCGAGGCGGATCTCGTCGAAGCGTTTGCGCACGAGTTCGCCCGAGACGAGCCCCTCCGCGACGCCCTCCTGGGTGTAGACGAGGATGTCGCGGACGCGGCCCGTGGCCTTCTCGGGATCGCGCACCCACTCGAACCAGGCGGACTCGGTCTCCGACGGCAGATTCGTGCGGCGTACGTAGAGAACGAGCTGAAAGGCTTGTGCGTAGAGCAGGACCGCGAGCCCGAAGAGCGGAATCATGACCCATCCTCCGCTCGTCCAGATGTTCCAGATCGTCGACATGGTCGGCTCCTCTTCGCGCGAATCAGAATCGGTCGCCGCGACCGCGGAGGACGTCGATGCCGTTCACGAACGCGACGGAGAGCTCCTCCAGCAGACCGAGCTTTCGCTTGGCCATCCGAGAGAGCGCGCCGTGCAGGATCAGGGTCGGGATCGCGACGACGAGGCCGAGCGCCGTGGTCATCAGCGCCTCGGAGATCCCCGAGGAGAGGCTCTTCGCGTCTCCCGTGCCGAAGATCGTGATCAGCTGGAAGGTGTTGATCATGCCGATGACGGTCCCGAGCAGGCCCAGGAGCGGCGCGGCCGCGGCGGTGATCGCCAAGAAGGGAAGGAAGCGCTCCAGCGTCGGGCGGACGCGGAGCATCTTCTCGAAGAGCAGCTCCTCGATCACGCTGCGCCCCTCCGCCGCATGTTCGACGCCCGTCTCGAGCATGTCGCCCGAGACGCCCCCGATCTCGGCTGCCCGCTTCGCGGCGGCCGCCTGCGCGCCCTGGGCGAGGTCCTCGAGGATGCCGTCGACCGCTTCGTGCCCCGCGACCTCGAAGCCCACGATCTCGATCGTCTTGAAGCCCGTCAGCAAGAGGGCGGCGAGGCCCAGGCCGAGAATCACGTAGCCGACCACGCCTCCGTCGGCGACGTACTCCGAGACCGTCTTGCGCGCCTTCTCGATCTTGAGTGCCTTGCCGAGGGTCGGATCGAGGGGGAGCAGCCCGGTCCCGGTCGACGCGACGGCGGCGAGCGCATCGTCATGGACCGCCGGCAAGGGGACGACGACCGGATCCGCCGCGTTCAGCTGCGCTTCGACGAGTCCCGCGGTCGAGCCGTCGTCGGCGACGAAGAAGACGGTCGGACCGATCGCGATGAACTGGCCCGCCGCGATCTCGCCGGTCGGACGAAGCGCCTCACCGGCGAAGCGCTGCCCCCCGAGCTGCTCGCGCAGGCGCTCGAGCGCAGCGTCGACGACCGCGATCCGCGCCGCCCGCTTCCCGTCGACATCGAGGTTCACGTTCTTTTCGGACAGCTTCGCGGCCTCGGTCAGCGCTTCGTAGCGCGGCAGCTCGGCGATGTGGAGGCGCGCCTCGAAGTCGCGTAGGAATTCGCCAAGCCGACTCTTCACGAACTCGTGCTGTTCCCCGAGGCTCGCGACCTGGTTGCGGAGCGAAACGAGGTCGATCGTCGAGGCGTCCTGGACCTTCAAGGCGCGATCGCGCTCGGTCCGCAGCGCTGCGACCTCCGCCTCGAGCGCTGCGACCGTCTTCGAGAGCGGGAGCTTCTCGCGGGCGATCTCGTCGCGCGTGCTCGCGAGGCGGCGCAGCGCACCGTCGAGCCGCGAATCCAGCTCATCCTGTCGGGTCGCGAAGCCTTCCGTCGCCTTGGCCGTCGCGGCGTGCGAGAAGGCGAAGGCAGCGAGGGACGTCAGGAGGAAGGAGGCGAGGGTCTTGCGCATGAGAGCGGTCCGAAGGCGCTTCGAGGAGACGAGGGCCGGAACGGGGAGAGGTCGATGCGGCGCCGCGAGCGCGGCTCGCTCGTGAGCGGTCGTCATTCGACGTCGACGGGAATCGGCACGAAGGCGATCGTGTCGACGTTGCCTTCGTGACTGTCGAGGAAGAGGCGGGCGTCGTCCGCCAGGGACGCGTCGTCGATGAAGGACCAGCCGTCCGCGCCGGGCCGGCCGAGTCCCGCGACCTTGCCCTGCGTGTCGACGTAGATGGCCTGACCGAGCCCCCAGTAGAGCGTGCGCACCTGGATGCGCTGGCCCGCCGGACCGACGGGACGCGTCTCGCCGACGAAGGTCGCCGTGGCGTTCCACTTCTCGGCCTGGGCGAGCACGCCGAGGACGTTCATGAGACGCTGGCCGAGCGGAACGCGGGGGTTGGCCGGATCCTCGGGAATCTGTACCAGCAGGAGCTCGAGACGATCGCGGAGCGGGTCCGGAAGCTGCGGCACCAGCGCGAGGACCTGCGCCTCGAGGCGACGGATGTCCGCCTCGAGCCGCTCGTCCGCCTGCTGGTACTCCGCGCGTTGGCGGAGCAGGTCCCTTCGCTCTTCGCTCGCGTCGGCACCCGTCTCCACGAAGGCCTCGATCTCCGCGCGGAGATCGTCGCGCTCGCGACGAAGGAGCTTGCGCGTCGCCTGCAGGCTCTCCCTCTCCACGAGCCAGTCCGCGCGCTCGGCGGACAGGATCCGTCGGGTCTCGACCCATTTCTCCATCTTCACGCGGAAGGCGGCGGCGCCAGCGGCGGCCTCTTCGGCGACTCCGAACGAGGGGGAGACGAGGAGGACGGCGATCGCGAGGACGAGGCGGGGCGGTTTCGGAAGCGCGAGGACGATTCGCATCGAGGGTTCTTTCTGCGTGATCGGGTTGGCCGATTGATTACCAGCTCGAGACGCCCGCTCACGTCGGTCCGCGCTTTCCTCACCGCTTTGTCGAAAAGCCGCGCGCGTCTTCACACGACGGACACGAAAACCGCATCCGATCGACCCCGACGGGCGTCCTTCAGCGACCGAACACCGCGCCGAGTCCGGCCACGTCGCTCGGGCCGCCCTGCCAGACCCGGCGGCCTTCGGGGGAGCGGACTTCGATCCGCGGGAGCGGTCCGGATTCGTCGAGGAATCCTTCGGAGTAGGCCGGGGAGAAGCGATCGAGCAGGAACGAACCCCACCAGCCCGCTTCGTGGCAGGCCTTCCAGATTTCGAAGTCGCGTAGACGGCCTTGCGGGAGCAGGACGAAGTGGACCCCGGCTCGGTGGCGCTCCGGAGACAGCGCGCGGACGAGATCGAAGAAGCCGTCCGAGGCGGGGTCGGCATATACGAGAACGAAGGCATGCTGGTCGAGCAGGTCGACCTGCGTCTCGACGAGCTTCCGGCCCGTCGGATCGAGGAGCCGGTTGCCGAGCGCGAGCACGAGATTCGGCTTGAACTTGGCCGCGTCGCCGAGTCGGATCCGGTTGGCGCGCGCCACGATGTCGGTGACGTGCGCGGGGACCCAGTGTTTGCCGAATCGGGAGAAGTCGACGCGGACCCGCGTCGCCCGGTCCACCTCGATCACGACGCCCATGCCCCAGCCGAAGTCCCCGCCCCACCCTTCGGGCTTCCAGTCTTCGACGAGCCGGATCTGGTGCGGCCAGAAGCGCTCCTTCGCCGGCAGGTTCACGAGCGTCACCGGCGCGGCGCGAACGTCCGCCGCCACGTAGATGCCACCCTCGACCCGTTGGCGCGGTGACGGACCGCTCAGCGCGAGCGGTGCCGCAGGCGGTCCGCAAGCGGCCAGCGCGCAGAGCACGAACAGGAGGAAGATCCGGTCGGTTTCGAGCGAAGACGACATCGATTCGGCTCCCGCGCGGCCGTCGGCGCGCCCGGAACGTCGAAGGCCGCCGCCCTCTCAAGAGGACGGCGGCGACGGGGACGCGGCGGCCCGCCGCGCCGCGAGGGCACGACGAACCGC
>JBCCZJ010000062.1:0-15300 GCA_039187915.1 Myxococcota bacterium
GGCACCAGACCAGTTCGGCTTGCGGGAAGCGCTTAAGCTCTTCCATAAAGGCTTTACGCGGCACGGGGTAGAGTCGTCGCCGAGGAACGCGTCGCCGGCGATCCCGTTGCGGCGGAGCGTCGCGAGCATCGCGTCGCAGATCCCCTCAGGCGTGCGCGAAGTGAAGTCGACCGCGGAGTCGACCGTCATGACCGAGTGGACCGTCACCGTGCTCTCTTCCGGACGGAAGCCGCGCTCGACGTGCATCGGCGTCCAGGCGCTGGCTTCCTCGTTTTCGCCGAAGCAGAAGCTGAAGCGATGCGGGCTCGAGAAGCTCGCGCGGTCGAGCACACCGGGAATCGCGCGGCACACGTTGCGGATCACGAGGCGGAGCGCCCGTCCGATCGTCGCGTTCGCGCGGAAGCCCGGGCCCATGCAGCCGGCGCCGCATTCGATCCCGATCCGGGTCCGGATCGGGCCGTTCACGACGACGGTCTGCACCGCGCCGGAGAGCGTGCCCGTCGTGCTGTGGCAGTTGGCCTTCTCGTGGAGATGGGCGCGGACCGCCGCGACGACGACCGGGAAATACGCGGGCCGGCAGCCGGCCATGACCGCGTTGATCGCGGCATGTTCCGCGGTGACCCGGACTTCGCGGGTCGGCACCTCGCCGAGCACGGTGTCGGGCGTCAGGCCGGCGGCGACGAGGAAGCTCGTGACGCGCTCCGGGGTCGGCGCGACGATCGGGAGACCGTCGGTCCAGCCGTTCGCGTGATAGGTCTCCTGGAGGTCCTCTTCGTCGCGAAAGGCGTGGGCCTCTGCGGCGAGCGCGGTCGCGGCCATGCGTCGATCGCCTCCTGCGAAGCGGGAATCCCGCGGTCTTCGGACACGGTCCCACACTTCCGGAGGCGTGGCCAGCGGCCGGGCAGGGCCCTCCATGGGCAGCGCCAAGAAGAGACGCGAATGGCTAGACTGACGCCCGCGCAGGCGAATCGCTGCGCATCCCAGGAGGACAGGCGATGCACCCGACCTATCAGTTCGACGGAGACAAGATCGACTGGATCGATTTCGACGATCCGAGCCAGGACTATCCCTGCAGGTATCAGATGGCGATCCTCGGGGCCGACCCCGAGACGAACCGCATCGACCTGATCGTTCGCTGGCCTCCGAACTCCTATTGCCACTTCCATCGCCACGTCGCCGACACCGCGATCCTCGTCCTCGAGGGCGATCAGATCGTGACGGAGATTCTCGACGACGGATCCGAGGGCAAGACGAAGATCCGACCGGCCGGGACCTACGTCATGAGCAAGGGCGGCGAGGCGCACATGGAGAAGGGCGGTCCGAACGGCGCGACCGTCTTCTTCGCGCTCCACTCCGTCGAGGGCACCGTCTTCGAGACGCTCGATCGCGACATGAACGTCCTCGATGCGTCGACGGTCGCCGAGACGGCCAGCAACCTCGGCTTCGCCAATCCCGGAGCGGCCGCGTGACGCGAGACGTCCGCGCGCTCGCCGGAGTCTCGACGGCCTCCCAATGACCTCGTCTTCTCCTGATCTCGCGCCGTCCGGTCGCGCGCGGACGCCCGAGGGCCTGCGACGCATCCGTGCGCATTTCTCGACGCGGGAGAGCGTGGAGCGCGCCCGGGCCTTCGTGCCTCGTGCCACCGACGTATTCGTGGCGACGTACTCGAAATCGGGCACGACGCTCCTGCAGCAGATCGTGCACGGGTTGCGCACGAAGGGCGACATGGACTTCCGCGACATCTCGGAGGTCGTGCCCTGGATCGAGGTCGCGCACGATCTCGGTCAGGACCTCGAGGCGCCGCAGAAGGCGGAGCCCCGCGCCTTCAAGACCCATTTCGAGGCCGGCTCGTGCCCGCGCGGCGGCCGTGTCGTCTATGTCGTGCGCGAGCCGATCGCCGCGCTGGTCTCCTTCTATCACTTCAATGCGGGCTGGTTCATGGAGCCCGGCGCGATGGATCTCGAGCGCTTCGCGATCGACTATCTGCTCGAGCGTTCGGGGCGCTTCTCGTACTGGCAGCATCTCGCGTCCTGGTGGCCGCGCCTCGAGGGCGAGGACGTGCTGCCCCTCTGCTACGAGGACGTGGTCGCCGACCTGCCGGCGAGCGTGGCCCGGGTGGCCCGCTTCATCGGTGTTCCGGACGAGCCCGATCGACTCGAGATCGCGACGCGGCAAGCCCACAAATCGTTCATGCAGCGCTACCCGCGGCTCTGGGAGGACGAGCGCCTGCGCGAGTTCTGCAACCCGGCGATGGGGCTGCCGATCGAGTTCAAGGGAACGAAGGTGCGCGCGGACGACGCTGGCGCGAAGGGCGATGGGACCGCGCTCGACGCGGTCACC
Source organism: Myxococcota bacterium (assembly GCA_039187915.1). Classification (GTDB taxonomy): domain Bacteria; phylum Myxococcota_A; class UBA9160; order UBA9160; family UBA4427; genus UBA4427. The sequence continues at coordinate 2,341 of JBCCZJ010000062.1, forward strand.
GACCGCGTGCGCGAGACGTGGGCCGAGCAGTGGGACGAGGTCGTCGCGGACGCGACCGGCTGCGCCGACTACGCGGCGCTCCGCGCGCGCATCGCCTCGATGGGACCGCGCTGAGCCGCGGGAAAGGTCTATGCTCCGGCTGCCGCGCCGCCCGCACCGCGGCCGGAGAGCCCATCCCGTGCCCGATCCCGTCGCCCCCGAGTCCGATGCGCCGCCGCCCGCGGTGACGCGGGGCGGCTGGCGGGAGGCGACCCTGACCTTCCGGTTGCCGCACTACGGATCGCTCTGGGCGTCGAACCTCGTGCAGTTCGTCTGCTTCCACGTGCTCTTCATGGCGATGCAGTGGCTGGTCACGACGCTCACCGATCTGCGCGGCGGCGTGACCTTCCTGGCGGCGATCCAGGGCGCGTCGATCGCGATCGCTTCCCCCTTCGCCGGCGTCGTCGTCGATCGCTACGCCAAGCGCAATCTGATCCTGCTCGGCCGGCTCGGCCTGGTGGGCGTCGCGACGACGACCGCACTCCTCGTCCACGCGCAGGTGCTCGGCTACTGGGGCCTGGTCGCGATCGGGGTCGTGGGCGGCGCGCTGGCCTCGGTGCTCGGGCCGGCGACCCAGACCTTCGTCGTCGACGTCGTGGGCCGCCAGCGGACGCAGCAGGCGGTGACGCTCAACTCGATCGGCTCGTCCTTCGGGACCGTCGGCGGCGCGGCGATCGGCGGGATCCTGATCGGCGCGGTCGGCGTGGTGTCGACCTACCTGATCGCGGCGGCGGGCGTGGTCCTGTCGGCGCTCGCCGTGCTCTCGATTCCGATGCGCGGCCGGTCCGAGCGGAGCGAGCGGACCTCGCTCGGGCGCGACCTGCGGGAGGGCTTCGCCTACGTGCGCGAACGCCCTGCGCTGATGCTCGCGCTCCTGGCTTGCGCGATGGCGGTCTTCAACGGGGCGATCGGCCCCATGCGCGTGATCTTCGCGAAGTACGTCTTCGAGGCGGGGCCGGGCGGCTTCGGCGCGATGTCGGCGGCCCACGGGATCGGCACGGTGGCGGCCGCACTCTTCCTGACGCTTCGCCCGCCGACGCGAAACTTCGGGCTGCTCATCTCGGGGACCATGTTCCTCTACGCGGTCGGAATCCTCGCGTTTTCGTTCGCCTTCTCCTTCGAGTACATCCTGGCCGTCGAGTGCTTCCTGGGGATCGTCGGACAGGCCTGGAACATCTGCGCGATGGTGGGCTTCCAGCTCGTCGTCCCGCCCGAGATGCGGGGCCGCGTCCTGAGCATGGTGCTCACGCTGGCGCAGCTCGGCTTTCTCGGCGCCGCGGTCGTCGGATTGCTCGCGGACGCCGTCGGGGACCAGCTCGCGGTCGGGATCTTCGGCGCGATCCCGACGACGCTCCTCGGTCTCCAGCTGCTCTTCGGATGGCGGATCCTGAAGCAGATGTAGTCCGCGCGCTCGTGGAGCAGGCGCTAGTCCGAAGTGAGGGCCGAGGCCTCGCCCAGGATCACGCGCGTGCCGTCGGTCTTCTCGACCCAGACGTCGCAGAAGACGCGCTTCTTCGTGCCTTCCGCGACCTCGTCGCGGATCTTCGCGTGCGCGCGGACCGTCTCGTCGACCCACAGCACGTTCGTCAGCTTTACCGACATCCGGCCGCCCTCGAGCCACCCCATCTCGAAGTGGTCCTGCATGACCTGCGAGACGAAGCAGGTCGACATCATGCCCTGCACGACGATGTTCGGGAAGCCGAGCTTCTTCGCTTCGTTCCGGTCCGTGTGGTAGTTCTTGCCCGGGCCGGAGAACATCCAGCAGCGCCGCTCGTCGATCACCTTCTCGACGGAAGCGAGATCCGGGCCTTCGGCGATCGGAAAGGGCGGGCGCGGGGCTTTCTTCCGCGCGGTCTTCTCGTCGACGACGAAGCCGTCGGCCGCGTCCTCCTTCGGCGGGAGGAACGACTGATACGTCCGACCGCGGACCAGGAGCCGACCCTCGTCTCCCGGTTCCGCGCTCATCAGGTCCGTCTCGTTCACGACCCAGTCGCGACCGCGCTTGGGATAGCGGTCGATGATCGTGGATCGCGTGCGGACCCTCGAACCGATGGGGATCGGCGCGAACATCGACCAGTCCTGCTGGCCGTGCAGATTCCCGAAGAGATTCTTCAGGTACCACTGGCCGAGATGTTCGTAGCACTCGGAGTGGTGGAGCAGCGGCGGCGCACAGCGCGCGTGGAGCGGGTGTGCGTCGCCGAGCGCCTCCTGATAGAAGGCCACCGTCTCTTCGTCGATCGTGTAGACGTTCGATCCGCAATGCCGCCCGACGTAAGCGGGCTCGCCCATCAGATTCATGCTGGCTCCTTGGTCCGCGTGCGCGCCCGGGTCGGCGTGATCAGTCGAGACGGACGGTACCCGATGCGGTCACGCGGATTTCACTCGTGCCCGCCGCGAACGACGGGGCCGGTGCGCTCGACATCGTCATTGCTCGCTCGCGCCGGAAGACCGGGGGCGGGGCGCTGCTCGCGGCGCCGACGCTCACGTCCGCGACGGACCAGCGCGCGGCGCCGAGCCCCTCGGCCACGAGCGCCGCGCGCGCGCGGAAGCGCGTCAAGGCTTCGCGGATCAGCGTGTCTTCGACCTCCCGCCGCGTCTCGCGCCGGACGCCGAACTCGATGCCGGAGAGGAGCACCGACTTCGACTGGAGCGTGCCGATCAGGCGCGAGAGGGCGTCGGTATCCCCGGACTCGAGGAGCAGCGTCTGGCTCGCGCGCCAACTCACGACGCGGCCGTCGTCGTAGACGGGGTTCGTCGAATAGCCCCCGCTGCGGACCTCGATCCCGCTCGCGCCCTTCACGGTCTCCATGGCCGCTTCCATCTCGGCGTTCACCCGCGCCGCGACCTCGGCGGCTCGCTTGCCCTCGGCCTGGACCGTCATGCGCGCGGTGGCCCAGTCGTTCGCGACTTCGCGGACGGCCTCTACCTGGAAGGTCGCGCGCGGCGGTTCGTCGTGCGCGGGTTCGGCGCAGGCCGAGCCGGCGAGCAGCGGCAGCGAGAAGAGGAGGGCGCAGCTGATGGGCAAGAGGGAGCGGGTCATGGAGCGTCTCCTGTCGGGGATCGTCATTCTAGGTCTTCGAACCCGCTTCGCGCGCGCCGGTGCGATCGGAGGGGCCGGCGTTTCTTCGCGCCCGGGGCGCGGGAGTCGCGCTACGCTGCGCGCCCGAAGGAAGACCTGGCCGTGGCGCCGACGACGATCCCGATCCCCGACGACCTCTTCGACGAATGGATGGCGCTGCCCGTGCGGGAGCAGAGCGCCGATCCGCGCTTCGAGATCGAGCGCATCCCTCCGGAGCGCTACGAGGCCGTCTACGACTGCGTCGACGACGCGTTCGGGCGTCGGCGAGACCGCGTCCTCTACGACTGGCTCTACCGCAAGAACCCGTACGGGCTCGCGCGCATCTGGACGACGACCGAGGTCGCGACCGGGCGGATCCTCAAGACGGGTGCCTTCTTCCCCTGGCCGATCTGGCGCGGGGACCAGCCGCGGGCCGGTTCGCTCTCGGGCGATTCGGCGACGGTCCAGGAATGGCAGCGCAAGGGCCTCGCGAAGGATCGGCGGCGCGTGCGGCGCAGCCACCCGATGAGTAGCACTTTCGCCACGATCGCCGGACCGAACGAGGGTTCCCGGGCGGTCGCCACGAAGGCGGGAGAGGACAGCCAGATGGTCGGCGAGCTGACCGGCGGCGTCGCGGTGCTCGGCGGCGGCGACCTCGGGCGGCGCGTCGGCCTGCCGAACATGCTCGCGCGACCGGTGGGCGCCGTCGCGGGAGGCCTCTTCGCCGCCTGGAGGCGCGCCTCGCTCCGCTCGGGACGCGGACTCCGCTTCGAAGTCGTCGACCGCTGCCCGGCCGAGTTCGATGCGATCACGCTGGCCACCATGCGCTTCGAACACTGGTGGACGCCACACAACGCGGTCTTCCTCGACTGGCGCTACGTCGATCATCCGAAGGAGACGTACCAGCCCGTCGCCCTGGTCGACCCGGCGACGGACGCGCCGGTCGCCTACGCGATCGTGCGTCTCGCCGGCGCCCAGAGCACGCTGGCCGAGTTCGCTGCGTCGCCCGAGGCCGCGCCCGCCCTGCTGGCCCACGCGGTCGGTTTCGCGCGCGCTGCCGGCGCCGAGTCGATGAACTTCTTCAGCACGCCGATCTGGCGCCACTGGCCGCTCTTCCGCCGCGCGGGCTTCCTTCCCTATCGCACGGACAACTACCTGGACGCGATGGACTGGAAGGACAAGGACTACTCCGAGGACATCACCCGCTGGCAGATCACGCCCGGGGACCGGGACTACCACTGAGCGGGTGCGGCGCGCCCCGTCGCGATCGGAGCCCGGCGGGCGCTCGACTCAGAGCTGGATCGGCACGAAGTCGTACTCGAAGGTCAGGACGACGAAGAAGGTGTCGATGTCCGGGCGGTTGACGCCCGGTCCGCTCAGCTCCGTCCGGCGATAGCGACCGTCGAGGGTCGCCGCGAACTGATCCTCGATCCGGAAGCGGGTCCCGGCGATGACCGTGAAGTTGTCGCGGCGGGTATCCTGCGAGCGGATCGAGGTGATCGCGAGGGCCGAGGCGTCACGCTCCGCGAGGCGCGTCAGGTCGGCATCGTCGATCAGGACGAAGTCGATCCGGGTCGACCTCGTGAGCGTCTCCCGGCGATCCCAGCTGCCTGCGGCGAAGACGCTCCAGCGGCTGCTCGCCGGGGCGAACTCGACTTCGCCGAAGACGCGATCGAGGCTCGACGCGAGCCCGTCGCCCGTGGTCGAGCTCTGGCGGCGCTGGTACGACACGGTGAGGTTCCAGTTCGGCAGGTTCGCGGTCAGCGTCGCGCCGCCGAAAAAGGTGAGCTGGTCGTCATCGCCGACGCGCGGCGTGGTCGGATCCACGTCGAAGCCGAGGAGTCCGCCGAAGGTGCCGTCGGGCGACGGGCTCGAAACCGGGGCGAGGACGCAGTTCGACGAGAAGCGGTCGCCGCCGATCACGGGGCCGCAGTTCCCGAGCTGGGCGATCCGCACGTCACCGCCCTGTTGCCCGCCGACCAGACGCGTCTGCGCGACGCGCGCGATCGAGTCCTCGTCCGAGCGAATCCACGAGGGGCCGCCATTCGCCGTGAAGGTGATCGCGTCGGTCACGATCCACGTCCAGGTCGCGAAGCCGCTCACGAAGTCGCCGGTCGACCCGATGCGTGACAGGGCCTCCTCGAAGTCCTGACGCGTGTAGGAGGCGCCGACGCCGACGAAGTGGGTATTCGAGACCTGGTAGCGGAGTTCGCCCGCGCCCTGCCAGGCGGTGCTGTCGTTGCGATCGAGGTTCTGCTCGAAGTCGACCCACTGGTGCTCGCCGCGGAGCCGGAGTTCGAGCAGCTCCGTCACGTCGTGGATCAGCTCGAGCTCGACCTCGTTTCGGAAGTAGCGATCCTGGTTCGGGTCGAGGGCGGTGTCGGCGACCTCGATGTCCTGTCGGCCGAAGCGCAGGTTCGAGATGTCGCGGAATCGATTGGTGACGCGGACCCGCGTGCGCTCCGTCAGGTCGTAGGTCGCGCGGGCGCGGAGCCGGCTTTCCCAGGCGTCGACGCCGTCCTGGTCCAAGTAGAGCTGATATGCGCCGTCGAACTGGACCTCGTAGCGGAACCGGCCTTCCTGATCCGCGATCTCGATGGAGGGGCCGAGCTGGAAGGAGTTCGCCGCGTCTTCGTTCTGGTTGTCGGAGAAGTAGTTCGAGTTGTAGGTGTAGTTGCCGTCGATCCCGAGACGCAGCTCGGCCGCGGAGCCCGCGCCCGCCACCAGGAGGGCGCAGAGCGCAGCGAAGGCGAGCGGAGCGCCGCGCCGGAGGCGGGTGCGGGAAGGAAGGGAAGCGGCGGAGGGCATCAGTCCGGCACGATGATCGTGTCGCCCGCCTCCAGGACGAGGTTCGAGTCGGGGGCTTCCCCGTTCACGAACGCGGTGTAGTCGAAGCGATACTCGACCTGGCCTTCGGGCGTGTTGCGCAGGACGCGGATGCGGCGTTTCTTGGCGAAGGGCGTCAGCCCGCCCATCGCGGCGATCGCCTCGATCAGACGCGTGCTGCGCTGGAGCTCGACCTGGCCTTCGCGTTCGATGCCGCCGCCGATCACGCTGGCGACCTGGCTGTTCATCTCGCTCACGGCGACGTCGACGCGCGGCTTGGCGATGTACTCGCGCAGCCCGGCGCGGATGACGGCCGCCAGCTCCGCGGGGGTCCTGCCTTCGGCGCGTACGTCTCCGACGAGCGGGACCGAGACCTTGCCGTCGCTCCGGACGAGGAGGGGGCCCGAGACGTCCTCGTGCTGCCAGACGGTCAGCTCGAGCAGGTCGGGCACGCCGATCCGGTATTCGCGCCGCGTGTCTTCGTCCATGGCCGGCGGACTCGAGGGCGGCGGCGCGAAGGGATCGAAGTTCGCGCAGCCCGACAGGACGAACGCGAGGACGGTGGCCGCGGCGACGAGGACGCGCAGGGAGCGGGCTTTTCGAATGGGTCGCATCGGAGTCTCCGTGGACGGGGCGGGCTCAGGCCGCCTTCGCCTGTCTTTCGTCGATCAGCCAGCGGCCGAGGGTCGCGACGCTCGGCCGGAGCTGCGCGCGGAAGAGCGCGCTCGCGTAGTTCAGCATGGGCAGGCGCATGACACATGCCGGATCCTGGAAGGGGAGGCGGTCGATCGACCGGCGCCCGCCGAACCCGAGCTCGAAGCCGGCGTCGGCGACGGCGCGCCGCGAGCGCGCGTCTTCGGCGCCGGACGGATACGCGAAGACAGGCGGCGGGGCGTCCTCTCCGAGCTCCTCTTCGATCCGCCGCTTCGAGATCGCGAGGTCTTCCGCGAGGGCGTCCGGCGCGAGCCGGGTCGTGAGAGCGTGGACGTGGCCGTGGGCGCAGACCGCGAGGCCCTGGCGGGCGAGCGCGCGCAGGGCGTCCCAGCCGAGCACGCGATGCACGCTCGGCACGTCGGCGACGGCGGCGAGCGTCTCGTCGAGCCACTCCATGGCGTCTTCGTGCGGGAGCTCCTTCACGCGCGTCCGGATCGCGCGGTGGGCCGCGCGCTTCTCGCCGGCGTCGCCCAGCGGCAGTCGACCGATCCCGCCGACCTCGATCTCGCGGCGATCCGTGCGGGCGAGGGCAGCGTGGAGTCGATCCCACCAGAAGCCCGGGCCGGGCCGGTCGGGGAAGGCCGTCGGCACGAAGAGAACGGCTGGCACGCCAGCACGCTCGAGGATCGGCCAGGCGTGTTCGGCGAAGTCGCGGTAGCCGTCGTCGAAGGTGAAGAGGACCGCACGCGGCGGGAGACTGCGCTCGCCGCGATGGGCCGCGACGAGATCGTCCAGGGAGATCGGCGAGTAGTGGCGCGCGACGAGTTCGACCTGGACGCGGAATTCGTCCGGCGTCGCGCTCACGAGGCCGGGGTCGAGGTCCGGCTCCTCGCCGAGCTCGCCGATCCGGTGATAGGCGACGACCCGGACGCGATCGGTCTTGCGGTCGAGCGCTTCGAGCAGACCGAGCAGCCCGCTCTTCGCGAACGCCTCGGCGGCGCTGCCGGCGGCGGCCTTCATCGCTTGGCCGATCCGTTGCGACCCGCCGGCGAATTCGGCGGGACCCAGGTCGGCTCCTGCTCCATCGCGAGTCGTTCGCGGCGGAGAGCGAGGATCGCCAGCACGAGTCCGGCGGAGAGACCGAGGCCCACGCCGCCGGCGACGAGCAGCGGCGGGCGCGGCCAGACCGCGGCGGAGGGGAGCGTCGGGGGCGCGATCAGCCGGGCGGTGATCCCGAGCTCGCCGGATTCGGCGAGTCGGCTGACGAGACGCTGGTCGAGCAGCTCGGCCCGGCGCGCGTCGGACAGCGCGCGCACGCGGTCGAGCTCGTCGAGCAACAGGGACTCTTCGCGACGATCGCGTTCGATCGACGACATGCGCGCGCGCTCCGTCTCGTAGAGTTCCTGGAGCTGGGCCTCGAGTCCCTGCGCCGCTTCGATGTCGCGCTTCAGGGCGTCCGGCGTCGCGGACGAGCTCTGCGCGAGCTGACGGCGGAGGACGGTCACTTCGCGCTGAGCGGCTTCGACCGCGGGATGGCGTGCCGTCAGCGTGAGGCGGACGCGTTCGAGCTCCGCTTCGGCGTCCCAGAGCTGCTGCTGCAGCGCCTGCGTCGCCGGATCGAGGATCGCGAGGGCGTCGCTGCCGGTCTCGAGGCGGTTCTCGAGGGCGATCCGATCGTTGCGGACGTCCGCGAGCTGTCCTGCGAGGTCGCGCATGAGGTCGGTCTGGGCGCGGGCGGTGTCGTCCGCGCTGCCGGTCGTGCCCTTCTCGACGCGAAGCGCCGTCAGCTGGTCTTCCAGAGAGCGCGCTTCGTCTTCCAGGATGTCGATCTCGGCCTGCTTGGCCCGCAGCTTCTCGCGCTGCACGGCCACTTCGTTCGCGCGCAGCGTGCGCAGGTAGGCCTCGACGATCGCGTCGAGGAGCGAGACCCCGTGCGCGGGATCGGGACCGAGATAACCGAGCGCGACGACCTGGGTGCCGCTGACCGGAGAGGCGCTGATCGAATCGACGGCGTCCGCGAGCGGGTCGTCTTCCTCTCCGAGGTGTGCCGCGCGCGGGAGCTTCGAAAGCGCGTCCGCCAGGACCGATTCGCTCTGCATCACCTCGGCCTGGGTGGCGACGAACGCCGCGCCCGCCGCGGTCGCGCGTCCGGGCGATTCGACGCGCGTCATGTCGTGTCGTTCGAGGACGACCTGCGCGCCCACTGGATAGAGCGGCGTGCTCAGCGCCCAGACGGCGAGCGCGAGAAGCAGGCCGACGAGGCCTCCGCCCACGAGGAGTCGGCGTCGCTCCCGGATCGCCTGCTCCAGATCCTCGAGCGTGAGCGTGAAGACCGGTTCGTCGGGGCGGGTCCGCTGCTCCTGCGAGTAGAGCGACAGCACTTCCTGCACGCCGGCTCGGGTGAGCTCGAGGCGGACTTCCGGCTGCTCTTCGTTCGAATCCGACGGGGTCGGGAGTTGCGGGTCGCTCAAGGGGGGATCCGGGGTGGGGGTCGGGCGAACCTCGACCGGGCGGTACGAGCCGCAGGTTAACGAAGACTGATACGGGTGTTATTGCCCACAATGAGGAATTCGGGGACACACGACAAGAAGCCCTCGATCATCTGCGGGCGATCTGCTCGCCGACTGCACGAAGGTGAGCAAAAACCATCACATACCCTGTCCTTGCCCTGATCCAATGCACGAAACGCCGACTCGATCACGCCGAAAATTCGTAGCCAAAATGCTACGTTTCTCGCGCTTCTCGTTTTCGATCTGTGTCCGCGCGCTTCCCGACCGCATTGGCATCGCGAGCGGAACGAATAGGTTCTCGAGGGGCGCGAGGTGATTCCGTGGCCGTGAATGCAGAGCAGCTGAGCCGACAGTGGGCGTCGACGACGGACGCGCTGCCGATCCGCTCGGGCGCGAACCGACGCCACCGGACGCCCGGCTATCCGGTCAAGAAGCGCGTGCTCGACCTCGTGCTCTGCACGCTCGCCCTGCCGATCGCGCTGCCGATCCTCGCCGCATGTGCCCTCGCCGTGAAGCTCACGAGTCGCGGTCCCGTCTTCTTCGTGCAGGAACGCACTGGCTGGCGAGGTCGTCGCTTCCGCATGGTGAAGTTCCGCACGATGGTGGTCGGCGCGGCGGACATGAAGGCGGCGCTCGCCGATCGCAACCAGATGGGCGGCCCGGACTTCAAGATCCAGAACGATCCGCGCGTGACCCGGGTCGGGCGCTTCCTGCGGAAGACGAGCCTCGACGAGGCGCCGCAGCTGTGGAACATCCTGAAGGGCGACATGAGTCTCGTCGGGCCGCGACCCACATCCTTCTCGGCGGACACCTACCAGCTCTGGCACACCGAGCGTCTCGAAGCGCTGCCGGGCCTGACCGGACTCTGGCAGGTTCGCGGTCGCGGCCTGGTCGCCTTCGACGACCGCGTCCGACTCGACATCGCCTACGTGCGGAACCGCAGCATCGCCCTCGACATCTCCATTCTCCTCAGCACGATCCCCGCCGTGCTCTTCCAACGCGGGGCCTACTGACGCCATGTTCCCCATCCTTCGACGACATTGGGCGCTCTGGGCCGCCTGGACCGTGGGCGCCTCCGTCCTCCTCTTCGCGAATCCGTGGATGCCCTTCGGCTGGGCGGAGCTCTTCGCCTGCGTCGGCTCCCTCGTGCTCTCCGCCGATCGCCGCACGCGGCGTGAGAGCCTGCTCGCGATCGGCCTGCCGGCGATCGGCCTGCTCGCCGTCGTCGATGGGCAGGAAGTGTCGGCCTGGCGCCTCGTGATCGACTGGACCGTCTTCATCGGCGCGGTCCTGTTCGGTGCGCGGGCGGTCGACGACCAGCACGAGCTCGAAGAGCTCGCGAGCCACCTCGCCCTCGGCCCCGAGGCCGAAGCGGAGCAACGCGCGCTCTACGACGCGGCGGACTCGGAGATCGCGCGGGCGCGGAGACACGATCGCAGCCTGCTCGTCCTGTCCCTGGCGCCCGAACGCCGCAGTCCGAGCGAGCAGGGGGCTGCAGGGGCAGCTCCTCCATGCGCGCGGCGTCTTCGAGACGTCGATGGTCGTGCGCGAAGCGCTCCACCGCTACGCGAAGGTGGCCGCGACGGGCGAACGCGTGCTGTGTCTCGTCCCGGAAGCGGACCTCGATTCGGCGCCCGCCCTCGTGGAACGTCTCGCGAAGCGCGTCGAGGCGACCCACGGCCTCGTGATCGAGGCCGGCGTCGCCGTCTTCCCGGGCGACGCGCTCGCCATCGAGGACCTGATCGCCTTCGCGGACGATGCGCGGGAACAGAACGTGCGCCCGCGCCCGTCGGCGGACGGCGCCGCGACCGACCGCGACGACGCCGACTGATGTCGGCCGTGGGGGACCCCGCCGCCGTCGGACCCCGCGCGACCGGGGGCGAACGGCCTTGCGTCGCGTACGTGATGTCGCGTTTCCCCAAGCTGACGGAGACCTTCGTCCTCGACGAGATCCTCGCCCTCGAGGCGCGGGGCGTGCGCGTCGAGGTCTTCCCGCTCTGGCGGGAGCGGGGCGGCCCGGTCCATCCCGATGCGGTGCCGGTGGTCGAGCGCGCGCACTTCACGCCGACCCTGGACGCGACGATCGTGCGCGACAACCTCGCCGCGCTCTTCGCCCGCCCGGCGCTCTATCTCGGGACCCTGGCGCGCCTGGTCCGTGCGAACGCCGCGAGTCCCCGCTTCCTGCTCGGGGCGCTCGCGATCTTCCCGAAGGCGGTGTCGTTCGCGCGTCGCATGCGCGAGGCCGGCGTGCAACACGTGCACGCCCACTTCGCCAGCCATCCCGCCGCCTGCGGATTCATCGTCGGACGTTTCGCCGATCTGCCCTGGAGCTTCACGGCCCACGGCTCCGACCTGCACCGCGAGCAGGCGATGCTCCCGGAGAAGGTCGCCGAGGCCACCCACGTCGTGGCGATCTCCGACTACAACAAGCGCTTCCTGCTCGAGCATGCCGGGCCGGACGCCGAGCGCCACGCGGACCGCGTCCACGTCGTCCACTGCGGCGTCGACCTCGATCGCTTCTCCCGGGCGCCCGCGTCGGGCGCGCCCTTCGAGATCGTCTGCGTCGGGACGCTGCACGCCGTGAAGGGGCAGGGCTTCCTGATCGACGCGTGCGCGGCCCTCGACAAGGAAGGCGTCGCCTGGCGTCTCCATCTCGTGGGGGACGGAGAGGATCGCGCCGCGCTCGAAGCGCGCGCGCGAAGCCTCGGGATCGCCGATCACGTCGTGTTCCACGGCGCCCTCGATCGGGCGGGCGTGCGCGCCGTGCTGGCGCGGGCGGACGTCTCGGTCGCGCCCAGCGTGCCGACGCCGGACGGGCGTCGGGAGGGCATTCCCGTCGTGTTGATGGAAGCCGGGGCGACGGCGCTGCCGCTCGTCGGCAGCCGCCTCTCGGGGATCCCGGAGCTGATCGAAGACGGCGTGACGGGACTGCTCGTCGATCCGCGCGACACGCAGGGGCTCGCGGCCGCCTTGCTGCGGCTCGCGTCGGATCCCGCGCTGGCCGCGCGACTCGGCCGCGGCGCGCGTGAGCGGGTCGAGCGGGAGTTCGCGCTCGAGAGCAACGTCGATCGCCTGGCGGCGCTCTTCTTCGGCGCGGGAGCGGAGTCATGATCCCTGCCCTCGTCCTCACGTGCCTCGCCGCGATCGCGCTGCCCTTCGTCGCCTATCCCTTCCTGCTCTGGCTGCGCGCGACGATCGCCCCCGACCCGGTCGTCGGTGGCGAGGTCACGCCGTCGGTCGATCTCGTGATCGCCGCGCACGACGAGGCGGCGTCGATCGGCGCGCGCATCGAGAACGCGCTCGCCCTCGACTATCCGGCGGATCGACTCACGATCTGGATCGGCTCCGACGGGTCGACCGACGATACGGTGGCGATCGCCCGACGCTACGAAGCGCGCGGCGTGCGCGTGCTCGACCTGCCCCGCGGCGGCAAGGCGGCGGCGCTGCGTGCGATGGTCGATGCGTCGGCGGAAGGCGGCGGCGAGATCCTCGCCTTCTCCGACGCGAACAGCGACTGGCCCGCCGACGCGCTTCGCGAGCTCGTCGCGCCCTTCGCGGACGACCGGGTCGGCGGCGTGGCAGGGGATCAGCGTTACGTCGAGAACGCGGGGGACGAGGCGCTCGGCGAGCGCGGGTACTGGAGCTTCGACCGTGCGCTCAAGCGCTGGCAGACCCGGGCCGGGAACGCGATCTCGTCGACCGGCGCGATCCACGCCGTGCGGCGCCGCTGCTTCGAAGCGCCGCCCGCGGATGCGACCGACGACTTCATGATCTCGACCGGCGTGATCGCCGCCGGCGAGCGACTGGTGTTCGCCGAGGACGCGATCGCCTGGGAGCCGACCGCAGAGCCGGTCGGCGGCGAGTTCCGCCGCA
>JBCCZJ010000063.1:0-15251 GCA_039187915.1 Myxococcota bacterium
GAAACCCATCCATGGACGCCCTCGCCCGCCTCGTCGCCATCGAGGAGATCAAGCAGCTGAAGGCCCGCTATCAGCGCGCGGTCGATACCAAGGACTGGGCGCTCATGCGGAGCGTGCTCGCCCCGGACGCGAAGAGCGTCTATAGCGACGGCAAGTACGCCTTCGAAGGCCGCGATGCGATCGTCGAGTTCCTCGAGAAGGGACTCGGCAATCCGGTGGTCCAGTCGATGCACCACGCCCACACGCCGGAGATCGAACTCACCAGCGAGACCACCGCGAAGGGCAAATGGTACCTCGAGGACTTCGTGATCACGGCGCTCCCTTCGGATTGGGCCCCGAACGGGACCGTCATGCACGGGACCGGGATCTATCACGACCTCTACGTGAAGCTCGAAGGCGAGTGGCTCATCGAGGAGACGGGCTACGAGCGGATCTTCGAGGACCTGCAGCCACGCGGCGAGCAGGCCCGCCTGCGCACGCGCTGGAGCCAGGCCGCGGCGAAGGCCTGATTCGATCACGCCGCGACCCGCTGCGGTCGAGCCCGTCTCGAGGAGCGAACGAGGAAGCGCGATGGCCGAGAACGCGAAGCCCGTCACGATGATCGTCGGCGCCACCTCGAAATGGCAGGCGGACGGGCGGAACACCCACCTCGCCCACGGCGGCGGCGTCGACGACGCCGGCCTGCCGCGCACGGTCCGCTGGGGGATCGGCGGCGCCCTCGCTCTCCGCTTCGCGCGCGAAGGGCATCACGTCGTCCTCACGACGCGCGCCGCCGCGAACGCGTCGGCTCTCGAAGCCGCCGTCCGGGAGGAAGGCGGAGCCGTCTCGACGATCGAGATGGACGTCGTGTCCGCCGACTCGATCGCCGCCGGATTCGAAGCCGTTCGCGCCGCCGAGGGCGATCCCGACGTCGTGATCTACAACGTGGGCTACCTCGAGGGCCGCGATCTCCCTCCGGACAGAGAGCTCCTCGAGCACGTCCCCGTCGAGATCCTCGAGACGGCGCAGCATCTCACGAGCCGCGGCCCCTTCCTCGTCGCCCAGGCTGCGCTCCCGGCCATGCGGACGCGAGGCTCGGGCTCGTTCCTGATCACCAACAATCCCGCGGCGCTCCGCGGCCGGAAACGCCAGACCGGTCAGTCCCTCTACTACCCGCGCGTCATGCTCCGCCATCTCGCCCAGGTCCTGACCGAGGAGTACGGCGAACACGGTGTCCACGTCGCGAACGTGATCATCGACGGCCTGATCGACTCGCCCGGAACGCGCGCCCTCCCCTTCGCCCGGAATCACCCCGAGTTCATCATCGATCCCGCCGCGATCGCCGACGCCTACTGGTTTCTCCATTCGCAGCCGTCGTCCTGCTGGAGTCACGAGCTCCAGCTGACACCCGCCGCCGCGAAGCCGAGCTCTTGAGGTCTCCCATGCCCGATCTCCCCGTCCTCCCGACCGACGACGCCGACTACTGGCAGGATCCCTATCCGCATCTCGCCGAGGCGCGAGAACGCGGGCGCGTCGCGCGCAACGCGGAGGGGCTGCTCCAGGTGCTGCGCTGGGACGACGCCGTCGCGACGATGAAGGGCACGCGCTTCATCGCCGAGGGCGTCGAAGTCCTCGAGCGCAAGGGGTTCGCCCCCGGCGATCCGATGCACACGTGGCGCAAGAACGCGATCGGCACGATGGAGGGCGATCGCCACCGACGGGTGCGCGGACTCGCGGGCGCGGCGCTCTCCAAGCGCAAGATGGACCAGCTGCGGCCGATGATCCGACGCCACGCGCATGCGCTCCTCGACGCGAAGGCGGAGGAAGGCGCGCTCGAAGGCCGGCTCGACTACGCCGTCCCGCTCCCGCGCCGGGTGATGATGGAGTTTCTCGGCATCGCACCGGACGAGATGATGAGCTCGATGGGACCGATGGCGCGGGTCAACATCGTCGACTGCTTCGGACCGAACGTGACGCCGCAGCTGCGCGAGGAGGCGAACCACGCGATTCAGGTCTCGATGGACCACACGGCCATGCTCTTCGAGAAGCGGCGCACCGAACCGAAAGACGATCTCCTGACCGCGCTCCTGCAGGCCGGCGAAGCCAACGAGAAGCTGACCGAAGGCGAGCTCGTCACGCTCTTCTCGACGATCTTCGGCTCCGGCGCGAGCACCTCGAGCATCCTCGCCAGCGGCCTCATGGAGCTCGCACGCCACCCGGATCAGGCAGCGATCCTGCGCGCGGACCCGCAGGGCCGGATGCGCGGCGCGAGCGAAGAGGTGCTCCGCTATCGCCCGGCGATCACCGGCGTCGGACAGAAGGCGGCCGACGATCTCGAAGCCTTCGATCTCGCGCTCGAAGCGGGCACGCCGCTCATGGTCTCTCTCGGCTCGGCGAATCGCGACCCGCGCCAGTTCGAGGACCCCGACCGGTTCGACGTCACCCGGGACCCGAAGAACACGAGTCTGACCTTCGGGATCGGCGCCCACGTCTGCCTGGGCCACGCGATGGCTCGCGCGACGATCGAGGAAGGGCTCGCCGTCTTCGTCGAGCGCTGCGACGAGATCGAGCTCGCAGAGGAACCGGGCTGGATCCCCTTCGTCATGGAGAACAAGCTCGACGGTCTCTCGCTTCGCGTCGAGGCGCGTGAGGCGAAGCGCTAGTCGGCGCCCGCGGCCAGCTCGCCTCGGCGTGCTGCGAGATCCTGCGGTGCGGTCTTCGCCGCCATCAGGAACAGAGCGACCGCGATCAGCTTCGTCGACAGCGCGATCAACAGGCCGTATCGGAGACTGTCCACGCCATGGTCTTCCTTCAGCCAGTCGCTCAGGATGCCGACCGCCTGCGGACCGAGACCCATCCCGATCAGGTTCAACAGGAACATCGAGATCGCGCTCGCGACGGCGCGCATCCGCAGCCCGACCAGCTGGTGCGTGAGCACGAGGCTCGGCGCCAGATAGACGGAGCTGAGCGCGGTCGGGACGAAGTAGACGACGAGCGCCGGATAGACGTCGTCGAGGAGCAGGAAGGCCGCGCTGAACGGGACGTAGAGCAGGATGCTGATCGCGGCGATCCACGGATACCATCGGGGATCCCGTTTCCCGAGTCGGTCCGCCAGGATCCCCGTTCCGAGCATCCCGATCACGCCGCCGATCCCGCTCTCGAGGCCGATCCACGTTCCGATCTCACCGCCACCCATGCCGTGGGTACGCTCCAGGAACGCCGGAACCCACGATCCGAATCCGTAGCTCGCGAACGCCGCGAAGCCGCTGCCGACCGAGAGAAAGACGAAGGTCCGGAGCCGGAAGAGTGTCCGGACGACCTCGCTGAACGGAACCGGATCCGAATCGACGGGTCCCGACTCACTCATTCCGCGAGGGGGCTCGCGCACCGTCAGCCGAAGCACGATCGCGAGGATCAAGCCCGGCACGGCCGCCACGAGGAACGCCACGCGCCAGTCGAAGAACTCGCGAATCCAGCCGCCGGTGACGTAGCCCACCATCACGCCGACCGGGATCCCGAAGTTGTAGATCGAGAAGGCCGTCGCGCGACGCTCCGGGGGAAAGAAGTCGGAGATGAGCGAGTGCGCCGGAGGGCTGCCGGCCGCCTCGCCGATGCCCACGCCGATCCGCGCGAGGGCAAGCTGGACGAAGCTCTGCGCGAAGCCGCAAAGTCCGGTCATCGCGCTCCAGACCGTGAGGCCCATCGCGATGATCGACCGCCGGACGCCGTGATCCGCCCAGCGCGCCAGCGGGATCCCGAACGTCGTGTAGAAGATCGCGAACGCGAATCCCGTCAGGAATCCCATCTGGGTGTCCGATGCGCCGAGGGACTCCTTGATCGGCTGGACCAGGATCGACAGGATCTGCCGGTCCACGAAGTTCATCACGTAGACGAGGAAGAGGATGCCGAGGACGTAGTTCGCGTAGCCCCGGCTGAACTCCGGATGTTCGGCCGATTCGACGGCGGACGAGGCAGGGGGCGCGGCGTCGGGCATCCGGACCACGGTATCACGGCGCTCCTGCCCCCTCGACCGCAAGTGCGTGATTCCAGCCGCTAGAGTCGCTAAGCGTAGGGTCGCGCCGCGGCCCTAGCCCCACCCCACGGAGACCCGAGATGAGCGCCAACCCCGAGATGCCCGTCGCCCCCGAGACGCAGGACCTCCCCCCGATCGCCCCCGACTTCCGCACGCCGGAGATGGAGCAGGCCGAGAAGGGAAAGGATGCGCCGGACGCCAGCGAACTCGCGATCGAGGACATTAACCCGTTCAACGCCCATCTCTTCCGCGAGAACCGCTATGCGCCGCACTTCGCGCGGCTGCGCGCGGAGGATCCGGTCCACCTGAACGAGCTCGAGTCGGCGGGCCGCTACTGGTCGATCACGAAGTACGAGGACATCAAGTCGATCAGCGCCCAGCCCGAGATCTTCTGCTCCGGCGAGGGCATCAGCCTCGGATTCAAGGTCGGGTCCGGAGCCCAGGGCGGATTCCCGGCGGCGCAGGCGCCCTTCATCTCGCAGGACGGCCAGAAGCACGACGAACAGCGCGCGACCGTCCAGCCGACCGTCGCCCCGCGCAACCTCGCCAAGCTCGAGCCGATCATTCGCGAGCGGACGAAGCAGATCCTCGACGAGCTCCCGGAAGGCGTGACCTTCGACTGGGTCGACACGGTCTCGATCGAGCTGACCACGCTCATGCTCGCGACCCTTTTCGACTTCCCGCTGGAAGACCGGCGAAAGCTGACCCGCTGGAGCGACATCGTCTTCGCGATCCCCGGCCCCGGCGGCGTCGTCGAGACCCAGGAGCAGAAGCGCTCCGAGCTGATGGAGTGCGTCCAGTACTTCACCGGTCTCTGGGCGGAGCGACGCGGGCGCGAGGGCAACGATCTCGTGACCATGCTCGCGAATGGCGAGTCGACGAAGCACCTTTCGGCGGCCGAGCAGCTCGGCAACCTGCTGCTGTTGATCGTGGGCGGCAACGACACGACCCGGAACACCATGACCGGCAGCGTCTACGCCTTCGACAAGTTCCCGGACGAGTTCGCGAAGATCAAGAACGACCCCGGGATGATCAAGAAGATGGTGCCGGAGATCGTGCGCTGGCAGACGCCGCTCAACTACATGCGCCGCACGGCGACACGGGACACCGAGTTCGGCGGCAAGCAGATCCGGAAGGACGATCAGATCCTCCTCTGGTACATCTCCGCCAACCGGGACGAGGACGTCTTCCCGAACGGCGAGGTCCTCGATCTCGATCGACCCAACGCCGCGCGCCACCTCGCCTTCGGCTGGGGCCCCCATTTCTGCATGGGCAGCCGGCTCGCCGAGATGCAGCTCCGCGTGCTCTGGGAAGAGGCGCTCGAGCGCTTCGACCGGGTCGAGGTCGTCGAGGAGCCCGAGCGGGTCTTCTCCTCGTTCGTCCACGGCTACGGCAAGCTCCCGGTCCAGATCCGGCGCAAGTAGACCGCCCGGCGCCGAGCGTCCGGCGGAAGGCCCCGCGCTCGAGCGGTGCCGCGCCGGTCCATTCGTCGTCCCGCGATGCCCGGACCTCGCGGGACGGGAAGCCCGGCACGAGGGTCGGCGCGACCTCGCCGCCTCCGCTGCCCACGCGTCGCGGCCTCGCTAGGCGAGCTTCGCGACGACGTTCTCGCCGAAGGCCTGCAGGCTCTCGATCGGGTGGCCCTTCACGATCGCCGGAAGTGGCGTGATCAGGCGCGAGACGCCCATCTCCGCGTAGCGGTCGACGTCCGAGAGGTCGTCCGGGTTCGGGAACCACATCGCGGTGACCTCGATCTCGTCTCGGGGCCGGCCCACTTCGTCGCAGGCCTCCGCGAGCTGGTCGAGCATCGGCGCGAGCTGGTCGGGGCTGCCGGTCGGCGCGAACCATCCGTTTCCATAGCGCGCAGTCCGCTCGAAGGCCTTGCCCTTCGTCCCGCCGATCACGACCGGGAAGGGATCCTGGATCGGCGTCGGCATGCTCTTGAAGCCCGTCCAGTCGAGGAACTCGCTCTTGTGCTCGACGACCTCGCCGGACCAGAACTTCCGCATCGCTTGCACGTAATCGTCGAAGCGCGCGCCACGCCGCTCGAAGGGCGTCCCGGCCGCCTGGAACTCCTCCTTGAGCCAGCCGATCCCCACCCCGAGCTCGAAGCGTCCACCGGACACGAAGTCGAGGCTCGCCGCCTGCTTGGCGACGTAGAGCGGATTGGCCTGGGACAGGATGTTCACGCCGGTCCCGAGCCGGATCGTCTTCGTCTGCGCGGCGACCGCGGTCAGGGCGATCAGCGGATCGACGAAGTTCGTCTCGGGCGTCGTCCCCATCTTGCCGCTCGGGCTGTAGGGGTACTTCGACTCGTAGTCGAGCGGGACGATCGCATGCTCGAAGGTCCAGACCGACTCGAAGCCGAGCTGCTCGGCGAGCTGGGCCATGCCGATCATGGCCTCGGCGCTCGAAGTGCCGACGTTGACGGGGATGAGTCCGATCTTCATGGGGTTCTCCTGGTAGATCCGAAAGGATAGGCGATCGCGCGCCGAGGTCGGCCGAGGTCGGGCCGAGCGGCTCGGCGTCCGTCGCTAGGCGCCGGCGAAGTAGACGTCCGCGATATCCTTGTAGAGCTGCTTCTTGACCGTGCCGAAGATCGATCGTTCCTTCGACGCCAGGCTGAGCGCCTTCGCGCGGGCGTCCTCCTGGAGCGCCGCCTCCGTCGTGACCGCGTCCGCGATCCCGGCCGCCACGGCTTCGTCTCCGGTGTAGCGGTGGCCCGAGAGGACCGCGTCCCGCGCCACCTGGGGCGACGTCTTGCGTTTCAGGAGGTTCATCATCGGGAGCCCGATCGGGACGCCCACGTCGACCTCCGACACGCAGAACCAGCCGCGGTCCTCGCGCATGATCCGGTAGTCGCAGGCGAGCGCGAGGAACGCGCCGGCCGCGAAGGCATGACCGTTGATCGCGGCGACCGTCGGCACGGGCAGGGTCACCAGCCGGCCGTAGATCTCCATCATCGCCTGCCCGAACCGTGCCCGGGCGTCGCCCTCGAGCCCCATCACGACCTCGACGTCGAGCCCGCTGCAGAAGAACTTCCCGGTCCCCGTCAGCACGAGTCCGGCCTCGCCCTCGCAGTCGGCCTCGACGGCGTCGAGCACTTCGAGCATGCGGGCCTGCCATTCCGGGTAGATGGTGTTCGGCCCGTCGTCGAGCGTCACGAGATGGAGGGCGCCGTCGCGCACGTGGTCGATCATGCTTTCGTTCCTTTTGCTTCGAGCGGAGCGAGACACGACGTCTCGCCGAGAAAGCGACGCATCTCCGCGTCGCCGGAGACCTTCACGAAGGCCTCGCGCAGCCGCGTCAGGCCCACCGCGGGATACTTGAACGTCCGTTGGTAGTAGAGCTGGCCGTCCATCTCGAGCTCGGTCCGCTCCTCCCCGGCTTCGACCGCGCGCTCGTTGGCGAGGCCCCAGGCCAGAAAGCGCGGACCGACCTCGCGGGCGAAGACCGGACGGAGGGTCGGCGCGAGGGACGCGAAGTCCTCGAAGTCGCCCGCCGACTGCGGGTCGAGCATGCGCTCGAGCCAGGCCACGACGTTCGGCCCCTCCCTACGCAGGTGGTCGCCGCAGGTCGGGTCGAGAAAGGCCTGGTGGAGCTGTCCCCAGACGCCGAAGTCCCCGTAGGCCGGTCGCCCCCCGAAGAGGTAGGGACGGTCCGCGAGGTGCGCGTCGAGATCCGCCACCAGCCGGGTGAAGGACTGCGCCAGTAGCGAAGCGTTGTTGGCGTTCGCGCCGGCGAAGGCCATGCGCGGGATCATCCGACGGACGAGGAACCGCGCCACGACCGGCGCGAAGATTCGGAGCGGGTGGCCTTCGAGCATGCCTCGGGCGAGGGACGCCGACCGGACCCGCTGGTCGGCCGGCTCGCCCCATCGGTGACGGAACATCAGCTTGTTCACCCACTCGTCTCCGTATTCCTCGAGCACGATCCCGAGGAAACGGAGCGCTGGGTCCGCGGGGTGGAAGGACGGGGTCGGATGACGCTTCTCGAGCTCGTCGAGGATCGGGGTCGAATCCTGGGTCGCGCTGCCATCCGGGCGGAACACGAGCGGGATCAGCTGGACCCGGGCGTGGGCCTGGAAGAGCTTCTCGTTCCTCATGGATCGGTCGATCCACTCGTGCGGCACGCCCTTCCAGCGCAGAGCGGAGCGCACCTTCAAGGAGTAGCCCGACTCGGGCCGCCCCATGATCACCCAGTGCTCGCCGTCTCCGATCGGCATCGCGAATCCGGCCCTCGTTCCCGGCGCGGCCGACGGGCCGCGGACCGGCGATCCTAGCCACTCGCAGGCGCGCCTCCCCCCGCGCGCACGGACCCCGGCGTCACCCCGTCGGGCATGCGGCGAAGGCGCTCGGTACAATGGAGGCCGTGATCCGCGCGCCGGATGGGCGCCGGTCTACGAGGATGCTTCCCGTGCTCAAAGCCATCACCGGCGTCACCGCGCCGATCGTCGCCTACATCGTGATCGCCCTCGCCCTCAACGGCGCCGCAGGCGTGATGCAGCCGCCCATGGGCGCGGGTCCGGGAGAGGGCATCCTCACGACCTACGCGGAGGACGGCAGCGACCCCTACGACCGCCGGCTCGCGATCTTCGAGGACGAGGGCGCGCTCTGGGTCGTCTCGGTCCAGCGTTTCCGCCAGTGGTACGAGCGGCTGGTCGTGAACCCGACCGTCGACCTCGACCGCGAGGGAACGAAGCTTCGGCTGCGCGCGGTGCCCATCGACGATGACGCGCGCGTGGCGCGCCTCTCCGAGATGATGGAAGAGCGGGTCGGCGGGACCCGCTTCCTCCTGATGCGGACGCTCTGGATGTTCGCCGACTGGAAGGTCGTGCGCCTCGACCCGATGCCGACAGTGGGCGCGATCCGGTCCTGACGCGCGCCGCGCCCGGCGATCGCCAGCGAGGCGGCGCTAGCGGCGGGTCGTGCGCCGCGCGTCCGTGGCCGGCGTCGAGGCGCGGGCCATGTCCCCTTCGCCTGCGCGCTGGAGGCACTCGACCGTGACGGGGCCGGTGCCGGAGCGCGAGACGGGTACGAGGCGAACGAAACCCTCGAAGGCCTGGTCGGATTCGCGGCAGCTCGCGTCGACCTGCTCGAGATCGAGTCGAACGCGGCCCACCCGTACGCCGTTCATCTGGCTTTCCCCGGTCCGGACGTTGACGAACGTCGAGTGCCATCCGACGGAGAAGCTCTGGTTGCCGGCCCACGCCTGGGAAGCGAAGAGGCAGGTGGAGAGAAGAAGGATCGGAAGCATCGAGCGAGACACGAGGAACACCATGGCACGGGCGCGCCGGGGTGGAGGCAGGTCGGTCGACCGCCTGTTCGAGTCGGAAACTAACGGCGGTTCAGTCCGCGTGAAGACGGGTGCAGCGCTTTGTTGACGGCCCCGGGGTCGGTGGCCGCAACCCGCGCGAACGATCGCGAACGCGCGCGGCCGAGCGGCGCCGGATCGGTCCCGGCGTGCGCGAAAATCGCCCCTCCGAGGCCTCCGCGGCGTCGGTTTCGCGGTGATATGGTTCGGGGATGCGCACCCAGGCGACGGGCCCGCTGCGGCTCACGGACGAAGAACGGATGGCCTCCGAGGGGTACCCCTGGGAGGAATGGGACCGACTGCGACGGGAGGCACCGGTCTCCTGGTACGAGCCGCCCGAGGACTACGACCCCTTCTGGTCGATCACGCGGCACGAAGACATCCTGACCATCTCGAAGCGAGCGGACGTCTTCGTGAGCGGCCAGCGCCTCCGCCTCTTCCAACGGCCGATCGATGGCTACATGAAGTCGACCCGCCAGTCGCTCGAGGCCGAGTTCGGTCCGGCGAACGGGGCCCCGCTCTCGTTCAACGACATGGACGCGCCCCACCACCTCAAGTACCGCAACCTCACGAGCAAGAAGTTCACGCCGCGCGCGATGCGCGCGCTCGAGGGCCGGATCGAAGCGCTCGCGCAGGACTTCGTCGGGCGCTTCGAGCAGCGCCTCGCGGAAGAAGACACGAACGGGGCGGCGCTCGACCTCGTCCAGGACCTCTCGGTCAAGGTCCCGACCGCGGCGATCTTCCAGATGCTGGGGGTCCCGCCGGACCAGCAGGACGAGCTCTTCGAGCTGTGGGAGGTCACGCTCCGCAGCTCGCCGGAGGATCAGGTCGAAGAGGCGGAGAAGGAAGGCGAGGACGCGGCGAGCGTCTTCTTCAATCCGGACGGTCCCGGCCAGCGCTATCTCGCGAAGATGATCGACCGGGCCCGTGAACGCGGCACGACCGCCGACGACCTGATGAGCGCGCTCCTCGCCGCGCGCGTCGACGGCGAGCCGCTCCCGCAGCAGGCGCTGACCGCCTACGTGATGCTGCTGATCGCGGCCGGCCTCGACACGACGCGGCACGCCACGACCGGCGGCGTGCACCTCCTCCTCGAGCATCCCGACCAGCTCGCCCGCCTCGTGGCCGACCCGTCGCTCCTCGATTCCGCCGTCGAGGAGATCCTGCGCTTCACGTCGCCGGTCATCCACTTCATGCGAACCGCCGTCGACGACTTCGAGATCGGCGGAGAGACCATTCGCAAGGGTGATTCGGTCAGCCTCTGGTACCCGTCCGCGAACCGCGACGAGACCGTCTTCGATCGGCCCTACACCTTCGACGTCGGCCGGGACCCGAACCCGCATCTCGCGTTCGGCGGTTATGGCCCGCATTTCTGCATCGGCGCGCATCTCGCGCGCACCCAGCTCCGCGCGGTCTTCCGCGAGCTGCTGCCGATCCTGCCCCAGATCGAGGTCGCCGGGGACCTCGTCCGCATGAAGAACCTGCACGTCGGGGGCTACACCGCGCTGCCGGTCCGACGCCGGGTCGCAGCCTGACGTCGGCGATCCGGAGCGCGGCGACGGCGGGTGCGGAGACGCGCACCCCGCTCGGGGCTCCGACGCGGGCGCGCAGGGACGGGATCGCGCCGCCGGCGTCGGGACCGGAGGCCGCCGCTGCCTGGGTGGCCCGCCATCTGGCCGATCTCTCCGGAGACGAAGCCGCGCCCTCCCCGCGCTTCCGAGGCGGTCAGACCGCCGCGGACGCGGCGCTCCACGCCTTCGACGTCGCTGGCTACGCGGCACGCCGCAACATCGTCGACCCGCCGAGCGCGCGCGGTGCGTCGGGGCTCTCTCCCTGGATCCGCCACGGTCTGCTCCCGTTGCCCCGCGTCTGGGACGCGGTCCGGGACGGGCCTTCGCGCGACGTCACGAAGTTCCGCAGCGAGCTGCTCTGGCAGGAGTACGCGCGCCACGTCTACGCCCGGATCGGCACCGCGAGCGGGCGCGCGATGCGCTACGCCGCGATCGCCCGCGGCCCGAGTCGGATGGGCGCCCGCGCGTCGAAGGGCATGGCCTGCCTCGACCACCTCCGCGAGGAGCTCCACCAGGACGGCTGGATCCCGAACGCGTCCCGCATGTGGCTGGCCTCGCACTGGAGCGTGCGCGGCCAGGGCGGCTGGCGCGACGGCGAACACCGCTTCTTCCAGCACCTGCTCGACGGTTCGCGCGCCGCGAACCGGCTCGGCTGGCAGTGGACGGCGGGCGCCCAGACCGGCCGGCTCTATTCGTTCTCGCGCAACCAGGTCGAACGCCAGGCCCGCGCCTGGTGCCGCGGGTGTCCGCGCACGGACGACTGTCCGATCGAACGCTCGCCGAACGTGCCCGCTCCGCCGCTCGCTCCGCGCGGGCTGGACCGCCTCGGCCCGGTCGGCGCGGAGGACACCGGCGGTGGCCCCTGCGACCCGATCGAGCGCGGTCGCCCCGAGGCGGTCTGGCTGACCGCCGAATCGCTCGGCGATGCCGACCCGGCGCTCTCGGCCCATCCCGACCTGCCCGTGGTCTTCGTGTTCGACCGCGACCGCCTCGCCGGCTGGCAGCTCTCGCGGAAGCGACTCGTCTTCCTCGTCGAAGGCCTCGCCGAGCTCGCCACGCGCCGCGACGTGACGCTCTACGTCGGTGACCCGTCCCGAGTCCTCGCGGGCCGAAGACTCGCGGCGACCCACGCGCCCGTGCCGGGCTGGCGGCGCCTGGCGGAGCAGCTGACGATCGCCCACGAACACCCCTGGCCCTGGCTCGTCCGCCCCCACGCGCGCGCGATCCGGTCCTTCAGCGCCTGGCGCAAAGGCATCACCCTGCCGAAGGCGGGCGGTCCGCAGCAGGAGCTGGGATTCGGATGAGCCCCGGAGCCTGCCCTTGACCTGGGTCGCCGGCGTCGACGGATGCCCGCGCGGCTGGTTCCGCGTCTGCCGCGAAACGGAGACCGGTGCGCTCCGGTTCGACGTCCTCGAGACCGTGCCGGAGCTGCTCGCCCGCGCGCCGAGGCCTTCGGTCGTCGCCCTCGACATGCCGATCGGACTCCCGCCCTCCGGCGCCCGCGACTGCGACGTCGCCGCACGCCGCGCGATCGGTCCGCGGCGATCGAGCGTGTTTCGCGCGCCGATCCGCCCCGCCCTCGCGGCGACCTCCCGTGCGGAGGCCGATCGCATCACCCGCGCGATCGAGGACAAGGGCGTCGCGGCCCAGGCCTGGGGCATCTACGGCAAGGTACGCGCCCTCGACGAGGCGCTCGCCGCCTCCCCCCGCGCGCGGAAGATCGTCCAGGAAGTCCACCCGGAAGTCTCCTTCTGGGCCTGGAACGGGCAGACGCCGCTCGCCCACGGCAAGAAGGATCCCGCCGGACGCGCGGAGCGCGAAGCGCTCGCCGAGCGCTGGCTCGGCAAGGGGATCGTCGGGCGCGCCCGCGGTGACGCCCGCAAGAAGGACGTCGCCGACGACGACATCCTCGATGCGATCGCGACGCTCTGGACGGCGCACCGGATCCTGGACGGCAGCTGCGAGCGCCTGCCCGATCCGCCGCCGAAGGACGAGACCGGGCTGCCGATGCAGATCGTGTTCTAGCCACCGCGCTCTCGAGCGGGCGACCCCATGCGCCGTCTCGGATCGCCCGTTCCGGGCGACGGCGCGGCCCGGCCGTGTGCGCTTTCCCGCGCGACCGACGTGCCGCGGCCAGATGCAGCCGATATGCTGTTCGCGTTCGTCGTGCACGGCGAGCCGGGCGACCGGCCGAGCCCGATTCCGTGGCCGGTCCCGCCCGAAACCCCACACGTCCGATCCGATTCGAGAGGTTCGATAAGCAATGCGAGTTGTACACGCCGTCACCGTCATGGCCCTGGGAATGCTCTTCCCCGCGACACAAACCCTGGCCCACCCCGGTCATGCGTCCGAGCTGGGCGATGCGCACATCCACATCGGGACGGGGGAATTGGCAGCGTTCCTGGTGGCCGGCGCCGCCGCGGCGCTGCTCGGCCGGATCGCGGTGAAGCGACTCGCCGCCCGCGCGTCGTCGCGCTAGTCCCCGAGGCTCGGGCCCGGCGTGCGTCGGACGCCCCGATGCGCCGTGCGTCCCGGGACGACGTCCGATCGTCCGACCGCCTCCATCCGAAATCCGGGGTCCCGGGAGCGAAGTCTCCCGCGATCCGTCCCCAGACGCGTCCGTCACGCGGACGCGCGCAAAGGAACCAGAACATGCTCCATTCCATCCTCGACTCCGTCGATCGCGTCGTGGGCTTCCAGGAAGCCCAGGCCCACTGCGACATTCCCTGCAAGATCTACGACCCGTCCACGGCGATCATCGCGGCGCTCTCCGTCGTCCGCCTCATGGACATCATGGAAGAGACCGCGGGCAAGGGCGACGTGACGTCCCTCGCCACCCAGAACACCCTCGCGCGCTGCGTCCTCCGCAAGGAAGAGGAGGCCGAGAAGGTCAAGCACGAGATCCGCATCATCTGGGGCGACTACTTCAAGGCGCCGCAGATCGACGCGCACCCCGAGATCCACGACCTGGCCCACCAGATCATGCTGAAGGGCAGCGCCTGCAAGCAGGAAGCGAACCGCGCGGACGGCGAGGCCCTCGTCGAGCTCGTGAACCAGTTCGCCGAGATCTTCTGGAAGACCAAGAACGTCGAGACGGAGCGCTCCGAGTGCCCGTACCCGCCGTCGATCGCGGTCGTCTATCCCAAGCTCTGAGACGGCGCGCGTGTTCGGCTGGCGACTCGTCCGCGTCGTCGGGGAAAGCATGGCGCCCGCCCTCGAGGACGGCGATTTCGTCCTCGTGGGCCCGAACGCGACCCTCTCGCCCGGCCATGTCGTGCTCGTGCGTCACCCCCGCTTCGGGGTGATCGTGAAGCGCCTGCACGCGCAGGCGTCGGACGGCCGCTACGCGATCGCCGGCGACAACGCCGCCTCGACCGCGAGCCAGTCCCTCGGCCCGATCGAGCCCTCGGCGATTCTCGGCGTCGCACGCTGGCGCATCTCGCGCACCGGCGTCGCCCGCCTCGCCTGACGCCGGCGCCGCCGAGCGACCTGGATCCCGACCCCGTTGATGCCTTCGCGTCAGCGGGGTCGGTCTGTTTCGGTCCCCCGCCCAGCGCGACCCGTCTCGTCCCGGACGGTTGACACGCGCAGCTGAGCTTTCTGATTGACAATGAAATTCGTTTCCATTATCTCGCTGCCAGTCCCTTCGATGGAGGGGCCCCACCCAGGCTCTGTATGCAGGAAGGGACGGGAGACAGAGTGAAATGCTGAAGAGAGTCACGTGGATCATCGCGCTCGCGACGTTCGGTTTCGCGACCGCCGCGCACGCGGAAGGATCGAAGGACGAAGGCCCGAAGGGCGCCTGCGAGGGCGTCTCGTTCCCGACCGATGACGAGGACTGCCTGATCGAGCTGGCCCAGGACGGCGGCTTCGTCCTGTACACGCGCCACGTCCGGACCGAGACGGACTTCGCCGACCAGGACGATCCGACCACCAATCTCGACAACTGCAACCTCCAGCGCGTCGTCAGCGACGAGGGCTGGGACCAGGCGGTCGTGCTCCGCGAGGCGATCGAAGACAACGACATCCCGATCCGCGGCGTCACGAGCAGCCAGTTCTGCCGCGCCTGGCAGACCGCGGTGCAGATGTACGGACGCCTCAGCCGGAAGACCGCGGACCTCAACTTCATCACCGAAGAAGAGTGCGCCGACGAGCCCGACCTCGGCGCCTGCCTCGACCGGAAGGCAGTCGAGAACCTGTCGCCGCTGCTCTCGCGCAAGGTCCGCAAGGGCAAGAACCGCGCGCTCGTGGCGCACGACGACCCCTTCAAGTCGATCTCAGGCTACTACCCCTTCCCGATGGGCGCGACGTATCTCGTCAAGCCGCTCGGTCGGAAGAAGGGCTTCGAGGTGCTC
>JBCCZJ010000064.1:0-15186 GCA_039187915.1 Myxococcota bacterium
AAATGGACCGGCGATCGGTCGCGCCCGAAACGGAGGCCTCGGAGGACGAGGCCGACGAAGCCGAACTCGTCCGGGTGGGCCGGTTGGACGTGTCGCGGGTCGGGCTTGGGGAGAAAGCGCGATGAGCGTGCTCCATCCGGTGCTGCTGCCGGCGCTCGGGGCGCTCGCGATCCTGGCGCTCGATCTCCTGGGGCGTCCCGGTCGAGGGGGCCTCCGTCAGACGGCGCTCGTCGGGATCCGGCTCGGGTTCGTCGCGATCGCGAGTCTGATCGGCGTCGCGCTCAGTCTCGCGTGGGGCAGCCGCGCGCCCACGGGCAGCGCGCTCGACGTCGACGGCTTCGGCCTCTTCGGCGTCGGCTTCATCGTCGTGACCGGCGCGCTCGTCCTCGCGCTCTCCCTCACGCATTTCGGGATGGCGCGCAGCCGGCCCGCCGAACCGATCGCGCTGCTGCTCTTCTCCTGGGCGGGCGCGATGGCCGCGGTCGTGACCGATCATCTGGTGTTGCTGCTCGTCGCGATCGAGCTGACCTGGCTGCCGATGATCGCGCTCGTCGCGATCGACTCCCGCCGCCTGTCCTCGAGCGAGTCGAGCCTCAAGGCCTTCTTCGCGCACGTCTTCGCGAGTCTCGTCTTCGCCCACGGTCTCGCTTTCCTGTTCGGCGCGACCGGCCGACTCGATCTCACGGGGCTCGCCGGCGCGGCGAGCGGGAGCGCGCTCGCCTTCGAGGTCGGCCTCACGCTCGTGGTCGTCGCGCTGCTCGCGCGGGCCGCGGTCGCACCCTTCCACCCCTGGCTCCCGGACGTGCACGAGGGCGCACCGAGCTTCGTCACGACGCACGTGGCGACCGTTGCGCAGGCGACGATCTTCCTCGTTCTGTTGCGCGTGCTGCACGCCGCGCCCGGCCCCCTGCTCGCCGAGCCGGAGTCGTTCGGCGCGCGCCTGCCCGCGCTCCTCACCTGTCTCGCGATCCTCGCGCTCCTCGGCGGTCACGCCATGTCGCTGGTGCAGGTCGGTCTGCGTCGCATGATCGGGTGGATCGCCGTCGGACAGATCGGCTTCCTGACCCTCGCGCTCGTCGAGTCGCAGGGCGACGGCGCCCAGGCACTGCTCTGGGGGCTGGTCGCGACGGGCACGGCGGTGACCGGCGTGATGGCGACGCTCAGCTCGCTCAGCCACCACGAACGCGCCAGCGAACACGTGGGCGACCTCGCGGGCATGGTCGAAACGAGCCCGCTCCGTGCGGCGCTGCTCGGCGCCTTCCTGCTCTCCCTGGGCGGGCTGCCCGGGACGGTCGGCTTCGTCGCGCGATTCCGGATCCTGCAGGCGCTCGAGCACGGCGGCCATCGCGTCGCCGTGATCTTCGGCCTCGTCGCCACCGTGCTCGCGCTCTCCGCGGTCGGTCGGCCGCTGCTCGCGATGATGCGGCCCGCCGACGGCAACGAAGCCGGCAGCCGCGCACTCTCGAACGAGCAGCTGGTGCTTCTCTTCTGCGGTCTGGTCACCGTGGGGCTCGGCGTGAGCCCCGTCCTCGGCGAGACGAACATGGCGGGACAGCTGGCAACCTGGATCGACCGTGCCGTCGCGAGCTTGCGCCCCTGACCCCTTCGTCGGCCCGGGGGCTGGCGCTTCGTCCGGATCGGGTACGCTAGGTCCGACCTTCCGGGGCGCGCCCGGTAGAGGGACGTCCAAGGAGCGAGACCCATGCTCGGACTGCTCGCGTCGATCGTCGTCGGAGCGACGTTCTATATCTGGTTCCAGCTGATCGAGCGCGTCTCGATTCCCCGCGACCGCCGCGGCTTCTTCGCGGCCTTCCTGGCGAGCGGCGCGATCGGTGTCGTCGCGATCTCGCAGGGCGGGTTCTTCTCGACCCTCTTCGCGATCCCCGCCGTCCTCGTCGGCTTCGTGTTCCCCGCACTCCGGCTCCAGAGCCGGCAGCAGCCGAACCGGCCCGCCGTCGCCGTCGGGGATGCGATGCTCACGTTCGTCGCGCCGGACGAGCACGGCCACGACTTCGATCTCGCGAGCCTGGCCGGCAAGCCCTATCTGCTCAAGTTCTTCCGCGGCCACTGGTGACCCTACTGCGTCGCCGAGTTGCGGCGATGGGAAGAACTGCGGCCGACCTTCGACGAGAAGGGGATCGCGCTCGTGGCGATCTGCACCGATACGCCCGCCCAGCTGCGCGCCGGTCGTTCGAAGCACGGACTCGTCGGCACGCTCCTCGCGGATCCGGATCTCGCGGTCACGGATCGACTGAATCTGCGCAACCCACTGAACCTGAGCCCGCGCGGCGTGGGCGGGCTGCCGATTCCGACCACCTTCCTCGTCGACGCCGACGGCAAGGTCGCCTGGATCGACCAGACCGACGACTACATGCTGCGGAGCGCGCCCGGTCGGGTGCTCGGCGCGATCAACGAGACGCTGGGGTAGTCGGCGAAGCCGGGCTCGCTACCACTTCGGCTCCGACCCGATCAGTCGTCGCAGACTGCCGTCCCGGCGCGTGATCTGGAGATCGTCGAGCAGCGCCATCAGCGGCATGGCCGTGCGTCGGCTCGCCCCGATCATGGCCTTGAGCGTCTGCGTGTCGAGTTCGTCGCTCGACCGGAAATGCGCGACGACCTCCTCGATCAGCTTCGCGACGCTCGGGCGGTCGAAGAAGAGATCGTCCGGCGCGGCGACGAGGGCACCGTCTCGTTCCAGGTAGTGGGCGACTTCGCGCAGGGCGCGCTCGTCCTCGCCGGTCTCCTCCGCGACGGTGCGCATGGCCGGCGGCTCGAGGGCGGCCTCGGCGAAGCGGAGGCGGAGCTTTTCGGCGAGCGCTTCCTGGCCGGCGTCGAGGCTCGACTCGAAGCCCGTTCGCGTCACGATGTCGCTCCGGACGTGGAGCTCGCCACGCTCGGCGAGTCGCGCGACGAGGGCGGCGCCGGATTCGGTCGGGACGTTCTCCGGGAGCGATCCGATCAGCGAGGCGCGGGGCATCCCGGGCTGGAGCGGGTCGCGCGCATGGTAGGCGTCGAGGGTCTCGAGCAGCGACGCCATCAAGCGTTCGGCGGCCCCCTGCCCGAGACACAGGCCGCCCTCGAGGCGGACGATCGTTCCGTCGCTCGCGAGCGCGTCGAGGCGCGGGCCGAGCGCCGCCTCGCGCTCGCCTGTCTCGAGGGCGAGGCGCGCCTCGCGCAGCCCTTCGAGGCCGGCACGCTCGACGCGCGCGGCGAGGCCCGCCGCGAGGTCACCGGAGTCCAGTCGCTCGAGCTCGGCTTCGAGGGCGGGGTCGCGGCGACGGCGGTGGGGCGGGGCGACGTCGAGCACGATGCCGCCGCCCAGGGTGGAGCCGACGCCGGCTTCGCGGGAGAAGCCGCGGAGGACGAAGCGGTCGCCGGGCAGGAGCGGGAGGCCGTCGCCCTCGACGTGCACGCGCCCGAAGCCGCGCTCGCCCGGCGCGATCGGCACGGCGCCGATCAGGGCGACGCGGGCGCGGCGCTCGGCCGTGCCCGTCAACAGCTCGACGGAAGCGGCGTCTTCGAGGCTCGTCTTGTTCGCCATCCAGCGCAGTCGCGCGTCGAAGGTCGTCGTCGCGGCGACGGCGCCGGGCTCGGTGATGAGGTCGCCGCGCGCGATCTCCTCGGTCGAGACGCCCTGGAGGTTCACCGCGATCCGCGCGCCCGACTCCGTCTCGTCGACGGCGTCACCGTGGCGCTCGAGGCCGCGGATCTTCGCCTTCCGCTCGCCGGGCTCGAGGGCGATCGTATCGCCGACGCGTCGCGGACTGCCGGACCACGTGCCGGTGACGACGGCGCCGAAGCCGTGCTTCGTGAAGGTCCGATCGATGAAGAGGCGCGACGGGCGCGCGTCGTCTCGTCGGTCCGGCGCCTCGCGAATCAGGCGTTCGAGCGTCGCGCGGACCTCGTCGATCCCCTCGCCGGTCTCGGCGCTCGCCGACAGGATCGGCGCTTCGGCGAGCGGGCCGTCCGCGAGCGCGTCGCGGACGTCTTCCTCCGCGAGCTCGCGCATTTCTTCGTCGACGAGATCCTTTTTCGTCAGGACGACGAAGCCGCGATCGATCCCGAGCAGCTCGCAGATCGCCAGGTGCTCGCGCGTCTGGGGCATGACGCCTTCGTCTGCGGCCACGACCAGCATCACGAGATCGAGGCCGGACGCGCCGGCGACCATCGTTCGGACGAACTTCTCGTGACCGGGCACGTCGACGATCGCGACCTTGAGATCGGGCGCGAGGGCCAGCGGCGCGAATCCGAGCTCGATCGTGATTCCGCGCGCCTTCTCCTCGGGGAGCCGGTCGAGGTCGCGGCCGGTGAGCGCCCGGACCAGGGCGGTCTTGCCGTGGTCGATGTGGCCGGCCGTGCCGAGGACGACGCTCTGGACGGCGGCAGGCTCGTCGGACACGCGGGCGCGCCTAACGCGGCCCGATCCGATCCGTGCCGACGTAGGGGACGAGGGCTTCGGGGATCGTGATCGTGCCGTCGGCCTGCTGATGGTTCTCGAGCAGCGCGACGATCGCGCGGGCGTTCGAGATCGCCGTGCCGTTCAGGGTGTGGACCAGCTCGTTCTTCTTTTTTTCGCCCGCGCGGCGGAAGCGGATCTTGAGGCGCCGGCTCTGGTAGTCGGTGCAGTTGGAGGTCGAGGTGATCTCGCCGTACTCGCCGCCTTCGCCGCGTCCGGGCATCCACGCCTCCAGATCGAACTTCCGATAGGCCGGTGCGCCGAGGTCCGCGCTCGCGATGTCGATCACGCGATAGGGAATCTCGAGGGCGTCGAAGATCTTGCGCTCGATCCGGAGCAGGTCCTGGTGCTGGGCCTCCGAGTCCTCGGGACGACAGAACACGAACATCTCGACCTTCGTGAACTGGTGCACGCGGTAGAGGCCCTTCGACTCGCGGCCGGCCGCCCCGGCCTCGGTCCGGAAGCAGTGGGACACGCCGGCGAGCTTGAGCGGGAGCTCGTCTTCCTGGAGGATCGTGTCGGCGTACATGCCACCGAGGGTGATCTCCGAGGTGCCGATCAGGCAGAGGTCGTGATCGGCGACGGAATAGATCTGCGTCTCTTCCCCACGCGGGCTGAAGCCGAGGCCCTCGATGATGTCGGGGCGGGCGAGGTCGGGCGTGACGACCGGGATGAAGCCTTCCGGGAGGAGCTGGTCGAGGGCGAAACGCTGGAGCCCGACCTCGAGCATCGCGGCTTCCCGCTTCAGGTAGTAGAACTTCTGTCCCGAGACCTTCGCCGCGCGCTCGAAGTCGACGAGATCGAGGTCCTGGGCGAGGACGAGATGGTCGCGGGTCTCGAAGTCGAAGGGGCGCGGCTCGCCCTTCGTCTCGAGCGTCTTGAAGTCTTCTTCGTCACCGCGCGGCGACTCGGGATGGAGGAAGTTCGGCAGCGAGCGCAGCGCGGTCTCGAGATCCGCTTCGGCGGCGCGCACCGCGTCCTCTTTTTGCCCGACCTCTTCCTTGAGCCGCCGTCCCTCCGCGGTGTGCGCTTCGCGC
The DNA here is from genome assembly GCA_039187915.1 of Myxococcota bacterium. Lineage (GTDB taxonomy): Bacteria > Myxococcota_A > UBA9160 > UBA9160 > UBA4427 > UBA4427. The sequence continues at coordinate 5,494 of JBCCZJ010000064.1, forward strand.
GCCGCGTCGTCGAGCTTCTGCTTGCCGGCTTTCTGATGTTCGTTGCGGAGCCGGTTGGCCTCGTTGAGCTCCGTGCGCAGCGCGTTCGTGCGCTCGTGCAACGCGATCGCTGCGTCGACATCCGCGTGGATGCGACGCGCCTGGCAGCTCTCGACGATCTCGTCGCGGCGTTCCTGGAGGCTCCGGGGGTCCAGCATGGGGCCGTAGGGAAGCACACGCCCCCATCCGCCGCCAAGAACTGGGCGGCCCCGGGGCCGCCGTCTACCCTGCCGCCTGCGCTTTGGACCGCGCTTCAACACAGGAAGAGATCGAAATGAAGGCTGGAATCACGATGACCTGGGGAGCGCTCCTGCTCTCTTGCGGGGTCGCGTTCGCGCTCGTGCTCGCGGGCTGTGGGCGTGTCGCCTGGGGCGGGCCGAGCCCCGAAGAAGAAGCGGCCGCGGCCGCGCTCGCCGCCCGCGCGCGGACGACCCTCGGCGTCCTGCCCGACGCCGTCCCCGATCCCGACAACCCGCGCACGAAGGCGAAGACCGACCTCGGGCGGATGCTCTACTACGACGCGCGCCTGTCGAAGAACCACGACGTGTCCTGCAACTCCTGCCACAGGCTGGATGCCTTCGGCGTCGACGGCCAGCCGAATTCGCCGGGCCATCGCGGCCAGCGCGGCGATCGCAGCTCGCCGTCCGTCTACAACGCCGCGCTCCACGTCGCGCAGTTCTGGGACGGGCGCGCGCCCGACGTCGAGGCCCAGGCGAAGGGGCCCGTCCTGAATCCGATCGAGATGGCGATGCCGAACGAAGAAGCAGTCGTCGCGCTGCTCGGCTCGATCCCCGGCTACGTCGACGCGTTCGCGGCGGCCTATCCCGACGAGGGGCAGCCGCTCACCTACGACAACATGGCGAACGCGATCGGCGTCTTCGAACGCGCGCTGGTCACGCCCGGGCGCTTCGACGCGTTTCTCGAAGGCGACCCGGCGGCGCTCTCGGCGGACGAGCAGCGTGGCCTCGACACCTTCCTCACGGTCGGCTGCAACGCCTGTCACGATGGCGCCGCGATCGGGGGCGGTCTCTACCGCAAGCTCGGTCAGATCTATCCCTACGAGACCGAAGACGTCGGCCGGGAGAAGGTCACGGGGAGTCCCCGCGATCGCTACTTCTTCAAGGTCCAGTCGCTCCGGAACATCGCGGAGACGGCGCCCTACCTGCACGACGGTTCGGTGGCGACGCTGCCCGAGATGGTCCGGATCATGGGCAAGCACCAGATCGGGATCGACCTCACGGACCGACAGGTGGCCGATATCGTGACGTTCCTCGAGGCGCTGACCGGAGAAGTCGACGCCGACTACGTGGCGAAGCCGCTCCTGCCCGAGAACGGACCCGAGACGCCTGGCCCGGACCCGAGTTAGTCGGAGGCCGGATGGATCCGCGCGTCCTCGCGGTCGGGCAGGGGCTCGGCGTGATCATCGTCTCCCAGCTGATGGGAGTCCTCGCCAAGCTCGCCCTCTTCGAGGTCGACGCGTTCACGTTCGTCTGGCTCCAGGTCGGCGCGGCGCTGGCCGCCCTGGCCTTCCACACCTTCGTGTGGAGGCGCCAGGCCTGGCCGCGCGGGCTCGACGCTCGGGTCTGGCTCGGCATCGCCTTCGTCGGCGCGATCAACTTCGGTCTGTGTCGCGTGTGGATGATGCTGGGGATCCAGCGGCTGCCGATGAACACCTTCGTGTTCGTTCTCAGCTTCATTCCCCTGGTCACGCTCGCCCTCTCGATCGCGTTCTTGCGCGAGCGTCCCGGCTTCGTTCAGGTCGTGGGGCTGCTCCTCGCGATCGTGGGCGTCTGGCTCTATTTCCCGGTGTTGCCGCCGCCCGAGGAACGATCGGGCCTCGTGTACGCGGGGCTCGTCGTGCTCGGACTGGGCGCGAGCAACAACGTGACGCGCTACGTGCTCGGGCACGCGTCGACGACCCTCTCGCCCGCGCTCTACTCGACGATCGGTCTGATGATCGGCGGGCTGCCGATCGTGCTGGTCGGCCTCTTCACGGACGGAGCGCGGCTCGTGGACGGACCGGACGCGTTCGGTGGGGTGCGCATCCTGGCGATCATCCTGGCGAACGGGGTCCTCGGGATCGCGTTGTCCCAGACCGTCTTCAACGGCATCTTGCGCACGTTGCGCTCCTTCGAAGCGAGCGTGGTCGCGAACTCCGGGCTCGTCTGGACGGCGCTCTGGGCGATTCCGATCCTGGGCGAGTGGTTGAGTCCCGCGCGGGTCGGCGCGATCGCCGTTCTGATGACGGGCGTGCTCGCGACCCAGTGGCGACCTGCCGACGAACGTTAGTCGACGGGGAAGGCGAGGTTGAGCTCGTTGCTGGCGAAGGCGCGTCTCGACCGCAGAGCGTCGATCATGCGAACGAGGAGACCGTTCTCGGACGTCCGTTCGGGGATCAGGAAGATCGCCCCCGTAGCGCTCGCGGCGGCCCACGCCTCGAGCGCTCGGATCGCGTCGGGCACGCTCGCCTCGTGTCTTCCGACGACGACGCGGTCGTCTCCGAGGAGTCGGACTTCGATCTGACGCTTCTTGCAGTCCAGGGTCCAGCCGGTCGGGGGGTGGAGAGGTTCGACCAACGAGATCGTGTGCTCGTGCGTCGTGGGCAGGGCGAGGAAGGAGGCGAAGGCCAGGATCCACCCGAGGTCGCTTCCCATCGGGAATCCGATCCCGGTCTCGGGGGTCTTTCTCCTTCGCGCGCGTCGCATGGCCAAGGCTCCTCGGAGCGTGTGACGATCTTCGTCTCGTTCGCGTTCTCCCTACGACGACTCAGACGGGACGCCGGGCGTTCGGGGCCCGAGAAAACAGGAGACACGACGACATGGGCATTCTCAGCTGGATTCTTCTCGGTCTGATCGCGGGCGTGCTCGCCAAGTGGCTCATGCCCGGCGACGACCCGGGCGGCCTCTTCGTCACGATCGGCCTCGGGATCGCCGGATCGTTCGTGGGCGGCTTCCTGGCCTCGCTGATCGGCTTCGGGACGACGGGCGATTTCAGCTTCGGAACGATCGCCGTCGCGACCGCCGGGGCCTTCCTGCTCCTCTTCGTCTACCGGAAGGTGAAAGCGGCCTAGGTCGGCGCCTCCCCCCTCGGTTCGCTCAGGTTTCGGGCCGCGACGCCGATTCAGGGCTTGACGAACGATCGTTCGTTCGGCCATGATTTCTTCGGCGACTCCTCGTGTGCGCGGCCTCCGGTCCGTGCGCGCGGCGCCTCGTTGCGAGGCGCGCGGCGCCGCGCCCAGAACCGTCCGGCGACCGTCCGCACCCGCGGCGTCCCGGGAAACGTGAGGACCTCGAGATGGCTGCCAGCCCCGAAGAACCGCTGACCTTTCCCCGCCCGGTTCCGGACGATTTCCGGATCACCCATCCCGAGGACTACGCCGCCCACGGCTATCCCCACAAGATCTGGGAGCGTCTCCGCAAGGAGGAGCCGGTCTCGTGGCAGACGCAGCCGGGCAACGCGATCGACTACTGGGCGATCACGAAGCACGCCGACATCATGGAGATCGGCAAGAAGCCCGACATCTTCGTCTCGGGCCCGCGCCTGGTGATCCAGCACCTCGAAGAGGAGGTGCGCGACCTCCCGCCGACGCTGATCCAGATGGACAACCCGATGCATCGTGACTTCCGCGGCATGGTGTCCAAGCAGTTCACGCCGCGCGCGCTGAAGAAGATCACGAAGCCGATCGAAGAGATCGGCCAGGCCATCGTCGAGAAACTCTACGAGCGCGGCGACGAGGGCGAATGCGACTTCGTCGACGAGATCTCTGCGCCGCTCCCGATCGCGGTCATCGGTTGGCTCCTCGGAGCGCCCGAAGAAGACTGGCCGATGCTCTACGACTGGACGAACCGGACCCTCGGCGCCGGCGACCCCGAGTACCAGAAGGACGGCGAGGACCCCCGCGCGACGGCGATGGCCGCTCAGGTCGAGCTCTTCCAGTACTTCACCGGCCTGATGAACGACCGGAGAAAGAACCCGCAGGACGACCTGATCACGACCTTCGTGCAGGCCGAGTACGAAGGCCGCAAGCTGAACGACATGGAAGTGCTGTCCTGGTGCTTCATCATCGTGATCGCCGGCAACGAGACGACCCGCAACGGCACGACCGGAGGCATGCTCGCTTTCATCCAGCACCAGCACGAGATGCGGCGGCTCCAGCAGGACATGGGAATGCTCAAGGACGCGGTCGAAGAGATCGTGCGCTGGACGTCCCCGATCATCCACTTCGGCCGGACGGCGACGCAGGACTATCCGCTGCGCGACAAGATCATCCGCGAAGGCGAGTCCGTCGCCCTCTATTACCCGTCCGCGAACCGCGACGAAGAGGTCTTCGAGGATCCGTGGACGTTCCGGATCGATCGCAAGCCGAATCGCCACATCGGCTTCGGGATCGGCGAGCACTTCTGTCTGGGCGCCCACCTCGCTCGCTGGGAGATGGAGGTCGCGTACCGACATCTCATCCCACGCATCGCCGAGATCGAGCTGACCGGCCCGGTCGATCGACTCCACTCGAGCCTGGTCGGCGGCGTGAAGCGCCTGCCGATCCGCTACAAGCTCCACCCGAAGCAGTAGCGGGCGCGTTCGCACGGCAGCCTCTGGCGGGGTGTTCCCTGCGCTCCCGAGTCGCGGGATTGCGGCCTAAGCTCTCGCTCGTCCGTCGCCCCGGGCGCGGGCGAGCCGAGGAGAGCGCCGAGCCATGCCGATCGATCGCCGCAGATTCCTGAGGAGCGGCGCCGTCGGGGTCGCCGGCGTCGCGGTCGCGGGGGCGACGACGGGCTGTGCGCCGGCTTCGTTCACGATGAACGAGAGCGCGACCCGCTTCGCGCACGGCGTGGCGAGCGGGGATCCGCTCGCGGACCGCGTGATTCTCTGGACCCGGATCACGCCGACCCGGGACGAGCGCGGCGCCGCGGTTCCGACGCGCTGGTGGATCGGTGAGCACGCCGACGGTCGGGCTCCGGTCGCCGAAGGGGTCGCCGTCGCGGAGCCTGCGCGGGACTACACGGTCAAGGTCGACGCCGAGGGGCTCGTGCCCGGCGTGAGCTACCACTACGGCTTCGAGGCGGGCGGGGAGCGCTCCACGACCGGGCGAACGCGGACCCTGCCGCCGACGGGCGTCGCGCGGGTCCGCCTCGCGTTCCTGTCCTGTTCGAACTATCCCGCCGGATTCTTCAACGGCTACGGACATCTCGCGCGGCGCGACGACCTCGATGCCGTGCTCCACCTCGGCGACTACCTCTACGAGTACGGTCACGCGGAATACGGCGACGGCACGGCGCTCGGCCGGATCCCGGCGCCGCTCGGGGAGACGATCACCCTCGACGACTACCGCTGGCGCCACGCGAGCTACAAGGCGGACCCGGACCTGCAGGCAGCGCACGGCCGCCACCCGTGGATCACGGTCTGGGACGACCACGAGACCGCGAACAACAGCCACACGACCGGAGCCCAGAACCACGATCCCGAGACCGAGGGGCGCTGGCGGGATCGGATGCTCGCGGCGATCCGCGCGTACTACGAGTGGATGCCGATCCGCGAGCTCCCGACCGGGCTCTTCCGGCGCTTCCGGTTCGGCGACCTGCTCGACCTCGTCATGCTCGACACACGGCTCCAGCGAGACGCGCAGGTCGCGCGGCGCGACGACGCCGGCGCGAACGATCCGGACCGGTCGCTACTCGGCGAGGACCAGACGGGCTGGCTGCTCGACGCGCTGTCGCAATCGGCGCAGGACGGCATCCGCTGGCGGGTGATCGGCCAGCAGGTCGTGGTCTCGCCCTCGGCCGTATCGCCCGCCGGGTTCAATCCCGACGCGTGGTCCGGCTACCGGGAGAGCCGGCGGCAGGTGCTCGGGCATCTGCTCGACGAAGGCATCCGCGACGTCGTCTTCCTGAGCGGGGACGTCCACAGCAGCTGGGTCTTCGAGGTCCCCCACGACGACGGCACTCCGCGCTGCGCGCTCGAGTTCGTGTGTCCCGCGATCAGCTCCCCGCCGATCGGCCGGTCCCGGTCGATCGACGAAGAGACCCGCGCGCGGATCGCACAGGTCGAGCACCTCGCCTGGTTCGACATCGACCACAACGGCTACGCGGTCGTCGAGCTGACGCCCGAGGCCGCGCGGGTCGAGTACCTGCGCAGCGCCCCCGTCGAGGCGCGATCGCCCGAGGCGCGCGAAGTCGCCGTCTTCGAGGCGGCCGCGGGCACCCATCGCGTGGTCCGGGTCGACCCGGCCGACGGGGACGCGCGCGGATGAGACCGCGCAGCCTGCGCGGGGACCTCGGATGCGCGTCGCTCGGTGACCTTCGTCGTCCTCGGCGCCCTGGGCGCCCTGGGCGCCCTGGGCGCCCGCGCACGCGGGACCTCCGCGCGGCCGCGCTCGGCCTCGCGTTGGCCGTCCTGCCGCTTCCGGTCGTCGCGCAGACGCCGCCGCTCGAAGCGCTCCAGTCGGGAGTGCGCGAGGACGAGCGGCGCCCCTTGCCCGAGTTCGACGACGGCGAGGCGCGTCCGTCCCTCGCGCTTCCCCCGGTCCTGGTGCCGCCGGAAGCGCCGCGCGTGCGTCTCGCGGGTTCGTTCGTGCTGCGCGGCGTGATCCTCGAAGGACCGACCGTCTTCGACGACGCGACCCTCGCGCAGGCGGTGGCGCCCTTCCTCGACCGCGAAGTGCACGCGGAGACGCTGCCCGCGATCACCGACGCGATCACGCGACGCTACGTCGAGGCGGGCTACGTGAGTTCGGGGGCGATCGTGCCGGAGCAGACCATCGAGAGCGGGCTGCTCACGGTCCAGGTGATCGAAGGCCGGGTCACGTCGCTCGAGATCGAGAACGCCGGGCGACTGCGCGACGGGTGGATCGAGGACCGCGTCGCGCGCGCGACATCGGGTCCCTTCTCGCTCCCGCGTCTCGACGAGACGCTCCGGATCCTCCAGCGCGACCCGCGCATCGCCCGGGTCGACGCGGTCGTCGTTCCGGCCGAGCGGCTCGGCCAGACGCGGCTGCGGCTGCGGGTCGCGGAGGCGCGCGCGTGGACCCTGGAAGGACGCGTCGCGAACGACCTCGCGCCCTCGCTCGGAGGCCGCCGGATCACCGGGACCGGGGAGCATCGGAACGTGCTGGGCTGGGGGGACACGTTCGGCGTCTCGACGAGCGGGGGCCGCGGCCTCTTCGACACGCAGCTCCGCTACCGCCTGCCCGTCGGTCCTTTCCTGACCGAGCTCGAGGTCCATGGCAGCTACGCCGAGGGTGAAGTCGTCGAGGGCGCCTTCGCGGACGTCGGCTTCCGGAACGAGATCGCGAGCTACGGCGTGAATCTGGTGCAGCCGATCTGGCGCGGCCTCGAAGACGAAGCGCGCCTCGTCGTGGGCGTCGAACGCCGGACGAGCGAGCTGACCTTCGGGACGGCCGGCGTGCCCTTCCAGCTCGAGGTGAACGGCGACGACGGCGACGTGATCCGACTCTTCCTGCTGCGTCTCGACGCCGACTGGGTCCATCGCGAAGCCGATCGCGTGCTCGCCGCGCGCGTGCGCGCGACCTTCGGCCTCGACGCGTGGGACGCGTCGTCGCCCAACGACACGCCCTCTCCGGCGGGCGCGCCGATCCGCGAGCCGACGCTCGCCGACGGCGAGTTCCAGGCGATGCTCCTGCAGCTCCAGTACGCCCAGCGGATCGAGACGCCGCTCGGTCCGGGCGAGGTGATCGCGCGGAGCGACGTGCAGGTCGCGAGCGGATCGCTCTTCTCCCTCGAGGCCTTCGCGATGGGCGGGAGCACGACGGTTCGCGGCTACGCGGAGAACGCGGTGGTCGCCGACAACGGCACCCTGGCGTCGCTGGAAGTGCGGGTCCCGGTCTCGCCTTCGAGCTGGCGCCCTCACGCGCTCCGGCTCGCGCCATTCGTGGATTTCGGTTTCGCGTGGGACGATCACGACGACGTGACTTCCCGGTTCACCCAGACCTACGCGAGTCTCGGTCTCGGCCTCCTCTACGACTACGGCGAACGCTTCCGGCTGCGCGCCTACGTGGCCGAGGGCCTCGTGAACGAAGACGCGACCCGGGACGAAGCGCTCCAGCGGCGCGGTATTCACCTGGAGGCGACGCTCGCCGTCTTCTGAGGCGTGCCCGTGTGCGCGGTCGCGTCCGGCGGCGCTAGAGCCAGCTCGAGATCATCAGGAAGGGCGCCCAGTAGCCTGGATGCGAGAAGCGGGGAGACGCGCGGATCCGGCGCTGGGCCACCCGGAGCGCGCCGGCGCGGGTCTGGTCGGGTCGCGTCAGCTCTTCGTAGAAGGCATCGATCAGGCGCGCCGTCGCTTCGTCGTTGACCGGCCACAGGGTGGCGAGGGCGCTCCGCGCGCCGGCCCGCAGCGCGACGCCGGCGAGTCCGAGCGCGGCCGTTTCGTCGCCGGCCGCCGTCTCGCACGCGGAGAGCGTGAGCAGCTCGAGCGGCCTGTCCCGGCGGAAGCGCGTGGTCTGGATCATCGACGTCACTTCGTCGAGACCGAGCCGACCGTCGCGCGTCAGCAGGAAGCTCTCGCGCCCGTCCGCGGCGACGCGGCCGTGGGTCGCCACGTGGACGACCGAGTAGGGTCGCGTACGGATCTCTTCGGCGAGCGCATCGGGGTCGAAGGCGTCGTCCCAGAGCACCCGGGTTCCGGGGAAGCGCGCGCGAAGATCGGCGATCTCCTGGCGCGTGTAGTCGAGGCGCGCGAAGCCGGCCGTCGCCGTCTCGAGACCGGCGGCGAGGACCGTGAGCGATTCGCGGGCGAGGGGGGAGGGCTGCGTGAGGCGCAGACTCGGCACGAGCGCCGTCGGCTTCACGTCGACGAGATAGCGCTGGCGCTTGCGGTCGTGAAGCGCCGCGAAGGGGATCGTGCGCAACAGGCCGTCCGGGACGACGACGAGCGTCTCGACCTCGGGGGCTTCGAGCTGCGCTTCGATCGGCCGGATCATCGCGTCGTAGAGATGCTGGGCGGGGCGCAGGTACTGCCGCGTCGAGCGCTTCTCGAGCAGGCGTCGGAACGCGCGGGCGTGATCGAGGACGGCGTCGGTCGTCGCGGGGGCACGGTGATAGGTGAAGCGGCCCTCGAAGCCGGTCAAGAGAGCCACGCGATCTTCGAGCAGGATCGGATAGAGGACGAGCGCGCCGGCTACGTCGTCCGGCGCGGTCGTGGCCTGTCGTGCCAGGCAGGCGTCGCCGAAGTGGTCTTCGAGCTCGGCGCTCCGCTGGGACTCGAGCAGGTCGCGCACTTCACGCAGACGGGACTGCTCCGCGTCGCCGCGCGCGCCTTCGGCTTCGATCTCGTCGAGGAGCATCGAGAGCAGCCGCCCGCTCGTCTGCTGCGCCTCGTCCGCGATCCCGCGGCCCGTCGGGTCGTCGTCGCTTCCTCGGGAGGGCGCGGCGCTGCTGGCGATCAATCGATCCCGCCGGAGGTGCTCGCCTTGCCGAGCGACGCGGCGCAGGACGTCGCGCGCGGCCGGGCGCTCGCCCGCCGCGTCGAGCGCGAAGGCGAGCGTGCGTCCGGTCCGGTACTCGGCGAGGGCGTCGCCGAGGCGCCCGGCGCGGGGCAGGGTGCGGCGCGCGAGCGCCAGCGCTTCGACGTGACGTCCGGCGTCGAGATAGAGCGCGGCGGCTTCGCTCGCGGCCCAGACCCGTTCGCGTTCGCTCGCGC
>JBCCZJ010000065.1:0-14905 GCA_039187915.1 Myxococcota bacterium
GCCTGGGGAATCCGGGCCTGGACCACGCGCGCGCCCGATTTCGCGGAGGAGGCGGGGCACGCCCCGATCGGCGCGGCGCTCGACACCGAGGCGCTGCGCGCGGCAGGACCGGCGCTCGGCGCGCTCTTCGCCGGACTCGGCGAGCCCGACGAGGTCTCCTGGTTCCCGATTCCCCAGTCGGTGCTGGACGGGCTCGGGGCGGGCTGAGGGGGCGCTCGAACGTCCTGATTCCTCTCGGGTTTCCGCCCCTTCGCGTCCGCTTCCCCGGCGCCTCCGGCGCCCTGCGGACGAGAGGGCTTGACGGACCGCCGATGCGATGGCATTTAAATGCCACTTGGCCATCGGAAGCCAAGAGGAGCCCGAGTGCCGAACCCGTCCCCCCCGCCCCGCGATGCCAGCGCCGCCTCGCCCGCCGGTCGCGTCGACCGTCGCGTGCAGGAGTTCCGCGCCCGCGTGCTGACGACCGCCGAGGAGCTCTTCACGGAGCGCGGGATCGAGGCGACGAAGATCGACGACATCTGCGACGCCGCCGATGTCGCGAAGCGCACGCTCTGCAACCACTTCCCGACGAAGGCGCACATCGTCCAGGCGCTCTCGCGCGAGGCCGTGTCCCGCATGGTCGCGCGCATCGACGATGCCCGTGAAGCCGGAGCCTCGACGCGCGAGCGCGTCCGCATCCTCTTCGAGGGCTTCTATTCCGCCGAGGACGCCTCGGACGACTTCGAGATGGGTCCGGTCCATCGAGAGTTCGTGGGCGCCTTCTTCGGCGCCGCGCACGGGACGCCCGACGCGAGCGCGGGCGAGATCCGCGTGAGCGACGCGGTGCAGTCGCTGCTCGCGGCAGGCGGACCGGAGCAGCTCCCGCCGGGCGCGTCCGTCGAGACCTTCGCCGAGGTCGTGCTCGGATCGATCTACGCCACCACCCTCGAGTGGGTCCATCGCGACGACTACGACGTCGCGGCCCGGACCTCCGAAGTCGGCCGTTTCCTCGCGAGCCTGCTGCCCGAGGTCTGACGTCGCGCGCGGACGCCCGACGCTTCCAACCCCTTCGATTCAACCCCTTTCGAACTGGAGAGCATCCCCTCATGAAGGATTTCAACGGTAAGGTCGCGGTCGTGACCGGCGGCGCCGGCGGGATCGGCAAAGCCCTCGTCAAGGCGTTCGTCGGTGCGGGCATGAAAGTCGTGATCGGCGACGTCGAGGAGCCGGTGCTGAAGGCCACCTGCGAAGAACTCGGTGACGCCGTGAGCGGCGTCGTGACCGACGTGTCCGATCCGGCGTCCGTGCAGGCGCTCGCGGACTACACGTTCGAGACGCACGGCGCGTGTCACGTTCTCTGCAACAACGCCGGCGTGTCTGCGCCGAACCTCGACGTCTGGGAGACCGAGCCCTCGGACTTCACCTGGGTCCACGGTGTGAACGTCGCTGGCGTGGCTCACGGGATCCAGGCCTTCGTGCCCCGCATGATCGCGTCCGGCGAAGAGGGCTTCGTCATGAACACGTCTTCCGGCGACGGCGGGATCTCGCCCCTCGCGCAGCAGGTCGTCTACGCGTCGAGCAAGGCGGCGGTCTCGACGCTGACCGAATGCCTCGCGGCGCAGCTCGTCGGTCGAGGCACGAGGCTGCGCGCCGCGATCTTCTATCCCTCCGGCGGCATGCTGGACACCGGGATCTGGACGACGAAGCGCAACCGCCCCTCGGAGCTCGCGCGCAAGACCGAGGTCGACGCGTCCCAGGAAACGACCTTCGATGCCTTCATGGAGGGCGCGAAGGCGGCGGGCTTCGAGATGCCGGTCCAGGATCTCGACGAGCTCGCCGAGTTCGCGCTCGAGGGCATCCGGAACGAGGACTTCGTGATCATGATCGGGCGGGAGACGATGGAGGCGACCCTCGTCGAACGCGCGAAGAAGCTCGCCGCCGGCGAGTGCCCGATCGAGCTCGAACACATGGGGCTCTCGTAGTCCCGAGTGCCTCCGGGCGCCCGGCGTCCGCCCATCCCTTTTCTCGATTCGAGGAGTCGACCCATGAGCAACGATTCGAACGACCCCATCCTGATCATCAGCTCGGATTGCCACGCAGGCACGCTGCCGTCCGGCTACAACGAGTTCATGGACCCGAAGTTCCACGACGCGGCGAACGCCTGGTGGGTCCAATACACGCGCGAGATGATGAACCGCGTGGGCACCTTCTTCGACCAGGAAGCGGTCGAAGCCTACAGCGAAGGCGCGGGCGAGCAGGGCGGTCAGCGCATGAAGGCGATGTCCGATCCGACCGTCGCCCCGTCGGACACGGACCTGCTCGACATGCTCTCGGACCCCTCGAACCCCTTCGCGCCGCGCCCCGGCGAGTGGGACGCGACGGTCCGCATGAAGGAGCTCGACGACGACGGCTGCGCGGCGGAGGTCATCTTCCCGCAGATGGCGCCGTTCGGGGCGGGTCTCATGCAGTACCGCCACGACGTGAGCCCCGACCAGAACCTCGAGGGCTGCCGCTCGTACAACCGCTGGCTGGCGGACTTCTGCAGCAGCCATCCGGAGCGGATGGCGGGCGTGGCGCTGGTCAACGTGGACGACATCGACGTGACCGTGCAGGAGATCCGCGAGGCGAAGGCGATGGGGCTCTGGGGCGGTGTGCTGCTGCCCTCGAGCACGGGGACGCACCCCTTCTATCACCACCCGCGCTATGAGCCGATCTGGGCCGTCTGCGAAGAACTCGACATGCCGCTCCAGACCCACTCCGGGTGGGCGCCGGACTACGGTGACGTCGAGTGCGCGACTGCGATGTTCATCAGCGAGGTCGACATGTGGGCTCAGCGCCCGTTCACGGCGCTCATGTGGTCCGGGGCCTTCGAACGCCATCCGGGCCTCAAGTACATCCTGACCGAGGTCGGCGTCGGCTGGATGATCGAGAAGCTCCGCGTGCTCGAGTTCAAGGCCGCCGATCCGATCTTCAAGCACTTCACGAAGGACCTCTCGAAGAGCCCGACCGGCTACTACGAGCAGAACTGCTTCATCGGCGCGTCCTTCCTCCGGCCGCACGAGGCGAAGTTCAAGGACGAGATCGGCGTCCACAAGATCATGTGGGGCACGGACTACCCGCATCTCGAGGGGACCTGGCCTTCGACCATGAAGGAGCTTCAGGAGACCTTCGGCAACTATCCGGAGCAGGAGATCCGCGACATGCTCGGCCTGAACGCCGCGCGGATCTACGGATTCGATGTCGACAAGCTCGCGCCGATCGCGAACGAGATCGGCCCGACCCTCGCGCAGATCCGCGGCGAGGCCTGATCCGAACGGCCCTGGTCGCCGAGCACCCGACGAAGGAGACCCGAATGAGTGATCGCTATCTCGTGATCTCGTCCGATGGACACGCCGGCCCGAGGCCGGAGGTCTATCGGGACTACCTCGACCCGCAGTACCGGGACGAGTTCGACCGTCAGAACGAAGCGCGCATGAAGGCGCTCGAGCTCGCCGGCGAGCGTCTGGAGATGCGTCAGGAGAGCCAGCAGTGGGCGTCCGACAAGGCACACGGCCTCGCGGGCGCCTGGGACGGTGATCGGCGCAACGAGGTCCTCGACGCGGACGGCGTCGCCGCGGAGATCCTCTTCGTCGACGGCCTGACGGAAGAGAACTCGCCGCCCTTCGGCGGCGATCTCGGCCTCATGCCCGTCGGCGTCGACCCCGAGCATCAATGGGCCGGCTGCCGGGCCCACAACCGATGGATGTCGGAGTTCTGCTCCGAGAGTCCGGAGCGCCGCTACGGGCTCGCGCTGATCACGCCTTTCTGGGGCGTCGAGCAGGCCGTCGCCGAGATCGACTGGGCCAAGGAGAACGGCCTGCGTGGGATCATGCTGCCGCACATGTTCACCGGGCAGGATCCCTACCACCACCCGAAGTACGACCCGCTGTGGCGCGCCTGCGAGGAGCGCGACATGGTCATCCACTTCCATTCGGGCGCCGCGCCGATGCACGAGTACTACGGCATGGACATCTTCCGCGCGCGCGATCCGGAAGCGGTGTCGGAGCCGCCGGTCGAGATGCCGGGCGCCCTCGGCATCTACGTGACCGAGGTCGCGTGGTGGCTCACGCGGCCGCTCGTCTACATGATCTGGGGGGGCGTGTTCGAACGTTTCCCGGGGCTCAAGACGGCGGTGACCGAGGGGTCGACGATCTGGGTTCCCGAGCTGCTCCAGCTGATGGACCAGCGCTACGGCGACCACCACTTCTCGGCGAAGCTCGGGACGGCGTACAAGAAGCACCTCTCGATGAAGCCGTCGGAGTACTTCAAGCGCAACATCAAGGTGGGCAGCTCCGCCATGTCGCGTCGCGAAGCCGAGCTTCGACACGAGATCGGCCTCGAGACGATCATGTGGGGTTCCGACTATCCTCATCCCGAGGGCACCTGGCCCATGACCCAGAAGATGATGGTCGAGGTCCTGGGCGGGCTTCCGGACGAGGACATCACGGCGATCCTGGGTGGCACGGCGGCCGCGTTCTACGGTTTCGACGTGGCGGCGCTCCAGCCGCTCGTCGATCGGATCGGCCCGGAGAAGAGTCAGTTCCGCCGCGAATAGCGGGGGACCCGACCGAATCGCCGAACCGCGCGTTCCACGTTCCGTCCGGCGTGGCCGTCGAGGTCGACTAGAATCGGCCGCGATGGACGACTTCGACGACCGGCTCGCGAACGCGCTCTCTCGTGGGCTTCCCGCCTACGAGAAGCTCGTGTCCGTGCGGCGCCTCTCGGGCGGGGCGAGCCAGGAGACCTACCGCGTCGAGATCGAGGCGCAGGGCGGTCCGAGGACGCTCGCCTTCCGGCGCGCCGCCGGCGGGGGGGCCGCGGAGATGAGTGGTGCGAACCCCGGTCCGGGGCTCGCCGGCGAAGCGCGTCTCATGCAGGTCGCGCGCGAGGCCGGCGTACCGGAGCCGGAAGTGCTGCTCGTCCTCGAGGAGACCGACGGCCTCGGGGAAGGCTTCCTGATGGAGTGGCTCGAGGGCGAGACCCTCGGCGGCAAGATCCTGAAGGATCCGGCGCTCGACGCGATCCGTCCGAAGCTCGCCTTCGAGTGTGGCCGCGTCCTCGCGCGGATCCACGGGGTCGATCCAGAGGCGACGGGGCTCACGACGCTCCTCGACGCGCAGACGACGCGGGACTACGTCGAGCGGCTCTGGGCCGGCTACCGCAGCTACGACACGCCCCAGCCGATGATCGACTACACGGCGCGTTGGTTGCTCGATCACCTGCCCGATCCGATCTACGACGGACCTCGCCTCGTCCACAACGACTTCCGAAACGGCAACCTCATGATCACCCCGGACGGCATCAACGCCGTCCTCGACTGGGAGGTGGCCTACCTCGGCGACCCCGTGCGCGATCTCGGATGGATCTGCACGAACTCGTGGCGCTTCGGTCGCCACGACCATCCGGTCGGGGGCTTCGGCGCGCGTGAGGACCTGCTCGCGGGATACGAGGCGGAGTCCGGGATCCGGATCCCGCTCGAGCATCTCCGCTGGTGGGAGGTCTTCGGCTCGTTCTGGTGGGCGGTCGGGACCCTGCAGATGGCGTGGATGTATCGCGAAGGGGTCGACGCGAGCGTCGAGCGCCCGGGGATCGCGCGGCGCAGCTCCGAGTGCCAGGTGGACTGCGCGAACCTGATCATCCCGGGGCCGGTCGCGCTCGTCGAAGTGGGGACGGCCGCGAGCTCGGTCGACATGCCGCGAACCGACGAGCTGCTCGAGAGCGTGCGGGACTTTCTTCGCAACGACCTGCGTGGCCGTTTGAAGGGGCGCGATGCCTTCCTGTCGCTCGTCGCCTCGAATTCCCTCGACATCGTGCTCCGCGAGCTGACCCTCGGCCCGGCGGCCGTCGCGGCCGAGTACGCGCGTCTCCGCACGCTGGTCGCGGCGGAGGAGGGCGACGCGATCGACGACCTCCGAAGGCGGCTCGCCGCCGGCCTGCGGGACGGCTCGATCGGCCTCGACCACGAGGGCCTCGCGGACCACCTGCGCACCACCGTCGTCAATCAGCTCGCGATCGACCAACCGCGCTACTCGGGCCTCGCCGCCGCTCTCGCGGCGAACGACGCCTGACGCCCCCTTTCCCTCTCCGGAGAACCCCGACTTGGATTTCGACATCCCGAAGGACCTGCAGGACTACCTCGACGAGCTCGACCGCTTCATCGAAGCCGAGATCCGGCCGCTCGAGAACGAGAACGACAACATTCGCTTCTTCGACCATCGCCGCGAGGACGCCCGGACCAACTGGGAAGAGGACGGACGGCCGACCGAGGAATGGGAGGCGTTGCTCGCCGAGGCCAAGCGGCGCGCGGAAGCGGCTGGCCACTACCGGTACGCCTTCCCGAAGGAGCACGGCGGGCGGGACGGGACGAACCTGGGCATGGCGATCATCCGGGAGCACCTCGCGCGCAAGGGCCTCGGTCTCCACAACGACCTGCAGAACGAGCACTCGATCGTCGGCAACAACGTGGGCCTCCTGCTCCTGCTGCACTACGGCAGCGAGGCGCAGAAGGAGACCTGGTTCGACAGCGTGGCCTCCGGGCGGCGCGGTTGGACCTTCGGGATCACCGAGTCGGCCCACGGCTCGGATGCGACCCACATGGAGACGAACGGTGTCCGAGACGGGGACGATTGGGTCTTGAACGGCGAGAAGAGCTGGAACACCGGCATCCACAACGCGACCCACACCATGGTGATGGCGCGGACCGGCGGGAAGGCCGGGGACGGGCACGGCATCACCGCCTTCCTCGTGCCGACCGACAGCCCGGGCTTCCGGGTCGAGGAGCTCCTCTGGACGTTCAACATGCCGACGGATCACGGTCGCTACACGCTGACGGACGTACGCGTGCCGCACGCGTCGATTTTCGGCGAGGAAGGGCAGGGCCTCCAGATCGTCCAGCACTTCTTCAACGAGAACCGGATCCGCCAGGCCGCCTCTTCGTTGGGCGCTGCCCAGTTCTGCCTCGACGAATCGATCGCCTTCGCCCAGGAGCGCGCGCCCTTCGGCAAGCCCCTCGCGACGAATCAGGGGATCCAGTTCCCTCTCGTCGAGCTCCAGACCCAGTGCGAGATGCTCCGCGCGCTCATCCACAAGACCGCCTGGCAGATGGACGAGTACGGCGCCTTCTCGGTCTCGGACAAGGTCTCGATGTGCAACTACTGGTCGAACCGACTCTGCTGCGAGGCGGCGGATCGCGCCATGCAGGTCCACGGCGGGCTCGGCTACTCCCGCCACAAGCCCTTCGAGCACATCTATCGCCACCACCGTCGCTACCGGATCACCGAGGGCGCGGAGGAGATCCAGATGCGTCGGATCGCCGGCTATCTCTTCGGCTTCATGAAGCAGCGCGCGCCGAAGGGCGTGAAGGAAGACTGAGCGGGACAGCGTCGCCGCGGCCCCGCGCTCAGGGCGCCATCGTGTCGGGCTTGTCGAACCCGTAGGGGCGATAGATCCCGACGATGAAGTTCTCGTGCATGCCGTAGCCGACGTCGCCGTTGCTGGCCTCGAAGCGGCAGAGGGTCTCGTTCAGCCCGAAGACCTCGGCTCGTTTGGCGGGCGTCGAGACGTCGAATTTCACGCCCTCGACCTTCTCCTTGCCCTGGTAGACGCCGTGGCCCCAGCCGTCGGTGTTGATGTAACCGGAACCCATGCCGAGATTGACCGTGCGGAGCGGCACGTTCTCGACGGTCAGGTCGCTGTTCGCGTAGCCGATCGTCGCGCCGGCGACCTCTCGCGTGCCCGAGTGGTATCTCATCTGGTGAGTGGGGGAGCCCAGGATCTCGTTCTCCTTGTCGATCCCGTAGTTCCAGACCTTGATGCCTTCCTCCATCTGGCGTTCGCCGTCCGGCCCCTCTTCGATGAAGGTCTTGATCATGTAGTCGTCGAATTGCATCGGCATCCAGTTGTGGAAGAACCCGTGGGCGCGCTCTTCGGTCACGCGAATCCCCGGCGGCTCCGGCTCGCCGACGCCGCGCACGCCCCAGGAGCGGTCGCGCGCGCCCTTCCACCGGGTGGGCTCGACGGTGTAGTGCTGCCCGTCGATCTCGAGCGAGCCGGAGTAGCAGCCCGTCTGCGCGAAGCGCGCGTTGTCCATGACCGTGCGGTTGAAGCTCTTCTTGACCGACTTCGGCTCTTCGAGAGGGTACTGCGCGCCGTCCCAGGTGACGTCGAAGGCGAGGCCCCACTCGTTGTCGTCGCACTGAATGCGCAGCTTCTTCAGGCCCTCGAGGACCTCGAACCTGAAGGGTCCGCAGGACGTGTCCATCCGGTCGTTCCCGAGTTCGCGGGAGGCGCGCACCGTGTACTGCGTGTCGCCGTGGGAGATCGACGCGAACGCGTCCGTGACGCCGAGGTTCGGGTACTGGCCGAGGCCGAAGACCATGAAGAGCTCGTCGCTCGAGGCGTGAAGGTTGAAGTAGTAGCGATCGAAGAAGTTACGATCGCTGGTGAAGACGTGATCGAAGGTGTCGGTGGTCTGATGGGCGAGATAGTCGTCCATGGGGCTGATCGGCATGATCGGATCCTCGTCGGCTCGGTGGGCGGTCAATCCTAATACAACGCGCGGGGCGAGGGAGGGGCGCGCCGGAAGGCGCCCAGGAGGGGCTGGCCTTCGGTCGGCGCTTCGGCGATCGTCCCGGGCGCCGTCCTGCGACCCCGCGCGCGCGGCGGTGGAGGCGGCTCGAAGGCCTGCGAGACGAGGATGAGAACATGAGCGACGAGACCCGCGTGCTGACCGAACTCGACGAGGACGGGGTGCTGCTGATCACGATGAATCGCCCGGAGAAGAAGAACGCCTTCGACGAGGAGCAGTGGGACGCGTTCTGCCAGGCGCTCCGCGACGCCGAGGCGGATCCCCGGGTCGCAGTCGTCGTGCTGACCGGCGCCGGCGGCAACTTCTCGTCCGGTGCCGACCTCGGGAGCTTCCGCGGAGGCGAGAGGCCGCCGCGGGAGGATGGCTTTGCCAGCGGATTCTTCGCGGCGGAGGCCACGGTGCTCGCGTTCGGGAAGCCGCTGCTCGCGGCGGTGACGGGCGTGGCCGTCGGCGGCGGCTGCACGATCGCGATCGCGTCGGACATCGTCTACGTCGGCGAGAGCCTCCGGGCCCGGCTGCCCTTCGCGAACCTGGGCCTCGTGCCCGAGATCGCGAGCAGCTACACGCTGCAGAGCTCGATCGGTCGCCAGCGCGCGAACGAGCTGATGTTCACGGCGGAGTGGATCGACGCGGCCAAGGCCGTCGACCTCGGCATGGCCGCCCGCGCCTATCCCGACGCCGAGCTCCTCCCGGCGGCGCTCGAGAAGGCGCGCGAGATCGCGCAGTGGCCGACGTCGGCGCTCGTCGCGATCAAGAAGATCATGAACCAGGCCCACCGCGCGGCGATCGAGGCCGCCCTCGAGATCGAGCACGACGAGATGTCGAAGGCGCAGGGCTCTCCCGAGAACATCGAAGCGATCAAGGCCTTCATCGAGAAGCGCCCGGCTGATTTCAAGCAGTTCCGAAAGTAGGAAGGACGGCGCGCGTGGACGACTACGAAGACTTCGACGCCCTCGGTCTCGCGGAACGGGTCGCCCAGGGTGACTTCACGCCGGACGACCTGCTCGACGCCGCCCTCGCACGCGTGGACGCCCGCGACGCGGCCCTGAACGCGGTCGTGGTCCGCGCCGAAGAGGCCGCGCGGCGCGCGATCGACGAGGGGTTGCCCGACGGCCCGTTCCGGGGCGTGCCCTACCTGTTGAAGGATCTCTCGCTCGCGTTGCCAGGGCTTCCGCTCACCCACGGCAGCGCGATCTTCGAGGGAAACGTCTCGAACGTCGAGAGCGAACTCGTCGCGCGCTACCGCGCGGCCGGCCTCGTGATCTTCGGCCGGACGCATTCGCCGGAGTTCGGGCTCACGACCTCGACGGAGTCGCGACTCTTCGGCCAGACGAAGAATCCCTGGAAGACCACGCACACGTCCGGGGGCTCGTCGGGCGGGGCGTCCTCGGCGGTGGCCGCCGGCTACCTGCCCCTCGCGAACGCGAGCGACGGCGGGGGATCGATCCGGATCCCGGCGTCGTGCTGCGGCCTCTTCGGGATGAAGCCGGCGCGGGGTCGCACGCCGATGGGCCCCCAGTCCGGCGAGGGTTGGGCCGGCATGAGTACGATCCACGCCGTCTCCCGGTCGGTCCGGGACAGCGCGGCGCTGCTCGACGCGACTGCGGGCGGCATGCCCGGCGCGCCCTACGCGGCGCAGCCGCCGGTGCGCCCCTGGCTCGCGGAGGTCGGCGAGGCGCCGGGGAAGCTGCGGATCGCGATCCAGCGCGCCGCCTTCAACGGGGTCGCGCCCCACGCGGACTGCGAGGCGGCGCTCGACGACGCGGTCGCGCTCTGTCGCGCGCTCGGGCACGAGGTCGAGGAGGCGCCCTTCGGCGGGGTGCCCGCGAATCTCGCGCTCGCTGGCGTCACGGTGATCGCGGCGAATACCCGCGCGACGCTCGAGGAACGGGCCGCGGAGCTCGGGCGTCCGCTCGACGAGGACGACGTCGAGCCGGCGACCTGGGCGATGGTCGAGCTGGCCGGGTCCCGCTCGGCGACGGACTACGCCGCGGCGGTGCGCACCCTGCACGCCACGGGCCGCGCGCTGTCCGAGCACATGGCGCGCTTCGACGTCGTGCTCTCGCCGACGATGGCGATTCCGCCGGCGCCGCTCGGCGTCCTCTCGCTCTCCAACCCGGATCGCGAGGCGCAGACGCGGACGCTCCTGCAGACCACGGGCTACACGCAGCTGGCCAACGTGACCGGGAACCCGGCCATGTCGATGCCGCTCTTCTGGAGCGACGAGGGGCTCCCGATCGGCGTGCAGTTCATGGGTCGCACGGACGACGAGGCCACGCTCTTCCGGCTCGCGGGGCAGATCGAGCGCGAGCGCCCCTTCTTCGATCGCCGGCCGACGCTCGACTGAAGCGCGCAGGCGCGGTCGCCGTCCCGGATCAGGCTCGCTGGAGCTGCTCGCGCTGGACGGCGAGGGAGATGCGCTGGAGCGTCTGCAGGAACTCGCCGGTGTGGGGATCCTCCTCGATCGCGCGCATGCCGTAGCGGATCCGGCCGGGGCCGAACTCGCGGACGCTCTGGACCGACGCCATGCCGTGGCAGCGCTCGTCCTCGTGCGCGATCGAGACCTCGATCGTCTGGCCGAGCTCGTACTTCTCGGCGGCGAGGACGGCGAAGCCCGTCGCGGAGAGGTCCTGGACCTGGAGCTCCTCTTCGCTGCCGACGCGGGCGGCGAGTTCGCTGTTGATCGTGCTGACGCGGTAGTCCTGTCGATTCTCGGCGGAGATCGGGTCGCCCACCGGCTCGATCGTGAAGGTGAGCGGGCCGGTCTCGTCCGCCTCGGGCGTCTCGACGTCGGTGACGCGACCGATCTGTTGCATGAACTCGCGTTTCCCGTTGAAGTACATCAAGACTTCC
The DNA here is from genome assembly GCA_039187915.1 of Myxococcota bacterium. Taxonomy (GTDB): domain Bacteria; phylum Myxococcota_A; class UBA9160; order UBA9160; family UBA4427; genus UBA4427. The sequence goes on from JBCCZJ010000065.1 coordinate 11,459, forward strand.
TGGCCCGGCTCGAAGGCGAAGGGCTCGGCGACGAACTCGATCGAGAACGTGTCCTTCTCGACGCCGACGACGACCGACCGTCGCAGTCGGCGGGTCTCGCAGCTCGGTTCCTGGAAGAGGACGTCACTTCCTGTCTTGATCATCAGGGGGCTCCTGGAGTGCGGCGCGCGCTCGCCCGGGACCGGGGAGACGCGCGGCCGGATGGATCGGTGCTCGGTCTGGATTCCTATCGACGAGGAGCATGCCCCGCTCAAGCAGCGGATGGCCGAAGGGAAACGAATGGTGCTTTGACCCGAGTCCCGAGCTCGGCCGAACCGTCGAGGCCGTCGCCTGACCCGATTTCGCTACGTTGCGCCGGCGGCCCGCGCGCCGCCCGAACCAGGAGGCTCCCATGGCCGAAGCGGCAGCGATCGACATTCGAGGCAAGGGCGAAGAGAAGTCGCCGGAAGAGGTCCGCGCCCAGCGCAAGCGGGACGTCGCGCTCGGCTACCGGATCCTGGCCGCCCAGCGCTGGGGCGACACCGGCGACGGCCACATCAGCGCCCGCGACCCCGAGCGCACCGATCATTTCTGGGTCCTCCGCTGGGGCGTGTCCTTCCACCAGGCGACGGTCGACGATCTGGTCCTGCTCGGTCCGGACGGTCGGATCGTCGAAGGGCAGGGCGCCGGCGGCATCAACGTCGCCGCCTACTACATCCACGGTCCGATCCTCGCCGCGCGGACCGAAGCCGTGAGCGCCACCCACGTCCACACCGGTTGGGGCACGCCCTTCGCCGCCGAGCGTCGTCCGCTCCTGCCCATCACCCAGGAGTCCTGCGTCTTCTTCGAGGACCACGCGCTCTTCGACGACGAAGAGGTCCAGATCCAGGACACCGACGGGGGGCGCCGGATCGCCGAGGCGCTCGGGGCGAACCGCGCCGTGATCCTCGCCAATCACGGGCTGCTCACGGTCGGATCGAGCGTGGCCGAAGCCGTCGGCAGCTTCGTCCTGATGGAGCGCGTCGCCGAGGCGCACATGAAGGCGCGGGACGCGAAGCCCATCTCCGCGGAGGCCGCCCGCTACGCGAAGGCCGACCTGATCCAGTACGGCGCCGGCGTTCCGGCCTTCCACTCGCTGATCAGCCGTCACATCGGGGATCCGAGCGTCGTCGAGGCGCGCTAGCGGCGAGCCTCGCCGCCTTCTCCCCTCCCACTCCCGAGGCCGCCGAGGCCTCGATCGACCTTCGCGTCCCGGGGCGCCGAGCCGCCCGGGACGCCCAGCGGGCGAGGGCGGTGCGGGGCGGTGACGCTTTCGGGAGGCGGTGCATTTCTCCTCCCGATGCTCGGGGGGAGCGATGGACGACGGATCGGGCACCAGAGAGATCGAAGGGTGGCTTCGGGAGGAGGCGGCCCGGCCCGTGCCTCCGCCGTCGTCGGATCTCGTCCCGCGCACGATTCGTAGCGTCCGAAACTGGATTCTCGTAGGGGATCTGCTCCGGCTCCTCACCCTCGAGGCGTTCTGGGGATCGAAGAATGGTCACGACGGCGATGCGCCCGGGCGGCAGGAACGGCAAGATCGGTGACGGCGAAGTCGCCGCGCGATCCCGTCCGGGATGCGCGGCGACCGTCGCGCGATCGCGGAGGACGAGCGCCGTGGCGCGGGAGAGCAGGACGGCGAGCGTGGGCGAGGACGACCCGGAAGGGCAAGGGAGCGACCCCGATCGCGCGCTCGTCGAACAGGCCCAGTCGGAGCTGCCCTACGGTACGGCGGCCTACAACGAGCTCGTCCGCAAGCATTCGGGCCGGGTCTACGCGCGTTCGTACGGCATCCTCCGCTCGACCGCCGACGCGGAGGAAGCGGTCCAGGACGTCTTCCTCGCCGTCTTCCGGAACCTGCCGCGCTTTCGCTTCGAGCGTCCTTTCGTCCACTGGCTGAACACCGTCACGCTCAACGCCTGCCGCATGGTCCTGCGCAAGCGCGCCAGCGAGCAGCGGAAGCGGAAGGCCGCCGAGGAGCAGGCCCCGCCGCCGGAGCGGCCCGAGGCGCCGGACGTCTCGTTGCGCAAGCTGATCCTCGAGCTCCTCGACGAGCTCGACCCGGGCACGCGTGTCCCGCTCCTCCTACGCTACGTCGAGGGCTACAGCTTTCCGGAACTCGCCAAGGAGCTCGATCTGTCCGAGTCCGCGGTCAAGATGCGCGTCTCGCGCGGCACGAAGAAGCTGAAGACGCTCTACGAGGCGCGCGTCGGCGGTGCCGGCGGGCCCGTGCGGAAGGGAGGCGCGTAGCGATGTCGAACGACGACCGCCGCGACGATCTCCTCGGCCTCGACGGCCTGTCCGACGAGGACTTCGTCCGCGACCTGCTGGGCAACCTCGACGACGATCGGCCCACGCCGCCGGAGACCCTGAACGACCAGACGATCCGCAAGGTCCAGGCCGAGCTGACCAGCCGCGATCTGGTCGACCTGACCACTTTCGTCTTCCTGATGCGTTTCTGCGCTCCCCTCCTCGATCTCCTCGCCGCGTTCTTCGGACACGATCCGTTGTCGCCGCCGGACTCGATGGGCGCGCGACGAACCCGACACCGAGATCGGAGCGACCCCGATGAATGAACAGTTTTCCGAGATCCAGACCATGCTCTTCGACATGGTGAACGGCGTGGCGGGCTCGGCGATCGAATTCCTGCCCAAGCTCGTCGGCGCCCTCGTCGTCTTCTTCCTGGGCTGGCTCTTCGCGAAGCTCGTGCGCGCGATCCTCGTCCGGTCGATCCAGGTCTCCCTCGACGCGCTGCTCGAACGCTCGGGGCTGATGGAGACCCTCGAACGCGCGTCGATCTCGGCCCAGCCCTCCGCGATCGTCGGCGGCCTCGCCTACTGGCTGATCCTGATCCTGGTGGTGATGGGCGCGGCGGAGATCGTCGGGCTGACCGCGGTGACGTCGGCCATCACGCGGATCCTCGCCTACATCCCGAACGTCATCTCCGCGGCGCTGGTGCTCGCGGCGGGCGTCTTCCTGGCGCGCTTCATCGGCAACGCGGTGACCTCCGCGGCCAGCGCGGCCGGCCTCTCCTACGCGAAGGGACTCGGCGCGGTCGCCCAGACGAGCATCGTCGTGATGGTCGTCGTCGTGACCCTCGAACAGCTCGGCGTGGACACCCAGATCCTGATCACCGTGATCACCGTGACCGTCGCCGCGATCACGGCCGGCATGGGCCTGTCCTTCGCCCTCGGCTCCCGGGACATCGTGACCGCGATCCTGGCGGGCCACTACCTGCGCCAGACCCTGCCGGAGGGCGAGGCCGTCGAGGTCGATGGCCGCCGCGGCGTCGTCGACCAGATCGGTCCGATCGCCACGACCTTCCGGGACGGCGAGTCGAAGTGGTCGATCCCGAACCGTCGCCTGATGGACGAGGTCATCGGTCAGTAGGCGCGCCTGCTCGCCCCCGTCCCGCGCGCCCGCGCGCCTCGC
>JBCCZJ010000066.1:0-14843 GCA_039187915.1 Myxococcota bacterium
ACGACGTCGACACCGGTCTCGTCCAGTACGCGTCCGACGAGATGGTCGAAGACCGCCTCGAACTCGACCGCGGCGAAGGGCCACGGCAGCGTGCCGCGCAGGACGCGCAGATCGTGCCGCGCGGGATCGAGCGTCGCGCGCAGCCGCTCGAGCCAGGTGTCGTCTTCCTTCGGCGTCGCGAGATAGAGCAGCGAGGCCGACCGGTCCGCGATCGACTGGAGGGGGCCGTGAGCGAACTGCAGGACGTCGAGGGCGCGGGGTTGGGGGCGCAGCATGCCTTCGGCGACCTTGAGCGTCAGGTGTTCGGCGAAGTCGATCGCCCCTCCCTCCGAGAGGAGGAGCAGCGGCCGCTCCGCCGCGAAGAACCCAGCGGCCGGTTCGTCGGGCGCGAACGCCGCTTCGGCGACCTGCGGCCCCGCGGCCTGCGCGGCCCGCAGGCGGGACGGCTCGAGCTGCAGCGGACCGGCGTCCTCCAGCCGGGCTTCCGCGAGCGTGCGCAGGATCGACCAGCCGGCGACGTAGCCCGCGCGCGCGCCGATCACGCGCAGCAGCGAGCCGTACTCCGCACCGCAGCCGAGATCGACCCGGACGGCGCCGCTCGCCTCGAGCCGCTCGAGCCAGGCGCGCTTGTCGGGCGAGAGCCCCGCGGCCTCGCTCGTCTCCGGCCCGAGGCCCGTCACCACGACACAGCCGCCCCAGGCTTCGACGTGACGCAGGGCGTGGCGCGCGTTGGCGGAGAGTCCCTGCGAGAACACGACCAGCCAGTCGCGCGACGCCGTCGCGTGCGGAGGCGCCTCGAGCGAAGCGGTCGAGGCGAAACGGGCCGGCCAGCCGAACAGACGCGAGGCGACCTCGACGAAGTGGCGGGCGTGGCCCTCGCTCGTGCCGATCCCGGTCGCGACCAGGCTCCGCGGGCCTTCCATCCCGGAGCGCACGAGACGCGCGAGCTCGGGCAGGCGCTCCGGTAGACGCGCGATCCGATCCGGTGCGGCGGCGATCCGCTCGGCCAGGAGCGCACGACCGCGGGCCGCGGTGTCGTCGCGCGCGTTCGGCGAATCAGGCGGTGTCATCACCGTCCCGCACGCTGCCCGAGGCTTCGTCGCGCTCGTCGAGCTCCACCGACACCGCGCCCTTCCCGCGCACGCGGATCGCTTCGAGCGCGCGCGCGAGCGCCGCGCGGCCGGCGGCGCGTGGGAACGGCAGGCGATCGAGCAAGCCCACGCGAACCGCCTCGACCGGCGCGAGATCGGGCTCGTCTTCGCCCCGCGAGAGCAGGATCGATTCGCGCTCCCGATCCCGGTCGTAGACGACGCTCATCCGGAACCACTCCACGAGGTCCGTCGACGAAGAGGGGAGCCTGACCGGCAGGAAGTACGAAGCCGTGACGACGCGTCGCTCGTCGCCGGGGAGCGCGACCGGATCGAAGACGCGGACGTCGACCGGCGGCGCCGCGCCCTCGCGCCGCGACGGCGGGTCGAGGGCGTGCCCCGAGGCGCGCTTGGCGTGCAGGTAGTCGCTGTTGAAGGGCGAGGTCGGTCCCTGGATCGTCTCGGTCCCGAGCAGCTCGATCTTCTCCGTCGCGAGGACGTCTCCGACCGCGGCCGCCTTGTCGGGGTTGTTCGTCATCAGCCGGATCGGCGCGCGCACGCCGAGCAGACGGCTCATCGGCGCGACCAGGTCGTAGCGCCGCAGGTCCGCCGGCAGCCCCATCGACGCGTAGGCCTCGAAGGTCGTGATCCGGTTGCCGCTCGCCTGGACCATCATGCGGTCGCGGGCCTTGGCCGTGAGCCCGGCGCCGCGGCCCTCCTGGAGGAGGTAGAAGAGCACGCCGCGCCCGGCCCGCGCCATCGTCGCCAGCGCGCCCTCGAGCTGCTCCCGACAGTCGCAGTCGCGACCCATCAGGCTCTCGCTGGTCACGCAGGATGAGTGGACCCGGGCGAGGAGCGGTTGGCCGAGGGTGGGATCACCGACGGTGATCGCCATCGCCGTGGTCTCGTTCGCGAGATCCCGGAAGAAGTGGACGTCGAAGTCGCCCTGGGCGTGCGCGACGCGGTGCTCGCCGAGGCGGAGCGTGGACTTGCTGATCTCGAAGCGGGGACGGTCGGCGCTCATGTCAGTCTTCGGTCCCGGACGCGGCGGCGCCGCCGGCGTAGGGATCCTGCTTGCGTGCGCGCATGGCGGAAAAATAGGCGATCAGCGCGTCGAGATCGGCCTCGCTGAGGTCGGGATGGGCCGGCATGCTGGTGTAGCGGAAGGACGCCGGGTTCTTGATGTACGCCTTGATCTGCGCGACCGGGCGGTATTCCACGATGCTGCGGGGCACGTTCAGCTCCGGCCCGACGCGGCCCCCCTGCCCGTTGATCGCATGGCAGCTCGCGCAGGCGCGCTGGAAGCGCCGATAGCCCACCCAACCCGGGTCCTCGTCCGCCAGCCCATCGGGCACCGTCGCCGGAAACGCGGCCTCGAAGGGCGCGACCTCGATCCGCGCGAGCTGGTAGGGCCAGGGCGTCTCGTGCGGATCCGCCTGATCGGGACCCCGCCAGATCATGTAGAAGGGGGCGGGATCCACCTGCCGGCGGTCGATCGGCGAGAACGCCGCTCCGCGGGCCGGGTCCTCGAGTCGCGCCGTCTCTCCGAAGGCGACGTAGCCGCCCGCTTCGAGGAGCGTGCGACCGGACACCGGCCGCGTATAGCCGTCGAGCGCGCGCAGCAGGAGCCCCTCGTCCGCGAGTCCCGCCGCGCCGCCCCGGGAAGCGAACCCTCGGTCGAGCACGCAACGCAGCGGCACCGCGCGGTAGGTCATGGACCGCCCGTGGTACGGATCCTCGACCGTCACGTCCTCTTCGCCGCACGCCGAGCGCAGCGCGTCGATCGGGATCGCCTGCTCCATCGCGTCCGGACGACGCGCGTCGGCGAAAACGAGCGCGGGGCCCTCGCCGGCCAGCGAAGGGCGAGCGAACGAGACGAGGAGGACCACGCAGGCGAGCCCCCAGGCGAGCGGGGAAGACGCCGGGCGCGGTTCGAAGGGGGGGAAGGCCGGCTGCATGCGACCCGGAACATAGGGGATCGCCCGACGACTTGTCCGAATCCCGGCCGCAGGCTACTCACGGGGCGCCCGCACGGCGAGGACCTTCATGACCGCCAGCCACCCGTCCCGCGACGCCGCGCGGCCCGATCCCGGCGTCGCGCCGACCGCGACCGCCGGACTCGCGCGCCCCGCGCGCGCGATGACGATCCCGCTCGTCGTGGCCACCTTCTTCGTGGGCACGCTCGTCCTCGGTGGGGCCCTCGGCCTGAACGGGACCGGCCGCGTCGGCTGGCATGCGGCGGTCCGCGCGACGGCGGTCGTCGCCTTTCCGCTCTGGCTCCTTGTCTACACGGCGGGCCCGCTCGCGCAGCTCGCGCCCGGCAGCGTGACGCGGGCCCTGCGACGAAGTCGCCGCGCGATCGGGCTCGCGGTCTTCGTCGCCCAGATGATCCATCTCGCCGCGATCCTCGGCCTGACCCGTCTCGAAGCGGGCACGCTCACCGAGCCCGCCGCCCTCTACGGGGGCGGCCTCGCCTATCTGATGCTCACGTTGATGGCGGCGACGTCGAACGACGCGGCGGTCGCGCGCCTGGGCGCCCGGAACTGGCGCCGACTCCATGGCTTCGGACAGGGGGTCCTCGCGATCGTGTACGTCGCGACCTACGGCCCGCTGATGGCCGGGGACCCCGCCTACTGGCCGGCCGGGTTGGCCCTGCTCGCTGCCTTCGGGCTTCGAGCGACGGCTTTCTGGAAGCGACGCGCTTCCGCGCGAGCCTGACGCCCGTCCGGTCACGGCTCCGTCGCCGGCGCGTCCCCGATCGAACGCCGGCGCCCTAGCTTCGGCGGCGAAGCAGCACGCTCCCGACGGAGTAGCCGGCACCGAACGAACAGAGGACGGCGTGGTCGCCGACCTCGAGGCCGTCGCGATGTTTGTGGAAGGCGATGACCGAGCCCGCCGAGCTGGTGTTCGCGTACTCGTCGAGGATCACCGGTGACTCCTCCGGCGACGGCTCCCGGTCGAGGAGCGTCTTGGCGATCATCTTGTTCATGCCGAGGTTCGCCTGGTGGAGCCAGAAGCGCTTCAGGTCCTTCAGATCGACGCCCACGTCCGCGACGTGGGTCGCGATGTGCTCGGCGACCATCGGGCAGACGTCATTGAAGACCTGCCGCCCGTTCTGCCGGAACATGAGCTCGTGGGGCGCGCGCGCCGTGTCCTCGGCGACATTCATGAAGCCGAAGTCGTTGCGAATGTTGTTCGAGAACTTCGTCGCCAGCCTGGTCCCGAGGACGCTCCACGCCTCTCCCGACCCGGCGACGTCCGCGGACTCGACGACGACGGCGGTGCAGGCGTCGCCGAAGATGAAGTGGAACTCGCGGAGCTCGAAGTTGTTGTGGCAACTCGTCAGCTCGGGGCAGAGCACCAGCGCGCGCCGGGCGCTGCCCGTCTTGATCGCGTCGATCGCGTTCTGAAGCGCGAAGGTCGCGCTCGAGCAGGCGACGTTCATGTCGTAGGCGAAGCCGCCGGCGCCGAGCGCCTCCTGGACTTCGATCGCGACGGCCGGGTAGGCCCGCTGGAGATTCGACGCCCCGACGACGACCGCATCGAGATCGCTGCCGGAGAGCCCCGCCTGCGAGAGCGCCTCCTCCGCCGCGCTGACGCAGATCTCCGCCTGGATCGAGATCTCGTCCTCGCCGCGGGTCGGGAGATGCGGACGCAGGCGATCGGGATCGAGGAGGCCCTCTTTCTCGATCACGTAGCGATGGCCCACGCCCGACGCCTTCAGGATGAACTTCTCGCTCGGCAGGTCCCGCACTTCGAGCGCCCCGGACTCGATCTCTTCGGCGTGCTCGGCATTCCACTTCTCGACGGCGCGGGTCAGGCTCTCGACGAGCTCCGCGTTCGTGATGCCGTGCTCCGGCGTCCAGAGGCCGGTCCCGGTGATCAGGACTTCGTTCATCGTCGTTCTTCTCCTCGTGGATCGGGCGGGGACCTAACGTCTTCCGGTCTTGCCACCGGTCGTCGCGCTGTCGGATTCGGCGAGACGCACGTGAGCGGTCGGCTGTCCGGGGGGAAAGGAAGCGAGCGCCGCGCGGGTCTCGGCCCCGGCCGCGACGAGCTGGACGCGCAGGAAGGGCCCGTCGTCGTTCAGACGGATCTCGCTGTCGACGCCGAGCGGCGCCTTCGTGACCGTCGCGCCGTCGAGGGTCGTGCCGTTCCGGCTCCCGAGATCCTCGATCTGCCACACGCCGCCATCCTGGAAGATCCGGGCATGCTGTCGCGAGACCAGCGGGTCGTAGAAGCGGACCCGGCAATCGGTGCCGCGCCCGAGGAAGATCTCGTCGGTGAAGAGCGCCGAGTGCTCGCCGTCCGCGCTCTTCCAATGGATGACGAGCGCACCGCTGCCGTCGTCGCCCCCGACGATCGTGGGCATCGCGGCGAGCTCCGCCTCGCGCTGCTGTTCGGCGAGCACGTCCTGCGGATCCCGCACGATGCCCTCGCGGCCGATGTCGAAGCGCCAGGCGAGAACGGCGACGATGGGCGTCGCGGCGATCGCGGCGGCGAGGCCGTAGATCTGCATCCAGTCGGGCACGCCGAGCATCGCGAGCAGATCGACGCCGCCCGACGAAATGCCCCAGACCGCGACGATGTAGACGCCGACGGTCCGGAAGACCCTGCGCCGCGTCGCCTCGGAAATCCACTCTGCGAATCTGCCCGCCACCGCTCTCTCCGCGCGCGGACGCCGTGCCTTCGCGTCCGGACCGATACTATCCGACCACGCGGGCCCTCGGAAGCGACCGCCCGAGGAGGCCCGTCGCCGGGGATCGTCCTCGCGGACTAGGCCGCTTCGCGGCGCAATGCGGCCTGCGGCGACTCACGCATGCCGGTCGCGCCGCCCAGTCCGCCGAAGATCGCCGTGACCGCGAAGGTCGCGAGGGCGAGCCCGGCCACGTCGAGGAGCGGCGGGTCGAAGGGCAGCTCGAAGACGAAGACGACGACCGCCCACGACGCGATCGCGGCGAGCCCGGCACCGACGGTGGCGGCGAGCGCGGCGAGCACGACCGCCTCGGTGGCGACGATGCGTCGCAAGAGGGGACGCGAGGCGCCCAGCACCCGCAGCAGCAGCGCTTCCTTCGCACGCTCCGTCCGCGCGGCCATCGACGCCGCGATCAGGATCGCGATCCCCGTGCCGAGGGTGAAGAGGGAGAGTAGCCGGATCGCGATCCCGATCTGCTCGAGCATCGTGTCGAGCGACCGCAGGATCAGCGTCGCATCGAGCGCAGAGACGTTCGGGAAGCGCCCCACCAGATCCCGCTGCATCGTCGCGCGCGCTTCCTCTTCGGCGAGATGCGCCAGCAAGACCGTGCTCTGGGGGGCCTGCGCGAGGGCCGCGGTCGGGAACACGACGAAGAAGTTCGTCGCCATCCGCCCCCAGTCGACCTGGCGAAGATTGGCAACGGTCGTCTCGACCTCGACGCCCTGGATCCGCCACGTCAGCGCGTCACCGACGCCGACACCGAGGGAGTTCGCGAGGTCGCGCTCGAGCGAGACCGGGTAGACCGCATCGGTCGCCTTCACGTCCTCGGGCGACCACCACTCGCCGTCGACCAGCTCTTCGGTGTCGCGCAGGGCGTCGGCGTAGGTCAGCCGATATTCGCGCTGGAGCCCCCAGCGCAGCTCCCGCGAGAGGTCGTCGTCCGCCAGGAAGGTCGCGCGCGGGATGCCCTGGATCCCGGCGAGGCGCGCGGCGATCAGCGGAGCCTGATCGGTGAGGCCGGCGCCGTGCTCGGCGAGCAGGTCCTTCACGCCGGCCACCTGGTCGCGCTGGACGTCGAAGAGGACGAAGTTCGGCCGATCGGGGCGGTTGTCGACCGCCATCTGGTCGAGAACGTTGCGCTGGACCGCGTGCACGGTGGCGACGACGAAGAGCGCGAAGCCGATCGCGATCGTCGTCGGCAGCGTGTGGTTCCGCGGACGGAACAGATTCGCGACGCCCTGGCGCGCCCAGTAGGCGAGCCCGCCGGGCGGATGGTCGCGCAGCAGCCGCACGAGGCCGCGCGCCGCGAGCGCGAGCACGGCGACCGTGGCCACGAGCCCGAGCGCGAACCAGAGACCGACCTTCAGGTTGCCCGCCTGCCAGACCGACGCGAGCAACAGGCTCCCCGCGACGATCGCCGCCGCGCCCCAGCGTGCCCGAAGCCCGGAGTCGCCGGCCTCGCCCTCCGCCTCCGAGAAGTCCCGACGGATCGCCCGCAGCGGCGCGACCCGCGCGAGATCGAGCACCGGCCCCATCGCACACAGGAGCGTCGCCCAGACCGAGAGCCCGAGCCCGGTCGCGATCGCCGCGGGACCGACGCCGATCGTGATCTCGACGGGCAGCAGGTCGCCGAGCAGCCCCGGCAGGACCGCGACGAGCGGCAGACAGAGCAGGACGCCGAGCAGTCCCGCAGCGAGGCCCAGGCAGACCGCGAGGCCGGTGTAGACGCCGACGACGTCCCGCGGTCGCGCCCCGATCGATCGCAGCATGGCCACGCCGTCGAGCTTCTCGCGCACGAAGACGCGCACTCCCGCCGCCACGCCGATCGAACCGAGCACCAGCGCCGCGAGGCCGACGAGCCCGAGGTAGCGGGTCAGGTTGGTGAAGGCTTCGGACATGTCCTCCTGGTAGCCCTGGATCGTCTGGACGCGCACGCGCTGGTCCTCGAAGAGCAGCTCGTTCTCCTCGGCCCAGGGCTCGACGAGATCCGGCGGAAGCTTCCAGTAGCGGAGGTGCTCGACGAGACTCCCCTCGACGACGAGCCCGGTCCGCTCGAGGTCGCTCGCCGTGAGGAAGACGCGGGGGGCGATCTCGGACTGGAGTCCCACGCTGCCGGGCGCCTTCGTGACCGCGGCGACGATCTCGAAGTCCTGGCCGCCGATCCGGAGCGCGTCGCCGACGTCGATGTCGAGCTGGATCAGGAGGGTCGAGTCGACGAAGATGCGGCCCGGCGTCTCACCGAACTCGTCCCAGCGATAGGCGGGCTTCGTGAAGACCGCGCCATAGATCGGATACTCCCCGTCGATCGCCACGAGGTCGACGAGCCGGCTCCGGGTCGATTTCGGCGCGAGGGCCATCGACCCGAGCCGCGTCACCCGGGTCGCGGGCTGCAGCGCCGCCGCGTCGATCGGCTCGAGCGCCTCGAGGATCTCGGGCCCGAAGACGTCGCGGCTCTCCACCCGCAGGTCCGCACCGAGCAGCTCCTTCGAGCGAAGGTCGACCGCCTCGTTGACCGCTTCGCGGAGCGAGTGGAGACAGACGACCACGGCGATCCCGATCGCCATGCAGCTCCCGTAGAATCCGAAGCGGCGGCCGGCCGCGCGCAGCTCCCGTCGGATCATCGAGAAGACGAAGCGCGTATGCACCGGGCGCCCTCCCCGCCCGCTAGCCCGCGCGCTCGGCGGCGGCGCGGTCGACGACTTCGATCCGGTCGATCCGTCCGCCGTCGATGTGGACGATGCGGTGGGCCCGACGCGAGAGCGACAGGTCGTGGGTGACGATCACGAGCGTCGTCCCGCGCTGTTCGTTCAGTGCGAAGAGCAGGTTCTCGACCTCGTCGCCGGTGTCGCGATCGAGGTTGCCGGTCGGCTCGTCGGCGAAGAGGACCGCGGGTTCGTTCGCGAAGGCACGCGCGATCCCCACGCGCTGCTGCTCGCCGCCGGAGAGCTGCGCGGGATAGTGATCGACGCGACCGGCGAGGCCGACCCGTTCGAGGAGGTCCCGCGCCGTCTTCTCGGCCTCGACCGGCTTGGGTGCACGATCCGGGCCGAGCAGCTCGAGCGGCACGAGCACGTTCTCGAGGGCGGTCAGCGTCGGGATCAGATGAAAGCTCTGGAAGATGAAGCCGATCCGCTCCGCGCGGAGCGCGGCGCGGGCGTCCTCGTCGAGTCCCGAGAGCGCCTGGCCGGCGAGCTCGACCTCGCCCTCGGTCGGGCGATCGAGGCCGGCCAACAGGCCGAGCAGGGTCGTCTTGCCGCTGCCCGAGGGCCCGAGGATCACGACCACCTCGCCCTGTTCGATCTCGAGATCGACCGAGTCGAGGACGGTCAGGGACGATCCGCCCCCTGCCTCGGAGGAGCCGTCGCCGTGGAGCCGGTAGCGTTGAGTGAGATTGCGAGCGACGATCATGCGCGATGACTAGGTCGTGGAATCCGAGGAGGACCAGGGGGACGCGGGCGACGCGGCCCCTACCTTATCTCTTGCGGGCACCGGTCGCATTGGTCGCCTGCCGGGCGATCCTCGCGCTCGCGCTCGTCCTCTCGCTCTCTGGCTGCGGCGGGGAGGAGGACCCCCCCGAGACGCCCTCGGCGGCGGACGAGATCGCTCGCGTCGAGGCCCGGGCAGCGGGTGCGGATCCCGACGACGGGACGAACGATCTGCCGGTCATCGTCTTTCTCGGCACGAGCCTGACCGCCGGATACGGCCTGGAGGAGAGCCAGGCCTATCCCGCGTTGATCGAGGAGCGGCTCCAGGCGGAGGGGCTCGCCTATCGCGTGATCAACGCCGGCGTGTCCGGCGACACGAGCGCGGGCGGGCTGCGCCGTCTCCCCTGGCTGCTGCGGATGCCCGTCGCCGTCCTCGTGCTCGAGCTCGGCGCCAACGACATGCTCCGAGGCCTCGACATCGAGCAGCTCCGCACGAACCTCGAGACCATCCTGGACCAGACCCGCGAGGCCCATCCGCGCGTGAAGTTCGTCGTCTCGGGCATGCGCGCCGCTCCGAACCTCGGCCGGGACTACGTCGAGCGCTTCGACTCGGTCTACCCGGCGCTCGCCGAGAAATACGGCGCCCCGCTCGTCCCCTTCCTTCTCGAGGACGTCGCAGCGAAGCGGACCCTGAACCAGGCGGACGGGATCCATCCGACGGCGGAGGGCCACGCGTTGATCGCCGACCGGGTGTGGGAAACGCTCGCGCCGGTGCTCCGTTAGGCGCCGGGGACGGCATGCTCGAAACCCTGGCCAACGTCGGCGAGTTCGTGGGCGCGCTCGGCGTGATCGTCTCGATCGGCTACCTCGCCGTCCAGATCCGGCAGAACACACGCGCGGTCCGGAGCGCAAGCTACCACCAGGCGGCGGAGCAGACCTGGACCGCGCTGCTCTCGATCGCGACCGAGCCGGACCTGGCGGAGCTGCTCATTCGATCGAATCGCGGAGAGGCGCTCGACGAAACCGCGGAGCTGCGCATCCGGGCCTACGACGGAACGGTGCTCTACGGCTTCGAGAACATGGTGCGTCTGCACGAAGAAGGGCTGATCGACGACCTCGTCTTCGAGAACGTCGTCGACAACAGCCTCTTCTATCTGACCCTGCCGCGACTTCGCGCCGCCCTCGCCGCCCGCCCCGGCATCCTCAGCCGGCGCCTCGAAGCGCGGGTGGCGAGACGCGCGCAGGACGTCGACCTGGATCCCGAGGGCCGAACGAACGGCTTTCGGCCCTAGGCGAGAGACGCGAAGGAGCCGATCGTGGAAGGGGTCCCTTCGCGGGTCGAGGGCACGACCGGCTACGAGACGGACGTGGATCGCTTCGCGGCCACCAGCCGCGGCCTCGCCTTCGAGCACGTCTGCGCCGACTTCCTGCCCTTTCTGCCCGACGCGCCGCGTCGCGTCCTCGACGCAGGCGCCGGCGTCGGCCAGAACGCCGCCGCGCTCGCGCGCCGGGGCCATCACGTCGTCGCCGCAGAGCCCCTGCGCGCCTTTCTCGACCGAGCCCGGGCAGACTACGCGCATCTGTCGATCGAGTGGACGCTCGACGCGCTGCCCGCGCTCGAGCGCGTGCGCGCGGGCGCCGAGCCCTTCGCCTTCGTCCTGGTCGAAGGCGTCTGGCACCACCTCGACCCGGACGAGCAGACCGAGGCCGTCGATACGCTCGCCGATCTCCTGGCGCCCGGCGGCCACGCCGCCCTCTCGCTCCGACACGGTCCGCCCGGCCTCGGGACCCACGTCTTCCCGACCGACGCCGCACGCACGATCGAGCGGGCTCGAGACCGCGGGCTCGACTGCGCCTATCGCGCCGAGGGTCTCCCGAGCCTCCTGCCGGGCAAGGAGGACGTCAGCTGGTCGCGCGTCGTGCTGTCGAAGGCGCCCTAGCGAGCGTGGATCCGTCGCCCGGCATGCGCTCGCCTAGCGATGCGCCTCGATCACGACCTTGCCCGTGACCTTCCGGTCGAGCAGGTCGCGCAGCGCTTGCGGCGCTTCTTCGAGCGTGTAGCGCGCGGACACGTAGGGCTTGAGCTGTCCCTCGTCCATGAAGCGGTAGAGATCGGTCGTGATCTCCTGCAGCAGCTCGGGTTGTTTCGAGATCATCGCTCCGTAGAAGACGCCGATCACCTGGCAGCTCTTCAAGAGCGTCAGGTTGAGGGGGAGCTGCGGAATGCCGGCGGTGAAGCCGATCACGAGGAAGCGACCCTCCCAGCCGATCGCCCGGAGCGCGGCCTCGGCGTAGTCGCCGCCGATGCAGTCGTAGATCACGTCGACACCCTTGCCGCCGGTCAGCTCCTTGGCGCGCGTCTTCAGGTCCTCGCTCGCGTAGTCGATCGTTTCGTCGGCGCCGCGGTCGAGGCAGACCGAGAGCTTCTCGCGACTCGAAGCCGCGGCGATCACCCGCGCGCCCATCAACTTGCCGAGCTCGACGGCGGCCAGGCCGACGTTGCCGGCGGCGCCCAGCACCAGCAGGGTCTCGCCCGGCTGGAGATGGCCGCGGAACTTGAGGCCGTAGTAGCCCGTCCCGTAGGCGTAGAGGAGGCCCGTCGACTCGGCGAAGCCGACGTTCTTCGAGAGCTTCCGCGCGGCCGCTGCGGCACACACGACCTTTTCCTGGAAGCCGCCGATCAGGCCGCTCTGGCCGATCACCCGATCGCCGACCTCGAAGCCCTCGACGCCTGGACCGACCTCGGCCACCACGCCCGCCGCCTCGCCCCCCGGCACGAACGGGAGCTGAGCCTTGAACTGGTACTTGTCCTCGATCATCAGCGCATCGGGGAAGGTCACCGTCGACGCGCGAGACTCGATCACGAGCTGGCCTTCCGCGGCGACGGGATCGGGCACCTCCTCGAGCACGAGCTTCTCCGGCGGTCCGAATTCCTTGCAGACGATCGACTTCATGGCGGGCTTCCTCCGTGGGCCCCGCATGCTAGCGACTCGCCGGGCGCCCGGACCCCCGTCGGGCCGGCGGTCCGTGGCGTCCCGGCCTCCGCCGGCGGCTTGGCTCCGAGCGACAGACTCGCGATACTCCCGCCGCCCGGCGTGCCGAGCGGGGCGCCCGACGAGAGCCCAAGGCGCCGGAGTACGCCACCCGAACGCGCCCCGGATTCCTCGAGGGCCACTCACCAGCGCCCGGCGCTCCATCCGGGCCACCGACACGACCGGGAGGGTCCCGATGGCGATGACCGTACACGGCGCGGCTCCGATTCCGCTCTCGCGCGAAGCGTGCTGGACGCGCTTCCTCGACCTCACGCGCGCGAAGGACTACGTGCCGGGGCTCACGGACACCGTGATCACGACCGAGCAGAAGCAGGGCGTCGGCGCGAGCCGCATCGTCTCCCACGCGCAGTTCGGCGACATGAACGAGACGGTCGTCCAATGGGACGAGGGCGTCGGCATGACGATCCGTCTGCACAAGGGCGACCGGCCGGCCACGCCGTTCAAGGAAGCCCACTTCCGCTACGAGTTCCGCGACGCCGCGACGCCCGACGCGTGCGAGATCCACTGCTCGATGACCTACACGCTGCCCGGCGGCGCTCTCGGCCGGCTCGCGGACGCGCTCTTCCTGCGGCGCGTCTTCGCGCGCAACGTCCTCGACAGCGCCGTCTGTCTGGCCGAGAACTACCGGACCGACGCGCCGGTCGATCACACGAAGCTGCCCGAGCTTCGCAAGAACGCCCTCTAGAGAAGACCCGACATCCATCATGCCCGACATCATCAGCCCCATCGACGGTCAGCCCTGTCATTCCTTCGAGCTCCTCGACGAGGACGCCGTCGGCGAGCGCCTCGCACTCGCCGCCGCGACCCAGCGCGCCTTCCGGGACATGCCGATCGCCGAACGCGCCGAGCTCTGTCGCGGCATGCTCGACGCATACCGCGCACACGGGGACGAGTACGCCGAACAGATCACGCGCATGATGGGCAAACCGATCGGCCAGGCGAGCGGCGAGTTCGCACGGACCATGGTCGAGCGGACCGAGCATCTCTGCGACATCGCCGAAGCGGCGCTCGCCGACCAGGTCCTGCCGGACGAGCCGGGCTTCCGCCGATTCATCCGTCACGAACCGGTCGGCGTCGTACTCGACATCGCCGCCTGGAACTACCCCCTCGCGATCGCGGTCAACGTGATCGTTCCGTCCGTGCTCGCCGGCAACAGCGTGCTCGTGAAGCATGCGTCCCAGACGGCGCTCGTCGCCGACCAGTTCGCTCGATCCTTCGCGGAAGCCGGCGCGCCCGAGGGCCTCGTCCAGGCCGCGCCGATGAGTCACGACGTGACCGCGAAGCTGATCCGCTCCCGCGCGCTCGGCTACGTCTCGTTCACCGGCTCGGTCGGCGCGGGCCACGAGATCTACCGCGCGGTCGCCAGCGAGAACTTCATCCAGGCCGGCATGGAGCTCGGAGGCAAGGACCCGGCGCTCGTCCTCGAAGACGCGGACATCGCCTTCGCCGCGGAGAACCTCGTCGACGGCGCCTTCTACAACGCGGGCCAGAGCTGCTGCGGCATCGAGCGCATCTACGTCCACGAGCGCGTCTACGACGACTTCGTGTCCGAGTTCGTCCGGATCGCGAAGGACTACCGCCTGGGCGACCCCCTCGACGAGTCCACCACGCTCGGCCCGATGGTCGACGCCAAGTCCGCCGGCTTCGTACGCGACCAGGTCGCGGCCGCGATCGGCGCGGGCGCGTCCCGGCTCGTGGGCGACGCGGACTTCGACGTCCCGGACCGATCGGCCTGCTACCTGGCGCCGCAGGTCCTCGTCGGTGTCGACCACACGATGTCGCTGATGGTCGACGAGACCTTCGGCCCGGCGATCGGCCTGATGAAGGTGGCGAGCGAATCCGAGGGCATCGCGCTGATGAACGACTCGGAGTTCGGCCTGACCGCCTCGATCTGGAGCGGCGACTTCGAACGCGCCGCCCGACTCGCCGAGCACGTGGAAGCCGGGACGGTCTTCGCCAACCGCTGCGACTATCTCGACCCGGCGCTCGCCTGGACGGGGGTCAAGGATTCGGGCTTCGGCTGTTCGCTCTCGAGCCTGGGATTCCAGTCGGTGACGCGACCGAAGAGCTATCACTTGCGGGCGGAGTCGGCCTAGCGGCCGACCGCGAAGGGGGACCGCATGACCGACGACGCGACCGTGGCGAACGTGGCGGAACTCGAGGCGTGGATCGACCGCGAAGGAATCCGATTCTTCAAGATCGGGGTCTTCGACGTCGACGGCGTCCTGCGAGGGAAGTACGTCGACCGTGCGAAGCTCGCGAGCGCGGTCGACAAGGGCTTCGGCTTCTGCGACGTCGTCCTCGGCTGGGATCTCCACGACGAGCTCTACGCGGACCCCGGCGTCGAGGTCTCCGGCTGGCACACGGGTTATCGCGACGCGCCGGTCCGTCTCGACCTCTCGACGCTGCGTCGGATCCCCTATGAAGAGGACACGCTGCTGCTCGTCGGGAGCTTCACGGGCGACTACGCCGAAGTCTGCCCGCGGACGGTGCTCTCGCGGACGATCGACAAAGCCACCTCGATGGGTTTCGAGGTGAACGGCGCCTTCGAGTACGAGTTCTTCCTCTTCGACGAGACGCC
>JBCCZJ010000067.1:0-14816 GCA_039187915.1 Myxococcota bacterium
CGCTGCAGCTGGCCTCTTGCGGCGCTCGAATGCCTGCGAGAGGAGGGGCTCGCAGGGACGAGCGCCGCCAGGATCGCGAGCCGGTGCGATCTCTCCTGGGGCGTGATCCAGTACCACTTCGGTGATCGGTCCGGCCTCCTCCTGGCGCTCCTCGAGCGCGGCTTCGAGTCCCTCGAGCGTTCCCTGCCCGTACCGGACGGCGATGTCCGCGAGCCCGCGGACCGCTTGCGCGCGCTCGTCGAGGGCATGCAGAAGGGGATGGAACACCCGGACCACGGCGTCCTGCTCGACGTCCAGGTCGAGCTCGGGCGGGATCGTCGCCATCGTGCCGCCGTCCGAAAGCGCGCCGCCGAGATCCGCTCCCGGATGACGGAGCTCTGGCGGAAGACGCTGTCCGATTTTCCGCCCGATCGGGTCGAGCGGGCGGAGCGGCTCGCGACGCTCGGGCTCCAGGGCCTGTCCCTCGAGCGCGCCGTCGTCGGACGGCGGGCCGCTCATGCGACGGACGTCGAGAGTCTGGTGGCCGCGGTCGCCGCGACGCTCGGAATCGACTAGCGAGACGAACGGCGCGGCCGGGCTGCGAGAGGGGAAGCGAACGATGAGACACGCAACGGATGTGCGGGATCGCGGCCGGCAGGACGGGGCGCGAAAGGGGTCGACTCGGAAACGGGCCCGCCTGAAGATCGTCCTTCTCGGGTCACTCTTCTCCCTCGTCGCGGGGGGGGCCGTCGCCGCGGACCGGCCCAACGTGCTGATCGTCATGATGGACGACGTCGGCTTCGCGGATCTCGGGGCCTACGGCTCCGAGGTCGAGACGCCGACGATCGACCGCCTCGCCGAGCACGGCCTCCGCTACACGAACTTCACGGTCACGGGCGTGTGTTCGCCGAGTCGTGCCGCGCTCCTCACGGGACTGAACCACCATTCCGCGGGCGTCGGCCACGCGTCCGATCTCCCGGGCGAGACGCGCGGCTATTTCGGCGAGATTCACGCGAACATCAGGACCCTGCCGGAGATGCTGCGCGACGCGGGCTACGCGACGCTCATGGTCGGCAAATGGCACCTGGTCAACGGCGTCCACCGGACGGTCGCGGGGCCCTACGACGCCTGGCCGACGGGGCGCGGCTTCGAACGCTTCTACGGCTTCCTCGCCTCGCACACGAGCCAGTGGGCGCCGCACGACCTCTGGGAGGGGACGACGCCCGTCGAAGTCCCCGCGGACGGCCGCTTCTACTTCCCGGACGCCATGACCGATCGCGCGATCGAGATGCTCGAGTCGCAGCGGAATCGCGCGCCCGAGCAGCCCTTCTTCCTCTACTACTCGACGCCCGCAGCGCATGCGCCGCACCACACGAAGCCCGAGGACCGGGCGAAGTACGCGGGGCGCTTCGACCGGGGCTATGACGTGTCGCGGGCCGAGCGGCTCGCGCGCCAGAAGGCGATCGGGCTCGTTCCCGACGCGGCGACCCTGGCGCCCTACTACCCGGGCGTCGTTCCCTTCGCGGAGCTCTCTTTGGAGGAAAAGCGCGTCTCGACGCGTCTGCAGGAGAACTACGCCGCGTATCTCGACAACATGGACCAGAACCTGGGGCGCGTGATCTCGTGGCTCGACGAGCACGACGCGCTCGAGAACACGATCGTGCTCGTGATGTCGGACAATGGCGGGAGCCGCGAAGCCTACGCCAACGGCACCACGAACCAGGGGCGCTTCTTCGCCCAGTTCGGGGAGAGCGACGCCCAGCGGGAGCGGGAGCTGCCGCTCGTCGGCGGGCCGGATTCGTATCCGAACTACCCGCTCGGCTGGATGCAGGCGAGCAACACGCCCTTCAAGCTGAGCAAGGCGAGCGTGCACGGCGGCGGCGTGCGCTCTCCACTCGTGGTCCACTGGCCCGCCGGTGCGCTGGAAGAGGGCGGATTGCGGACGCAGCTCCATCACGTGAACGACGTGACGCCGACCGTCCTCGAGCTGCTGGGACTCGATCATCCGTCCGCGCGCGCGGAGAGCGGAATCGAAGCGATGGAGGGGACGAGCTTCGCCTACTCGCTGGCCGACGCGGCGGCGCCGACGCGCAAGCGCACGCAGTACTACGAGATGGAGGGCAACCGCGCGTACTACGCGGACGGTTGGAAGCTCGTCTCGTGGCATCCGGACGGGGAGCCCTACGAGGACTACCCGTGGGAGCTCTACCACCTCGCCGAGGATCCGACCGAGTCGAACGACCTGGCGGAGCGCATGCCCGCGAAGGTCGACGAGCTGACGCGGGGCTTCGCGGCCGCGGCGGAGCGCTTCGACGTCCTGCCGATCGACGATCGCTGGTTCAACCGCCGCACGGAGTTCACGAGTCCCGAGCCCATGCGCTTGTCGCTGGCGGACGGGGCGGGGCCGCTCGACACCCTGGCGGAGGCGCCGCGGCTCGCGATGCGGTCCTGGTCGATCACGGCCCGTCTCTCCCGGACATCGGGAGAGAACGGCGTGCTCGTCGCGATGGGCGACATCCACTCGGGCTACGCGCTCTACGTGCAGGACGATCGCGCGCATTTTGCATCGAACCTGTTCGGCGAGGTCACGCTGCTGCGATCGGAGGCCGTCCTCCCGGACGGGGCGAGCGAGATCGAGGTCGAGTTCGACCACGACGGCACGCTGTCCGCGATCCTGAACGGGGGGCTCTGGAATCGCTTTCGCTTCCTCGGCGGTGAGGCCCACCTGAAGGTCGACGGCGTCGAGGTCGCGACGGCACGACTTCCGAACGGACCGCCGGTGCTCGTTTGGGAGGGGCTCGACGTCGGGCTCGACCGGGGGGCGCCGGTCACGCACGCGTACGCGTCGCCGTTTCCTTTCGCGGGTGAGCTCGAAGAGGTCGTCTTCGACCTCCGCTGAGTCGCGTGGGGCGACGTGGCGATCGAGCCGGGTCGCTCAGTGCTTCAGCCAGCGGGCGTCGCTCACCAGACAGATGCCGCCGGTGCGTTTCAGGATCGGCCGGACCTGCTCGACGAAGGCGGCCGTCTCCTCGGCCGGTGCCGCGATCACGAAGACCACGTTCTGGAACGCGTTCGAGAGTCCGTCGCTGGTTCGATCGCCCCGCTGGCCGCGACCGGCGACCGCGTGGAGCAGCGTGAAGCCGTCGATGCCCGCGTCTTCGATCAGCTGCCGGATCGCGTCCTCTTGCGGGGCCTCGACGACGATTTCGATTCGCTTGACGTCGCGCATGGTCGATTCTCCTGTCTGGCCTAGGCGCCGGCGAGACCGATCGTCTGGATCGCCCACCAGTAGAGCGGGATCCCGATGATCACGTTGAACGGAAAGGTCAGGGCGAGGGACATGGGGACGTAGAGGCTCGGGTTCGCCTCGGGAAGAGAGAGCCTGAGCGCGGCGGGGACCGCGATGTAGCTCGCGCTTCCACCGAGGACCGCCAGGAGCAGCGCATCGCCGGCGTCGAGGCCGACGGCCCAGGCGATCGCGATCGCGAGGGCAGCGTGGACCGGCGGTGCTGCGACGGCGAAGCAGAGCGGCCCGATCCCCGCCGTCCGCAGCTCCTCGAGGCGCCGTGCCGCGAGGAGACCCATCTCCAGCAGGAAGAAGCAGAGCACGCCCTTGAAGGGCGCGCTCACGAAGGGCGCGACCTCGAGGAACTCGCCGGGGCCGATCGACATGCCGATCACCATGGAGCCCAGCAGGAGGAAGACGGCCGGATTGAAGGCGGCCTCCCGGAGGAGCGCTCCCCAGTCGAGCGCCGGGCGCGTGGTCTGGTTCGGGTCCGGCGTGGCGAAGCGCTGCGCGAGGAGGATGCCCATCACGATCGCGGGCGACTCCATCAGCGCCATGGCGGCCACCATGTGACCTCCGTAGTCGACGCTCGACTGGTCGAGGAAGCTCGTCGCGACGACGAAGGTCACGGCGGAGATCGAGCCGTAGGTGGCGGCGATTCCTGCTGCGTTGGTCGAGCCGAGGAGACCGCGGAGCAGGAAGAACGTCCAGATCGGCGTGGCGAAGGAGAGCGCGACGCCCGCGCCGAGTCCCGCGACGACCTCCGTCGTCAGGCCGGCCTCGTGCAGCTCGTGTCCGCCCTTGATCCCGATGCTCAGGAGCAGGTAGAGCGACAGGAAGCGCGCCACCGGCTGGGGGACTTCGAGATCGGAGCGGACGAAGCGCGCGGCGAGGCCCAGGGCGAAGAAGAGGACGGGGGCGGAGAGCAGGTTTTCCAGCATGGCAGGGAACCGGTTCGTTGGGGTGGAAGGGAATTTATAGACTTTTATAACACGTAATTGATATCGTGCAATGAATATCGTAATTCGGCTTCGTCGAGGGGGCCCGCCGGATTCGGAGAAACCGTGGGGTCGAGCACGGTCTTCGTGAATGACGAATCGAACCGGGTCGCACAGGGCGCACGTCGAGCGGGTTCGGTATGGCCGCCGGCCGGTTCAAGCGGGCCGGCGGAGCGGCCGATGCGCAGTTCATGAGCAGGGACGACACGAGAATCGCCGCCGCCTCGTCCGGGCGGGTCCGAATCGCCGCGTTCGGTCTGGTCGGCGCGGCGGGCCTCGCGGGTCTGATCGCCCTCGGCGGCCCGAACACCCTCGACGCGACGGCCCTCCCGCCGAGTGGCCCCGATCGGACCGCCAGGACGGCCCTCCCATCGGGGGTGGCGAAGGCCAGCGGCGCGACCGCGAAACGGGCGTCTTCTCCCGCTGCGCCCGGCGTCGAGGCGCCGGCGGGCGTCGCGCTGCCGGCGCTCCCGACGGGACCGCCTGCGCCGCGTGCGTCCGGCGCGCGGCCGAACGTCGTGGTCGTCACGCTCGACACGACCCGGGCCGACCGGCTCGGCAGCTATGGCGCCGACGTCGAGACGCCCGCGCTCGACGCGATCGCCGCCCGCGGCGCGCGCTTCACCCACGCGATCTCGTCGGCCCCAGTCACGCTGCCCTCCCACGCTTCGCTCTTCACCGGCCTCGATCCTCATCGTCACGGCGCCCGCGAGAACGGCACCTACGTCCTCGCCGACGCGCAGCTCACGCTCGCCGAGATCCTGCGATCGCAGGGCTGGCGGACCGGCGCCTTCATCGGCGGTTTCCCGCTGAGCGAGCGCTTCGGACTCGGGCAGGGCTTCGACCACTACGACGACGCGCTGGCCGAGGACAACGCCGCGCCGCCCCGCGCGGATTCCTGGCAGGGCATCCCGCGACCCTATCTCGATCGGCCCGCCGGACCGGTCGTGCGCCGCGCGATCCGCTGGATGCACGCGAATGCGGAGACGAGCTTCTTCGCCTGGATCCACCTCTTCGACGCGCACAAGGTCTACGCGCCGCCCGAGCCGTTCCGCACCCGGTATCGCGATCGCCTCTACGAAGGCGAGATCGCCTACATGGATTTCGCGCTCGGCGAGCTCTTCCGGGCGCTCTCGGACTGGGGCCTCGAGGACGAGACGATCGTCGTGATCGGCGCGGACCACGGTGAAAGCCTCGGCGAGCACGGCATCCACGGGCACGGGCGGCAGCTCTACGCGCCTTCGCTGCACGTGCCCTTGATCGCGGCCTTTCCGGGTCGGATCGAGGAAGGCACCGTCGTCGAGGACGTCGTCCGCAACGTGGACGTGATGCCGACCTTGCTCGAGCTGCTCGAGCTGGCGGTGCCGCCTGGCCTGGACGGAGCGAGCCTGGTCGCAGCGATCGAGGGAGCGGACGATCGGGATGCAACGGACGCATACGCCGAGACGCTCGTCGACGCGCTCCGGTTCGACGGGGCCGAGCGCTACGCGCTCCAGCGCGGGACGTGGAAGCTCCTGCGCGAGGTCGCGCCCGACGGCGCGATCCGCGAGCGCCTCTTCGACCTGTCCGCGGATCCGGCCGAGCTCACCGACCGGGCGCTGCGGGCGCCGGAAGCGATGGCCGATCTGGTCGATGCGCTCGACGAACGGATCGCGCGTGCCGAGCGCGACGCCGGGCCGGCGGCGCTCGATCCCGCGACCGAGGCCGCGCTCCGGGCCCTCGGCTATCTCGTCGAGTAGAGGACGCCGAGCGCGGGGTCGTTCGGGGAGACGACGATGTAGCGGTCGGTCTCCGTGTCGTAGAGCAACACCCGATCGAGGTGCGTGCGCTCGGCCGCCACGCGTTCGCGCCCGATGCGAAAGCGCGGGTCGTCCACGCGGAGGCGCATGGACTGGCCGAAGATCGCCTTCACGGCGCTCTCGCCCCAGGCGTTGTCGATCTCCTTCGGAACGAGCCCGATCCGGACGCTCGCGGGGGCCCGGGCCGTGACCTCGAGCAGGTGAAGCGCAACCGAGCGTTCGTCGCGATAGTGACGGCGGCGCTTCTCGAGGAAGTCGTCGATCGCGAACGTGGACGCGACGACCATCGCGACGACGAAGGCGACTCCCGCCGCCTGCTGGACCCGAACGGGAAGGGGCCGGAAGCGGGCGAGCGTGCGGAGGCCGCTCGGCAGATAGAGCGTCGCGAGGACCAGAGGCAGGACGGTCATGCGCGTCGTGGCTTCCGCGGAGTGGAGCGTCCTTGCCAGGCTGAGCGCGACGAGCCCGATCCAGAACGCGAGGACCTCGCGTCCCAGCAGGCCCCCGCGTCGCGCCGCGGCGACTGCGCCGAGGGCCGCGACCGGGAGACCGACCCAATGCAGGCCCGCAAGGCCGAGCTGCGCCCCCTCCCGCAGCGCCGCCAGCGCGACCTCGAGCGAGACGGCCTCCGGCGCGGCGACCGGCGTCGCCATCGGGTTCGTCTGATCGAGCGAGGGCAGCGTGACGAGCCACCAGGCGATCGCGCCGAGCGCGGGCACGAAGATCGGAAGCGCAGCGCGTCGACGCGCTGCGATCGGCCGGAGCGCGAAGAGCCCGGCGAAGATCCAGGCCTCGTAGCGACTGAGGCACGCCAGTCCGAGCGCGACGGCGGCGACGGTCCTGGCCGTCGCGGACATCGTATCTACGTCGGCCCGCCAGAGGCAGAGGAAGAGGAACAGGAAGCAGAGGAGCACGCCTTCCTGGTAGGGGACGATCGTATAGACGGCGAAGCCCGGGAGTACGGCGGCGACGGCCGTCGCGACGAGGCCTTCGCGCGGGCCCTGGGTCCGCACGACGAAGGCGCCGATCAGTCCGACCGCGGCGACGCCGATCAAGGCGTAGGCGAGGCGGACCGCGGTGATCTCCCAGCCGAACACGTCGCCTGCGTAGATCGGGAGCTGCGGGATCGGCATCCAGTGGCGGACGAGGAGCCGACCCGGGTCAAGCAGCCGCGTGAACGCGTCCCACGAGTAGACGGTCGGAAAGGCGAGGACGAGCTGAACGCGGTAGGCGAGGGCGGCGGCGAGCAGGCTCCAGAACGCGAGGGAGAACCAGGCGGGCCGTTCGGCTTCGGGGGTGGCGGACAAACTGAGGCCTTTCTCGGCGTCGATACGAGCGGATCGGGGCGAAGCGGCCCCTTTCGTGAATCGTCAACGCCGACGTGCACCTTGAGCGGATTCCTGCAGCTGATCTGCTTCAGGAATGCCGCCGATCTTCCGATGGAGAGCGCGTGGCCGAGAATTTCGCGTCGAATCCCGAGAGTCCGCCGCGAGGCGTGATGGACGCCCGCTACGGCGCCCAGCGTCGCGCGCTGCCGCACGTCGCGTTCCGCCTGCGGAGTCGGGCGCTCGCCGCCGTCGAGGCGATCCGCGCGTTCGCCGACCCCTACGCCCTCGAAGAGATGACGCTCCTCGATCTGGGGGCCGCGGAGGGCGCGACCCTCGACCTCGTCCATCGCGCGCTCGGCAGCCGCGATTCGATCGGGATCGAGTACGCGCGGGACCTGATCGCGCGCGCATCCGACCTGAGCGCCGGCGTGCGTCTGGTCGAGGGCGACGCGACGCGCGCTCATCCCGAGGTGGCCGCGGAGAGTCGCCAGGTCGTGCTCGCCCTGGCGATCCTCGAGCATCTCGAGTCGCCTTCGGAGCTCTTCGCCGAGGCCCATCGGGCGCTCCGTCCGGGGGGGCTGCTCGTGGCGACGGCGCCCTCCGGCTTCTGGGACGAGCTGTCCGGTCTCCTCCGCCTGCATCCCGAGGAACATCACGAGGACGCCGTCACGCGCGCGTCCTTCGACGCGCTCGCGGAAGCGAACGGTCTCGAGCCGGTGCTCTACCGCCGCTTCATGAACGCGCCGCTCGCGTTCTTGCCCTACCTGCGCATCCCCGTCTCTCCTCGCTTCGCCGCGCGTGTCGACGCGGGTCTGAATCGGCTGCGCGTATTCGAATTCGGTTTCGTGAACCAGCTCTTCGTGGCTCGCAAGCCGTACGACAAGGAAGAAGACCCCCGATGACCGACGCCCTCGCCAGTCGCACCGATCCCCGCCGACAGGGCGTGAGCATCGTGATCCCGGCCTACAACGAGGAGCGCGGCATCCGCAGCGTCCTCGACGCGCTCTTCACGCGGATCGCCGAGCTCGAGCTCGAAGGACCCTGGGAAGTCATCGTCGTCAACGACGGATCCGAGGATGCGACGGTCGAAGAGGTCCGGGCCTTCGCCGAGACCGTCACGGACTACTGGGATGACGAGAAGCAGGCCGAGGATCGGCTGATCGTGATCAGTCACGACGAGAACAGCGGATACGGAGCCTCTCTCAAGACCGGTGTCCGCACGAGCCGTTACCCCTGGATCCTGATCACCGACGCTGACGGGACCTATCCGGACGAGGCCGTGGGTCAGGTCCTCGCGTTCGGCGACCGCTACGAGATGGTGGTCGGGGCGCGGATCGGGGCGATCTCGAACATCCCGCTGATCCGGCGTCCGCCGAAGTGGGTGCTGCGCAAGTTCGCGTCCTATCTGGCGCGTCGGGACATTCCGGACCTGAACTCCGGCCTCCGGCTCATGCGCAAGGACGTGATCGAGCGCTTCATCCACCTTCTGCCGAACGGCTTTTCGTTCACCACGACGATCACGCTCGCGACGCTCTCGGAGGGCATGCGCGTCAAGTACGTCGAGATCGACTACCTGAAGCGCACGGGCAGCTCGAAGATCCGACCGATCTACGACACGCTGAACTTCGTGCAGTTGATCGTGCGGACGATCATGTACTTCGATCCGCTGCGGATCTTCCTGCCAGCCTCGGCGGCCTTCGTCGGGGGCGCCGTGGCGGTCGGGATCGGGAGCCACCTGCTCCTCGACCGTATGCTCGACACGACGACGATGCTGCTCTTCGTGACCGGCGTGCAGCTGCTCGCGATCGGCATGCTCGCCGACGCGATCAACAAGCGCTTCGACAACCGCTGACGAAGGCGCACAGAGGTCGCGCGCGGGCGACCCGCGCGCGTTCAGCCGATCCGCAGGATGTTGCTCGATTCGCGCTGGAGCGGCTTCGGGTCCTGGAAGTCGAAGAGGTTCTCCTCCTCGGAAGAGGTGCGCCGCATCTTCATCACGAGCAGGCCGATCCCGAAACGGATGTTCTTCGCCAGCTCGTGCATCGACCGGATCTGTCGAATCCGGCGCCAGACGTATTTCGGGCGCAGGTAGAAGGCGCGGTAGCCGCGGATGATCAGGGCGTTGAGTTCTTCGCGCGTGAAGTGCTCGGGCCAGTGCGGGGTCTCGAAGTCCGCGGTCGGGTTGATCGCGAATTCCTTCCAGTAGTCCGTCTTGATCGTGCCGTTCGCCAGACCCGTCAGGTAGATCTCCGTAGCGGGGAAGGGCGTCAGGCTCGTCATGTGGACGAAGTCGGGATCCACCTTCTTGAGGAAGCGGAAGCCCTCTTCGATGTCCTCGCGGGTCTCCGTGGGGTTCCCGAGGATGAAATAGGCCATCGTCTTGACGCCGTGCTTCCGGGTGATCAGGAAGATGTTCTCGACGCGGTCGAGGCGCAGGTTCTTGTTGATCGCCTTCTGGATCTTCTCGGTCCCGGCCTCCACGCCGTAGTGGATGCCCACGCAACCGGCAGCCGCCATGTGCTCGATGAGCTTCTCGTCCATGGCGTTGACGCTCGTTCGGCAATCCCAGTAGATCTTCATGCCGCGCTCGATGATCTCGTCGCAGATCGCGTGGACGCGCTTCTTGTCGACGGTGAACGTGTCGTCGTAGATGATGAACTCGTCGATCCCCATCTCGTAGCAGTGCTCGATCTCGTCCACGACGCTCTCGGCGGAGCGGGCGCGGAAGTTCGGTCGCAGCTGGGGGCGATCGCAGAAAGCGCACTTGTAGGGGCAGCCGCGGCTGGTGAAGAGCGTCGTGACCGTCTGGCCCTTGGCGAGGATCGAGCTGTACTTGTGGTAGGGCGTCAGGTGGCGCGCCACGAAAGGCAGGCTGTCGAGGTCCTGCACCGCTTCGCCCGGACCGTTGAAGTCATACCGGCTCTCGGCCTCGTTCCAGCGGCCGATGCCCTTCACGTCGGTCCACTCGCGACGTCCTTCGAGGAACTGGACGAGCTGCTCGATCGCGGCTTCGCCTTCGCCCGTGCAGACGTAGTCGACCTCGGGGAACTTCGCGGTCTCGACCGCGTAGATGTGGAGATGCGGCCCGCCCCAGACGACCGGCTTCGTCGGGTGATGCTTCTTCGCGAGCTCGGTGACCATCTTCGAGTCGATCAGCGAGAAGGTCATCACCGTCAGGCCGAGGAGGTCGTACTCGGCCGCCGCCACGCGCGCCTCGACCTCTTCGTAGGTGTACTCCTCGACCTGGCAGTCGATGACTTCGACCTCGTGGTCGAGCCTTTCGAGGACCGCCGCGATGAACAGGACACCGAGGGGCGGATTGAATCCGCGATTCTTCTCGAGGACCGTGGGCGTGGAACCGCCGATCTCGTGGTGACGCGGGGGGTTGATGAGGAGGATCTTCATGGTTCGGAACCGTCCTGGCGGGAGAATGGCGCCCCAGGCTTGTCGGCAATTCGCGCGCAGGAATTGACCGGAATCGCGCCCCGGCGAAACGCCCAGCGGAGCGCCTTCCTTCTTCTGGATTTCAGCCAGGTGCCTCGCTCACCGATAGGCGAAACATGGCGGAACCGGGCGCGGCGACTGCATTTCGAGACGGACCTCCCGCGCGCTGGGCGCCGCCGGCGATCCGGATCGCCGGCCTCGCCTGCTTCGTCCTGTATTCGTTCATCGGTCCGCTGGACGTGCAGACGACCATCGAAGCGCTCCGCGGTCTCGATCCCGGATCGTGGCTGCTGGCCTTCGGCTTCAACCTCGCGCCGCCGCTCCTGATCGCGCTCCGGCTGAAGGGGCTGCTCGCGGATCGTGGATACGCCGTCGGCTACGGCGTCCTGGCGCGGGACGCGCTCAGATCGCTCGCGCTGAACACGGTCGCGATCATGGGCGTCGGCGATCTCTACCGAGTGAATCGTCTGCGCGTGGCGGGAGTGCCGATCGGCGTCGGTGGCGCGACCGCGCTCGTCGACCGGCTCTTCGGGATCGGGACGCTCGTCGTTCTCGCCGGACTCTTCCAGGCCGTGGGCCTCGGGTCGGCCGTCGATGGAGTCGGCGTGGCGATCGCGGCGTTCGCGGTCGTCGTCGCAGTCGTCTTCGTGCGCTTCGCGCGAAGCGCCGATGGGCGTCTCGCCTCGCTCCTGCGCGTACCTCCGCCCTCGGGCGCGGTCTTCCTGCGCTCGGTCGGGCTGTCGGGTCTGACCGTCGTGGCCTGGATCGTGAGCGTCGCGTGCCTGGGGGAGGGGCTCGCGCTCGGGGTCCCGCTCGCGGCCTACTTCGCGGCGGCGCCGCTGGTGGCGTTGGCCAGCTTCCTCCCGATCACGGTCGGAGGCGTGGGGCTCCGGGAGGCGGGTTACGTCCTGCTCCTCGCGGCCTTCGGAGCGTCCCCCGAAGCGTGTGTCGCCCTCGGGCTCGCGCAGTACTCGACGCTGCTCGGGGTCGCGTCGGTGGGAGGACTCTTCTTCCTGCGCCCCGATCGCGAGATCGACGCGCCCTAGCGGCCGGCGCGAAACGGCTCATCTGTTCTCGACGACCACCTTCCCGAGCGCGCGACCGCTCTCGAGGAGGGCATGCGCTTCGCCAACCTCTCCGAGCGCGAAGCGGCGCTCGTCCACGATCGGGGTCAGCGCTCCGGCTTCGACGAGTCGCGTGAGCTCGGTCAGGATCCGGCCGTGCGCCGCGCGTTCGTGGTCGTGGATCATCGGAATCAGCATGAAGACCACGTGCAGCGAGAGGCCCTTGAAATGCGCGGTCGTCAAGTCGAGCTCGACGAGCGAGACGGTCGAAGCGATCTGGGCGTTCAGCGCGGCCGCCTCGAACGAGTTCGTCATGTTCGCACCGCCCACCGAGTCGAAGACCAGGTCGAAGCCCCGTCCGCCGGTGTGCTGCGCGACGTAGTCGGCGACCGTCTCCTGCTTGTAGTGGATCCCGGTGGCGCCCAGCTCGCGAATCAAGGCGAGCTGCGGGTCGCCGCCGCCGGTGGCGTACACGTCGGCGCCGGCGGCGCGGGCCAGCTGGAGGGCGACGTGTCCGACGCCGCCCGACCCGCCGTGGACCAGCACGCGCTGTCCCTCGGACAGTCCGGCGCGGTGCAATCCCTCGTAGGCCGTGATGCCGACCAGCGGGAGTGCGGCGGCCTCCGCCATCGAGACGTTCTCCGGCTTGCGCGCGATCAGACGGGCGTCGGCGGCGATGTACTCCGCGAGCGTGCCCGGCAGGTCGAGCAGCCCGCCCGCGCAGCCGTAGACCTCGTCGCCGACGGCGAAGGCGCTCACGCCTTCCCCGACGGACTCGACGGTGCCTGCGAAGTCCATGCCGAGGACGGCGGGCGGCGTCGGCGACAGGGGGAGCTCGGGCCCCGTCTGTCGGATCATCGTGTCGACGGTGTTCACGCTGCTGGCCGCGATCCGGACCAGGACCTGCCCGGCGCAGGCTTCCGGCTTCGCGATCTCGGCGGGCTCGAAGACCTCCGGTCCTCCGAATGCGCGAATCAACATGGCTCTCATTCGTTCTCTCCTCTCTGGCTTCGTTCCAAGACGCGCTCGATCAGCTCGACGATCGCGTCGTTCCGGGTGGGGTCGGTCGCGTCGGGATGGGGCGAGGCGAAACGACCGGCATCGTTGTCGTAGTAGCGACCGGACGCGTTGGCGAACGAATCCGACAGGGCGGCCTCGCACAGGATCTCCGCACCGATCCCGAGATCCGAGCCCGCGACCCCGTAGGCCTCCTCGACCATCTTGCTCGCGAGGAACGACCCCGGGTTCACGGCCACGATCACCGGACCCCGATCGCCGAGGGACGTCGCCAGGCTGCGGGACCACATCGTGAGCGCCAGCTTGCTCTGGGCGTAGGCCGCGTCGTCCGCGAGCGCGCGCGCGCCCGTCAGCGCTCGCGCGTCGACCGGGGCCTGCGCTGCCGAGGACAGATTCACGACGCGGCCCGTGACGCCGAGCACGGGCAGCAGGCGTCGGGTCAGCGCGTAGGGCGCGATCGCGTTGACCGCGAAGCGGACGTCGAGCCCGTCCTCCGTCCGCGGCTCGGCCACGCGGAAGACGCCTGCGTTGTTGATCAATACGTCGATTCCTCCCGCGCGGGCCGCGATGGCCTCGGCGAGGGTCTCGACCTCGGCCAAACGCGAGAGATCCGCCGCGTAGCGCTCCACGCGTCCGCCGTCGGTGACGGCCGCGACGGCCTCGGCCGCGCGCTCGAGCTTCGCCGGGTTCCGCCCGTGGAGCACGACGTCGTGACCCCGCGCGGCGAGCCGTTTCGCGGTTTCGAGGCCGATTCCATCGGTGGCGCCCGTGACGAGCAGCGTCTTCTGCATCGGTCCTCCTCTCGAGGAGCGAGGTGACGGTGTTCGTCCGTCGCTACTCGATCTCCTGGATCTCGACGACCATCTCTTCCCAGCGGCGCTGGTTCGCCATGTCGAACTGAGCGCCTTCGTCGTTCGCCCACTGGAAGCGTCTGATCGCCGGCGTCCGGCTCGTCGCCTGATAGAGCCAGTACGCCTCGTCGTGCAGCGCAGCGTCGATCGGCTGATCGATCGAGGCGTGCACGGCCTGCTTGCAGGCGTGGATCGACGCCGCGGGCCAGCGCGCGATCCGCGCGGCGAGCGCGTCGACGAAGGGCCCGATCGCCTCTGGATCGAGCGCCCGGTTGATCGTCCCCCAGGCCTCGGCCTCGTCGGCGTCGAAATCGCGCGCCCCGAGGATGATCTCGAGCGCGCGCCCAAGGCCCGTCTGGCGCGCCATGCGCGAGGCGCCGCCACCGCAGGGCAGGATGCCCATGCCGACTTCCATCTGCATGAAGCGCGCCTTTCCGCGGGCCGCGAAACGCATGTCGCAGGCGAGAGCGAACTCGTGGCCGCCGCCGCGTGCGAAGCCTTCGATCTGGGCGATCGTCGCCTGAGGGAGCTTGCTGATCCGTTCGAGCGTGCGCTGCAGGCCGAGCAGCTCGACGTCCTCGCGCGGTGCTTCGCTCGTCGACATGTCCTTGAGGAAGTCGGTGTCGGCATGAGCGACGAAGATCTCGGGGTGAGCCGAGCGGAAGACGACGACCTTGACCGCGCGGTCGGCCTCGAGTGCGTCCGCGAGGGTGTCGAGGTCTGCCAGCATGGGCAGGCCCTGGATGTTGACGGGGGGAAAGTCGAACGTGACCCGGGCGATGCCGCCCTCGATCTCGACGCGGAACGTGGTGAAGTCGTCGTAGTCCATGAAGGGTCTCCGGGAAGGCTGCGGGCTGGAATCGGCCGGGTTCGGGGTCTCCAGGCGGTCTCGGCGTCGCTCGCCGAGCACGACGCGAAAGATCGGCTATTGGATCGAGGCTGAAAATGAGTCATTTTTCGGATTGAGTATCCGGAAATGACGGACGATGCATCTCGACCACCTCGACCTCTTCCTGACGATCGTGGAGAAGGGCAGCATGGCCGCCGCCG
>JBCCZJ010000068.1:0-14670 GCA_039187915.1 Myxococcota bacterium
AGGTATTGGCCTGGGTCGTTCGGGTCCGATTGGCGCCGGACGGCCCGAGCGGGGTCTGCGACGCTCATCCAGGAACCCGCGCCCAGGAGTCCGCCATGCCGACCGTCCGCCCCTCTTCCGCCGCAGCCCGGGAGGCCTTCCGCGCGCTGCACGAGACGCCCTTCGTCCTGCCGAACCCCTGGGACCGCGGCTCGGCGCGGATCCTCGCCCGCATGGGCTTCGCCGCCCTGGCGACGACGAGCGCCGGATTCGCGAACGCGCTCGGCCGTCCGGACGGCGGGATCACCCGAGACGAAGCGATCGGCCACGCCGCCGAGATCGTCGCGGCGACGCCGCTTCCGGTCAGCGCGGACCTCGAGAACGGCTTCGGCGACGCACCCGAGGACGCGGCCACGACGATCCGCGCGGCGCTCGGGGCCGGTCTCGCGGGCGCCTCCATCGAGGACTGGAGCGGCGAGACGCTCTACGACGCGGCCCACGGTGCCGACCGGATCCGCGCCGCGGTCGAGGCGAACCGCGCGGACGCGGCTCCGCTCGTCCTGACCGCCCGCGCCGAGAACCACATCCGCGGCAACCCGGACCTGGCCGACACGATCGCGCGCCTGCAGGCCTACCAGGAAGCGGGCGCCGACGTGCTCTACGCCCCGGGCCTCGCGAGCCTGGACGACATCCGCTCCTTGCTGGCCGCGGTCGATCGGCCGATCAACTGCCTGATCCTGCCCGGCGGGCCCTCCGCGAAGGAGATGATGGCCGCCGGCGCCGCCCGGATCTCGACCGGCAGCGCGATCGCCGCCGCGGCCCAGGCGACGATCGTCGACGCCGCCCGCGAGCTCCTCGACCAGGGCACCCACGGTTTCTGGGCGAACGCCCTCCCCCACCTGGGGACCGTCGCCGCCGCCATGGCCACCGAGGACTGACGGCCGCGCGTCCGACCGCGGTGCTTCAGTCGATCTTCGACCAGGCCCGGTTCGGGTAGATGTCGACGGCGGGCTGATAGAGCCACTCGTCGCGCCAGGCCTTGCGCGTCAGGTACTCGATCGCGGCCGCGTCCTCGACCGCGTGCTCGCGGAACGCCTGACACAGGCGCGTGTTGCCTTCCGCGACGGACTTCGGCTGCGTCCCGAGGAGCGCGGCCATCTCGTCGACCTCGATCTCGTCGATCGCGGCGCCGTAGCGCCGCCGGCGATCCATGCACGCGATCAGGATCCCGACGTCCTTCGCGCGCCGCGCGGCGAAGTCATCCTCGAGACCGGGCGTCACGTCGTTTTCGAGGGCATAGGCCGCGGCGTCCGCGATCACGTCCTTCGCCCCCTCGTCGTCCGGCATCTCCGGCCGCTCGACGTCGACCTCCATGGCCTGCGCGAGCATCTCGCAGGTCGAGCGGTCGCCGAGATACCGGTAGCAGAGGTACCAGGCGAGGCTCTCGCGCGGATGGGCGTTCAGGGCGACGTAGTGGATCGGGATCATTCCGCGCACCTGCTGGTGGACGGCGTAGTACTGCGCGCCGAAGCGGTCGTAGGGGATCCCGCTCTCGGCCTCGTAGAGACGGAAGAGGCCCTCGAGCCCGCCGCACGGATTCCACATCTCGCGCACGAGGATGTTGCCCAGGTCCTCCATCGGGTCGCCCCAGTGACCGAGCTCCCAGTCGATCACGCTCGACACGCGATCGCCCTGGAACATGAAATTGACCGGCCCCGTGTCACCCTGGACGAGGGACACGCGCGCGACCTCCTTCGGCGCGAAACGATCGAGCCAGTCGAGTCCGTAGACGGTCAGCGGATCGTCGTAGCCGTCGAGGAAGCGCGACCACTGGCGACAGATGAAGTCGACCTCGTTCAGCGCCGCCTCGCGCGCGGTCTTCGGACGCGGCTCCATCACGTCGTCGATCCGGAGCGCGTCGAGGTCGAGCTGGTGCATGCGCGCGCAGACGCGCATGAAGTCCTCCATGATCGCGCGCTGCTGCTCCGGGCTGTCGAGCGCGTCGATGTCCGAGCGGCCGGGGTCGCGGGAGAAGAGCGTACAGCGCAGCTCGCCGTTCCAGCCGTGGACAGTCGTGACGGGCACGTCCGTCTCCATCAGCGCCTGGGTGATCCGCGTCTCGCGTTCGAGCCGGCGCGGATCGACGCCGCCGTCGTCGCGCTGGAGCCGCAGGAAACCCTCGAGGACGCTGCCGTCGGGCCGGGTCACGTCGACGATCCAGGCTTCCCGTCGCGCGACGTGGCGCCGGAGCTGCGTCACCTCCCCGCCGCCGGTCTCGGCGATCCATTCCACCATGCCGCCCGGCAGATCGTGCTTCAGCTCGGTCATCGCTCCTCCTCGCAGGCCGGGATCCGGGCCCCCGGACACGGTATCGCGCGGCTATCTTCGAAGCTTCCGCCCCGGCGAGCCGGCCGGGGCCCGCCAGGAGGACCGACCATGCAGTTCGGCATCGCCGAATCGATGTGCGACATCGACCATTACCTGCCCCTCGCCCAGGCCGCGGACGAAGCCGGCTTCGGCGTCTTCTCCCTCGGCGACAGCATCCTCTACCCCGAGGTCGCTCGCGACAAGTATCCCTATACGGCGACGGGAGACCGCGGCTTCCTCGAAGGCGCCCCCTTCATCGACCCCTTCCAGCTCTTCGCGGCGATGTCCGTCGTCACCTCGGACATCAAGTTCGCCTTCGGCGTCCTGAAGCTTCCGATCCGCGACCCGGTCCTGACCGCCAAACAGGTCTCGTCGCTGCACGTCTTCTCCAACGAGCGCTTGATCTTCGGAATCGGACTCTCGCCCTGGATCGAGGACTTCCAGGCCTGCAGCCAGGACTGGGACAGCCGCGGCAAGCGCATGGACGAGATGATCCAGATCATCCAGGGGCTGATGTCCGGCGAGTACTTCGAGTGGAAGAGCGAGTACTACGACATCCCGCGGATCAAGATGTGCCCCGTGCCGTCGTCGATGCCGGAGATCGTGATCGGCGGCCACAGCAAGCCGGCCTACCGCCGCGCGGGCCAGTACGGCAACGGCGTGAACTTCGTCTCGCTGACGGAGGAAGAGCTCGTCGAGCGCCTCGAGATCGTCCACGGCTATCGCAAGCAGTACGGCCGCGAGAACGAGCCCTTCAGCGTCTACGCCGGCATGCCCGCCTTTTCGATCGACGACTTCCGTCGCCTCGAGGACAAGGGCGTGACCTGCTTGACCGTCGGCTACCGCAACCCGTACGAGCCCGACATCATGCAGCTCCAGCAGAAGATCGACTGGGTGAAGCGCTTCGGCGACGAGGTGATCGCCAAGTACTGAGCGCGGCAGGCTCGCCGGGACGTTGCCCGACCCCGGACGTCAGCGGTCGACGCGCCAGTCGATCCAGCGCCCGTGGCTGTCCGCTTCCGCGAGGACGCGCGAAGCGACCCGCTCGCCGGCCTCGAAAGCGAAGTGGTCGACCTGCGTCACGCCCTGCCCGTTGCTCTCCATGGTGACGAAGTCGAGCGGCTGTGAGGCGCTCGCCCGCGCGAGCGCCTCGTGGATCGCGCGCTGCCCGGCTTCGTCGATCTGATAGAGCGCGACGGTCGCGAACACGACGCGCGGCGCGTCGGCCGGCAGCCGCGCGACGGCCGCCTCGACGTCCGTCGTGGCGTCACCGGCCACGATGTCCGCCGGGACGCGTTCGGCGACCGCGATCGCCTCGTCCATCAGCCGCCCGCGCTCGACGTGCTCCGGCCAGATCAACGCGCGCAGCCAGCGCACCGCCCGCTGGTCGTGCACGTCGATCGGCGACAGCTCGAGCCCCTGTCGCGCCACGATCTCGAGGCGCGAAGGCAACGGCAACGTCCCGCCGCGCACGCTGCAGACGAGCTCCGGCCGAACGTCGTCGGCGCCCCAGGTGCGCGCGGACTCCGCGACTTCGTAGACGAAGCGGTAGTGGTCGAGGCGCAGGTTGAGCCCCAGGCTGGGACCGATCTCGAGCAGACCGACCCGACCGTTCGCGGCGACGACCCTGGGCAGCGTCCCGATCGCGGGGAGCATGATCGCGGCGCGATGGACCACGCAGGTCTGGGTCCGACCCGAGCGGAGGGCGGGATCGAGCTCGTCCTCGTGGGCGAGACAGAACGCGCGAAAGGCCGGAAACGCGGACTCGTCCGGGATCGCGCCGCCGCTCACCGCCGGATAGAAGCGCGCCAGCGCGCGCGCCTCGTCGCTTCGCTCGGCGTCCTCGAGGAGCAGGTCCTTCACGGCGGCGAAGAAGACGTTGGGCGGGGGCTGCGACGGGATCGTCCGGCAGGCGAGCTCGAGGAGCTTCGGATCCTCGGCGATGCCGGCGCAGTAGTCGGTGTAGACGCGAGACTGGAGCCGCGGCGTCTCGACCTCGGCGAAGTAGCGGAACAGCTCCGCGACCTGTTCCGGATCTCGGGAGTGGGTGTCGAAGGCGGGGGCCATCCGAGCTCCTTCCGTAGGACCGTCGAACCGTCGGAGCGCGTCCCGCGCGACCGCGTCGCGCGCTCAGTCCGGGGCGCGGCCACGTCTTAGCTCGAAGAGCGAGAGCCCGCACGCCGCGCACGTCATCTCGTTCCAGATCCGCTTCGAGCCCGCGGGCACGTCCCTGAATCGCGTCTGGCACGCCGGACACCGCGCGCGGCCCACGACGAATCGGGCGACCCCGACGAACGCCACGCCCGCGATCACGAGCCCGATCGCCCGCGGCGCGCGTCCCGTGAGTCCCCAGTAGACGACGAGCGGCAGCCAGACGACCGGCGACCAGCTCGCCGCCTGCTTCCAGCGGAAGAGCTGCTCGAGCTTCGGAAGCAAGCGCCGCTCGGACTTCTCCCGTCCGGACGCCATCGCCTAACACGTCTCCGGCGCGGTCAGCGCGAGCAGGTACTCCCCGCGCTCGACGCGACCGAGCGGTTCGACTGCGTAGCCCGCTGCCCGCGCGATCTCCGAGAGATCCGCTTCCGCGAGGTAGACCCACGGAAAGGGCGCTCCTCGCCAGCCGCGATAGCGGGTCGAAAGGACGATCTCACCGCGGGCCGCCGAGCGATCCGCATCGTCCCCCTCCCAGGCCTCGAAGAGGGCACTCGAATCGACCAGGATCCGGCCGCCCGGCACGAGGCAGGGGCGCAGACGTTCGAGCAACCGGCCGAGCGGAGCGACACCCCCCGCGACCCCGATCGTCTGCATCCCGAAGAGCAGCGTGTCGAAGCGTCCGAGCGGTTCCGCGGAATCGAGCGCCATCACGTCGAAGACCCGGGCGTCGCGCACGCCCCGCGCGCGGCAGAGCGCGACGCACAGCGGGCTCACGTCGATGGCCACGACTTCCCGGCCGCGCGCCTCGAGAGCGAGCGCGTGGCGCCCGGCGCCGGCGCCGACGTCGAGCACGCGCCCCGCAGCCGCTTCGAGGGCGAGCGCATCGAGCGGCGCGAGCTCGCCTTCGAGGGTGAAGTACTCCTCCGTCTCGATCTCGAAGGCCACGCCGTCCGCGCGGGTCGCCGAGACGCGCCGCGGGCGGCCGGTCCGGTGATGGTCGACCAACGCCGCCGCCAGCGGCTCCGCCGGACCGACGCGGCGCGGCCAATAGCGCCCCGCGCGCGCAGCGGGACCGGAGAGCGCGTCGAACGTCGCCTCCGCTCGCGCGGCCGGCGTCGCTTCGGCTTCGTCCACGAGAGACGCCTCCTCGGCGCGCGGTCGATCGGGGTCGGGCCGGGTTCCGGGTCGGCCCGCTTCCGGTCAGCGAGAGCCTTCGGCCGTCGAAGAACCGTCCGCCGTCGGCGATGTCGGGGACGTCGCCGGGAAGGACCCGGGCTCGTTCACGAACCGGTTCCACTCCTCGTCGTCCACCGCCTCCATATGGTCTTCCATACAGCTCTTGAAGCGGTAGCCGCAGTTCATGCACTCGAGATAGTGCTGCGTCTCCGGACCGCGCGTCGTCGAGACTTCGATCTCGGCGCGCACCCAGAGGCGACTCGGTCGCCCGGCGACTTCACAGTCTTCACAGTACAGCGTGAACAGGGAATCGATCATTCGGCTCTCCGCGATTCACGATACCCCATCCGGCCCGGGGAAGATTGGGAAAATGCCCCATCCGGCCCCCGGGCCCCTCGAAAACGAAACTGCAGGTCACCCGCAGCGCACGCGCGGGTTCGACCGGCAGCGCTTCGGGAACCGCGTTCCAGCGGGCGCACACGGGCGATTACCCGAGCTCGAACCGGGATTCCCCCGTGCGATCGCGGAACAAGGTGGTTCCCTGCGCGCTCAGCTCGGCGAGCCATGACCGCGCGCGATCGAGTGCCCCCGCGAGCGCGGTCACGCTGTCGCGGCCTTCGACCGCGATGGGGCGATGCAGGTCGGCGAGAGCGACACGACACACCCAGCCGTCCGCGGCTTCGGACCTTTCCGGGGCCGTCACGGTCAACGTGAGACGCCGCCGCTCGCCGGCCGGCGCGTCCGCTTCCGCCGCGAAGACGTCGACGCTCGCGATCGCGCCCTTCATGCCTCGTTCCCCGGACGATCGGAGTGGCCGAGATCGCGATCGGGCGCCACGCGGTCACGAATGCGCTGCTTGAGTTCGCGCAGCTCGGGAAAGCCGCCCGCTTCCTTGCGGTCGAAGACGACCTCGCCATCGAGACGAACACGGAAGACGCCCGTCGTGCGACCGGGGACGAGGGCGACCTCCGCGAGCTCGCCTTCGAAGGTGGTGAGCAGTTCCTGCGCGGTCCAGCCGGCGCGCATCAGCCAGCGACAACCGACGCAGTACTCGATCTCGACGCGCGGAGCGCGTGCGGACATGGCGATCTCCTTCGGGCCCGATGATACCCGGCGCGCTGCTACCGTAGGCGTGCGCGAAAGGGGGGCGCCGGAGGCCCCTTGCCCGAGTACCCGGATCTGACCGTCTACGTCGAAGCGCTCGAGGCGCGGATCGTCGGGCAGCCGCTCGAGCGGGTCCGGATCCAGAGCCCGAGCCTGCTCAAATCCGTCGCGCCGCGGCCGTCCGAGGCCGAGGGGCGCGTCGTCCGCGACGTCTCGCGCATGGGCAAGCGGCTGGTCTTCCACTTCGACGACGAGCTCTTCCTCGTCCTCCATCTCATGATCGCCGGCCGACTGCAGTGGAAGAAGCGCGGCGTGACGATCCCGCGCAAGCGCGCCCACGCCGCCTTCGATTTTCCGGACGGTTCGCTCCTCTTGACCGAGGCGAGTACGAAGAAGCGCGCCGCGCTCCACGTCGTCGAGGGCGAGCGGGCGCTGTCGGAGCTCGACCCGGGCGGACTCGAGGTCTTCCGCGCGAGCGCCGCGCAGTTTCGCGACGCCCTCGAGCGCGAGCGCCACACCCTCAAGCGTTCGCTCACCGACCCGAATCTCTTCTCCGGGATCGGCAACGCCTACTCCGACGAGATCCTCCATCGCGCGCGCCTCTCTCCCGTGCGCATGAGCGACAAGCTCTCGGACGAGGAGCACGCGCGGCTCTTCGAGACGACGAAGTCCGTCCTCGACGAGTGGACGACGCGGCTCCGCGACGAGGTCGGCGACGGATGGCCGGAGAAGGTCACCGCGTTCCGACCCGAGATGGCGGTTCACGGCAAGTTCCGTGAGCCCTGCCCCGTCTGCGCGACGCCGGTCCAACGGATCGTGCGCGCCGAGAACGAGGTCAACTACTGCCCCGAGTGTCAGACCGGCGGCAAGGTCCTCGCGGATCGCGCGCTCTCGAAGCTGCTCGGCAAGGACTGGCCGCGCACGATCGAGGCGCTCGAGAAAAGACGCACGGGACCGTCGGCCGGCTGAGCGGGATCGACGACCGGGGCGAGCGCGGATCAGTCGGCGTCGCCAGCGGGCGCCATCATGACCTGCGCGAAGCGCCGCAGGAAGCGCTTCTGGAGCTCGATCTGCGCCGGCGCGAGCGGATCCGCCCCGAACAGCTCGCGGAAGAGCGGGGCCATGGCGAAGTGGCCGAGGATCACGTGGATCCAGGCGGCGACGGCCATCGGCTGTTCGTCCTCGTTCCAGAGCGAGCGCCGCAACGACATCGCCCCCATGCCCGACTCGACGATCGGTCCGATCCAGCCGTGGACGATGTGCGAGAGACTCGGGCCGCCGGTCAGCGACTCGTGCTGGATCAGCTTCGCGATGTTCGGGTGGTGGGCCAGGTGGTCCATGATCGCGTCGAGGGTGCGCTCGCTCGCGGCCTGGCGGGCCTCGTCGGAGAGGCTCCCGGCGTCGGCGTTCGTCTCGGTGATGATCGCGAAGAGCGGCTGCACGCCCCGCGCGAGGACGGCTTCGTAGAGCGCCTGCTTGCCGTCGAAGTGGTTGTAGAGGGACGGCGCGGTCAGCCCCGCCTCGCGGGCGATGTCCCGGACGGCGGTGCCGGCCAGGCCGCGCTCGGCGAAGAGCGCCCCGGCGACGTCGAGGATCCGCTCGCGGGTGGATTCGGGATCCCCCTGCGTGCTCACCGCCGGCTCGTCGATCGCTTCTGCCATGCTTCCTGTCGCCCTTCGGTTCGTCGCGCGGGCCGGGTCGCGGGGCGCCGAGACGAACGATCGTTCGTCGCGAGTCTCGGCGCTCGCCCGGTCCGCGTCAATGATCGCCGATCCCGGACCCGAGCGGCGCCTTCCACTCGACGCCACGCCCTCGGGCGTCGCACGAAGGGCCGCGACGCCGGGTCGCCCGCCGACGGGACGATCGGGCGATCGGGCGGTCAATCGACGGCGGTGTCGGCCCAGATCGCCCGGTAGAGAAAAACGGCGGCGACGGCGCCGACGACCGGCGCGGTGCAGTAGAGCCAGAGCACGGAGACGTCGCCCGACACGATCGCGGGCCCCATCGAGCGCGCGGGGTTCATCGATGCCCCGGTGAGCGGCCCCCCGAACAGGGCGCACATCGCCACGGTCCCGCCGATCGTCAGCCCGCTGAAGAACGCGGAGAGCTCGTGACCGACCGCGCAGGCGAGGATCACGAACATCAGGATCGTCGTGAGCAGGATCTCGAGCGCGAAGGCCGGCCCGAGCCCGCCGATCGGGAGGGTCGCGCCGAGCGTCGTCGCCTCCGGATAGAGCGCGCGCAGCGTCGCCGCGGCAGCGAGCGCCCCCACACACTGGGCGAGGACGAAGGGCACGACCTCCCGCGCCGAGAACACCCGCGCGACCCAGAGCGCGATCGTCACCGCGGGATTGATGTGCGCTCCGGACACCGGCCCGAACGCGACGACCATCATCATCACGATCGCCCCGAACACGATCGAGATCCCCAGATGGGTCACGGCGCCGCCGGAGAGCTCGTCTGCGACGACCGCACCGCAGCCGGCGAAGACGAGGAAGTAGGTGCCGATCGTCTCCGCGAGGAGGCGGCGCAGCGCAAGACTCACCCGCCGTGCCCCCGCTCTTCCGGCGGCACGACCGGCCCTTCGCTGTGTCCGATCCGGAAGCGGTGGCCATTGTTGTCCTCGACCGTGAACTCGCGCATGCCCCAGGGATGGGAGGCGATCTCCTCGACGATCGAGGCGCCCCGCGCGCGCAGCGTCTCGAGGGCCGCGTCCGCGTTCTCGACCCGAACGAAGTTCGTGACCGGCGCGAACGCCTCGTCGGTCTGCGAAAAGAAGATCTCGCTCTCGCCGTTGTAGACCGCGCCGTACTCTTCTTCGTAGATCCAGGCGATCGTGCAACCGAGGACGTCGCGGTAGAAGCGCTGGGTCGCCCGCACGTCCCGGACGGGGAGCTGCGGCGTCACGAAGTCCCAACCCGGGGTCGTCATCTCGGCTCGTCCTCCCTGCGTGCGGGCGTGTCTTCGGGCGTCGGCGCGTTCGGCGGCGCCTCCGGGACGCCGGGCGTCGCGGGATTGGGCGGTCGGTCCGACGCCGTCCATCCGAGCGTCGTCTCGAAATGCGCCCGCCGCGGGGTTCGGACCGTCGAAGGCGCCCGCCGAATATATTCCTCCGCCCGATCGCGCGCCTCGCCCTCGAGTCCGCGCAGGTGCTCGACCAGGGCTTCGGTCGAGGGCGCCGCGAACCGGCCGTCCGGGCAGCGCGCGGGCAGCGCCGTCCAGACCACGGCGTCGAAGCCCGAATCCGGCAGCCACGCCGCGATCGCGTCCCGGGTGGCGGGGCGCGCCTCCCCCCGATCGTCCTCGGGATGGGCGTGACGCTGGGCCCCGATCCAGCTCGCCCAGCGCGTAGGCCCGATCCG
The DNA here is from genome assembly GCA_039187915.1 of Myxococcota bacterium. Classification (GTDB taxonomy): domain Bacteria; phylum Myxococcota_A; class UBA9160; order UBA9160; family UBA4427; genus UBA4427. The sequence continues at coordinate 10,143 of JBCCZJ010000068.1, forward strand.
CTCGCGCCGACCGAGCGCCTCGACCGCCGCATCGAGCGCATCCACGGCGAGCGCGACGGCCCAGGTCGCGATCGGCGCCGCCGCCTCGTCGATCACGAGGGTCACGCGCCCGTCCCGGGCCACGCGCGAGAATTCGATCGGGAGGTGCGGACCGTCGTTCGCGAATGCGCCGTCCATCGGCAGCGACCGCGGATCCCATAGCAGCGAGCCCCAACCCAGACAGGCGATGCGCAGGGTCGACTCCTCGTCGGGCCGCGGGAGAGCGCGGCGGGGACGCGCCTAGCCGTTGGCCGCCTGGTCCGGCGACGGCGGGCGCTCGTAGCCGTATGCCGGCGACAGCGTGTCGGCGACGAGGTCGTCGATCTTCCCGACCTCCTCGTCGGTGAAGTAGTCCTTGTAGCCGCCGACCTTGGCGCGCCGGACCTTGTACGTGTTGGGGTCGCCCTTCTTGCCGGGCTTCATGCGCCCGCCGGCGAGCCAGAACACGTTCTTCTCCTCCAGCTTGCGCATGTTCTCGACGCTCGAGTACTCGACGGCGCCGGCGATCGCCTCGTCTTCGGCGTCGGTCCCGTCGATGAACGCCATCACGCGTTCGAGGACGGCGGCGGTGTCGCTTCGCATGTCCTCGTAGCGGACGATCAACAGGTCCTGCACGCGATCGGATTCCCGCGCCCAGAGGTTCAGGTAGTCGATGATGCCGGGGAGTCCGACGTTCTCGTCCATCACGAAGTCCCAGGCCGGGACCTCGGCACCATGGGGCGGGTACTTGTTGAGCTTCTTCTTCGCCGGGCGCATGCGGTGCTGCCACTGGAAGTACTGGCTGACCGCGATGTCCTTCGGATTCCGGACGAGGAGCACGACCTTCTTTCCGTAGAAAGCGGCCTTGGAGTCGAACTCGCCGGTGTAGTCCTTGATGTAGTTGTCGTGGGTGAAGAAGATCTTCGGGATCTCGGGGTTGCGACGGTGGTAGTTCTCGAACCCGAGCAGGACGCTCTCGGGGATCCCGTACATCAGCTGGTAGTAGCGGGAGATCATCACGCGGAGCCACGTGCGGCCGCTCTTGCCGAAGGACACGACGGCGACGTCCGCCCGCTCCAGGCGACGGGTCTCTTCGCGCCCGCGGAGCCAGCGCTCGATCCGGATCCGACGGTCGTCGGGCAGCCAGAACAGCAGCGCCATCACGACCTCGCGGGTCGCCTTCTTGAGAATCGAGTCCATGGGCGTGGGTCCTTCGAGCGGGGCGCTCGGGAGTGGCCGCAATCTATCACAGGCCCGGGTTCCTCACGGCCGAAACGGGTGCTTTTAGCCTCTATTCGGACCGAAGAGGAACCCCGAGTCCGCTGGCCCCGTCCATCGCCGAGCGCGACACTCGCGCCCGGAGAGGAACCCCTTGAATCCGTCCGCCCCGAGCGAACCGGCCGACGCCCCCGCGCGCGCAGGCCGACGCGATCGCCGCCCCCGCCAGAGCCCGAAGCTGACCCGGTACATCGTCTCCGAGATGGTGCTGCCGTCCGTCTTCGCGCTCGTGGCGTTCGGCCTGGTCGTGCTGATGACCGATCTGCTGGGCTACGCGGAGCTGATCGTGAACCGCGGGCTCGGCCCGGGCGAGGTCGGCCAGATCGCCGGCCTGCAGCTGATCCCGACCCTCGCGCGGACGCTCCCCTTCGCCGTCCTCGTGGGCTCGCTCGTCGGCCTCGGGCGGCTGTCCGCCGACCGCGAGCTCCTCGCCCTCGAGACCTCCGGCTTCTCCGCTCGACAGCTCGCGCGCCCGGGCCTGCTCTTCGCCCTCGTCGCCACGGTCGCCTCGGTCGCCCTGACCGTCGTGATCTCGCCCGCCTCCCAGCGCGCGGTCCGCGATCACATGATCAGCCTCTCGGAGGAGAAGCCCGGCCTCGCGCTCCGCGAGGGCGCCGCCACCAGCATCGGCGGCTGGCGGATCGAGGCCCGCGAGGTCGAGGACGAGGGCGCCCGCCTGGCCGGCATCCTGCTCTTCATGCCGAGCCTCGGCGAGACGCTCTTCTCCCAGCGCGGCGCCGTCCGGACCGATCCCGATGGACGCAAGCGCCTCGTCCTCGAGGACGGCCTCGTGCTCTCGAACGGGGAGAACCGGGCCTCGCTGCTGCGCTTCGACCAGATGGACACGGTGCTCCCCGAGATCGAGGACGAGGCGGACGTGCCGGTCGATCCGGTCGCGACCCTGGCCTTCGGTCCGCTGCTCGAGGAGGCCAGTCGGACCGATGACCCGGCGGCCGCGCGCTGGGCGCGGATCGAGGCCCACCGGCGCATCGCCCTCGGCGCCGCCGCCCTCCCCTTCGGCCTGCTCGCGATGGGGCTCGCGCTCGGTCGACGCGACCTGTCGCGCTCGGGCGGGACCGTGATGGGGCTGATCGGCGCGATCGCCTACTACGCGCTCTTCCAGCTGGCCGAGGGGCTGTTGCGAAACGAGGACGCGCCCGTCGGGCTCGTGGTCTGGATCCCGAACGCCGTCCTGATCGTCGTCGCGACGGTGCTCCTCTTCCGGGCGGGACGACACGCGTCCGAATCCGATCGCAGCAAGGGCTCCGGCAGCGGCAGCGTCCTGGCCCGCGCCGGCCTCGTGCGCGACAAGCTCCGCATGAAGCGCGCCGCCCTGCCCCGCTACGTGAGCGGGCAGTTCGTGCGGATGGTCGCGGCCTCGATCGTCGGCCTGGTCTTCGCCTACCTCGTGATCGACGTCTTCGACAACCTGAAGTGGTTCAATCAATACGGTTCGACCGCGGACGAGATCGCGCGCTACTACGGCGCGCGGCTGCCGGTCCTCGTCGGGCGCGTGATCCCGATGGCGCTGCTGATCGCGGTCGCGCTCACGATCAGCCTGCTCGGCGCGAACGGCGAGCTGCTCGGGATGCGCGCCTGCGGGATCCCCGTGTTCCGGGTGCTCGCGCCGGTCTGGCTGCTCTGCGGCCTCGCCGTCCCGGCCTATCACCTGCTCGCGAACGAAGTCGTGCCCCGCGCGACCGCCGAAGCGAGCCTGATCAAGAAGCGCGACATCAAGAACCAGGACGTCGGTCCCGTCCAGCAGCGCGAGCGCGTCTGGTACCGCGTCGGGCCGCGCATCTACGAAATGGAGCGTCTCGATCTCTTCACCGGGCGCGCCAGCGACGTCACGCTCTACGACCTCGGCCAGGACGGTCTGCCCGTCCGCCGGACCGACGCCGAACGCGCGCGCAGCATCTCGAGCCAGGGCCTCTGGATCCTGGACGACGCCCGCACCGTCGAGCTCGCCGACGGCGACCACCTGCGCCGACCGACGAGCGTGCCGCGCCTCGCCGAGTTCGGTGAGGAGACGCCCTCCGAGATCGAGACCGCGCACATGACGCCCTCGGATCTCCGCGTCGCGCTCGCGGATCCCGACCTGGAGCCCCGCGAGATCTCCGCCTACCAGACCGATCTGCAGATGAAGATCGCAGCCCCGCTGGCCTGCCTGCTCCTGCCGCTGATCGCACTCTTCTTCGCCGCGACCGGGCCGCCCTTTCCGAGGCCCGTCCACACGCTGATCGCCTGCGCGATCATCGCCGTGAGCCACGCCCTCGCGACCAGCTTCTCGGGCTCGATGGGCTACGGCGGCAACCTCGACCCGGTGCTCGCCGGCTGGGGTCCGTCCGTGCTCTTCGGCGCCGTCGCGGCGGGCATGGGCTTCCGCCTGCGCCGCAAGCTGAGCCGCTCCGGCTAGGCGCTGCGTCACGCTGCGCCCGAGGGGCGACCGAAGGCATGCTCCGCGCGATCGGGCTGCGGTAGATTTCGCGAGCCGGGGAGCGCCGGCGCTGGGGAGAGCCTTGCTGGATCCGCAACCCGAGAGTCAGACAGCCGTCCCGGCGGACGGGCCCGCCGATCCGCCCGTCGTCTGGCTCCTGATGGGCAATCGCGCCGGCGACAACTCACAGGTGCTCGGGCTCGGCGAAGCGCTCGGCTGGCCGCTCGTCGAGAAGCATTTCGAGTTCCAGCCCTGGGAGAAGGCGGTCAACCTGCCGTGGGGCGCCCACCTGCTCGGGATCAAGCAGGCGAGCTCGACGCCGATGGCCGCGCCCTGGCCGGACCTCGTGATCTCCGCCGGTCGGAAGAACGAGCCGATCGCGCGCTGGGTCCGCGAACGCGCGCGCGCCGAGGAGGGCAAGCGCACGCGCCTGATCCACGTCGGCCGCCCCTGGGCCGCGCCCCCGAACTGGGACCTCGTGATCACGACGCCCCAGTATCGCCTGCCCGACGACCCGAACATCCTCCACAACGAAACCCCGCTCCACCGCGTGACCCGCGCGCGCCTCGACGAGGACGCCAGGAAGTGGGCCGAGCGCGTGGACCACCTGCCGAAGCCGCTGATCGCCGTGTTGTGTGGCGGAAACTCCGGGCCCTACCCCTTCGATCGGGCCTCGGGCGAGCGGCTCGCGGTCGCGGCAGATGCGCTCGCGCAGGAGTTCGGCGGGTCGCTGCTCGTGACCACGAGCAAGCGCACGCTGCCCGAGACGACCGAAGCGCTCTTCGAGGGGATCCA
>JBCCZJ010000069.1:0-14570 GCA_039187915.1 Myxococcota bacterium
CGCGCGACACTCGTCGCGGATCCTTGGATCGAGGACGCCGGCGTGCTCCGCCTGCCGACGGGCACGCTCCTCGTGCGGATCGTCGAGCGCGACGCGATCGCGCGCTGGCGGATCGACGAGGAGATGGCGTGGGTCGATGCGACCGGCCAGCGGTTCCGCGGCGCCCCGAGCGAGCGCATGGTGCTGCCGACGATCGCGGGCAGCGCCCTCGAGTCGGACGCGCTGCCGGACGGTGCGCTCCAGATCCTCGACGCGCTGCGCCGCCATCCGGAGCTCGCCGCCGACCCGACGACGCTCACGCTCCACCTGCCGGCCCTCGAAGCGGACGCCGAAGGCGTGCTGCGCGACGACCCGGCGGGCTTCGTGCTCGAGCTCGGTCACGAGGGGCCCCGCGCCCTGCTCGGCCGGCGATTGCTTTCCCAGCGCGTGGCCCGTCTCGCTGCGCTCCTCGATCACGACGAGGAGACGCTCGCGACGGCCCGGCTGATCGATCTCCGGTACGCGGACCGTGCGGTTCTGCGTACCGCGCCTGCTTCTGGGTAGGAGTGGGCAACAAGCGGCGGTCGAGCCCGGATGGGTGAGGCCGTCCATATCAGAGGGGCTCCGGATGGAGTCGTTCAGGGCTCGTGTGGCACGGAACGCACGAGCGGGGGGTGAAGCATGTCCAGAAAGGACGAGCTGATCGTCGGTCTCGACATCGGGACCACGAAGATCTGCGCAGTGGTCGCAGAGGAAACGGAGAATGGCATCGACATCGTCGGCATCGGGACCCACCCGAGCCGGGGACTGCGCAAGGGGGTCGTCGTCGACATCGACGCGACCGTCGATTCCATCAAGCACGCGGTCGAGGAAGCCGAGCTGATGGCGGACTGTGAGATCACGTCCGTCTACGCCGGTGTCGCGGGCGGGCACATCCGCGCGTTCAACTCGCACGGCGTCGTCGCGGTCAAGGACCGGGAGGTCCGGGACGGCGACGTCAAGCGCGTGATCGACGCGGCGAAGGCCGTCGCGATCCCGATGGACCGGGAGGTGATCCACGTGATCCCCCAGGAGTTCATCATCGACGACCAGGACGGGATCCGCGAGCCGCTGGGCATGAGCGGCGTTCGCCTCGAGGCGAAGATCCACATCGTGACCGCGGCGGTGACCAGCGCCCAGAACATCGTGAAGTGCTGCAACAAGGCCGGGCTGAACGTGATGGACATCGTCCTCGAGCCCCTGGCCTCGGCGGCGGCGGTCCTCGCGGACGACGAGAAGGAGCTCGGCGTCTGCATGATCGACATCGGCGGCGGCACGACGGACATCGCCGTGTTCGCGGACGGCTCGATCAAGAACACGTCGGTCCTGGGATTGGGCGGGTACCACTTCTCGAATGACATCGCGGTCGGATTACGAACACCGTTTGACGAGGCGGAGCGGATCAAGAAGAAGTTCGGAGTCGCCTCGGCGCGATACCTGGGCTCGGACGACCACATCTCGGTCCCGTCCGTCGGGGGTCGCCGGCCCCGGGAGATCTCGCGGAAGGTCCTCTGCGAGATCATCGAGCCCCGCGTCGAAGAGATCCTTTCGCTGGCGCGGCAGGAGCTGGTCCGCGCGGAGCTGATCGACAGGATTCCGTCGGGTCTGGTGCTCACGGGCGGCGCCTCGGCGCTCTCCGGGATCGCCGAACTCGCGGAAGAGGTCTTCGAGGCGCCGGTCCGGCGCGGTCTGCCCGAAGCGATCGGCGGGCTGCAGGACGTCGTGAAGAGCCCGATGTACTCGACCGGCGTGGGCCTCGTGCTCTTCGGGCTCGAGCAGCAGCGCTCGGCCCGGAGCAGCCGCTTCCGGATCCGCGACGAGTCGATCTTCGGCCGCGTGAAGCAGCGCATGCGCGACTGGTTCTACGCCGAGTTCGACTGATCGCGACCGAGCACCGGGCGCTCGGTGGCGCGCGTCGCATCCCCGTCGCGAAGCCCCGAGTCACCGGAAATGAAACGGAAAAAGGCGCCGATCACGGCGCCCGAACGAGCACAAAACGAACAGTTTCGTGTTACATTCCGCGGTGCTGCCAGGCATCGTCGGGGGGTGAAAGCATGGCTAAGAAGAAGAACGATCGCTCTGAATCCGAAAAGGCCGAGAAGGACGGGGTCGACCTCCTCGAACTCGGTCCGGACGACGGCCAGGAACTACTCGAGTTCGAGGGTTCCTCTCATCAGGAAGCCGTCATCAAGGTGATCGGTGTCGGTGGGGGCGGCGGCAACGCGCTCAACACCATGATCGAATCCGGTCTGGGCGGTGTCGAGTTCATCGCCGCCAATACGGACGCGCAGGCGCTCACGCATAACAAGGCGGCCACCAAGGTCCAGCTCGGTGCGGAGATCACGCGCGGCCTCGGCTGCGGCGCGAACCCGGATCGCGGACGCGCCTCGGCGCTCGAAGCCCGCGACCGGCTGCGCGAGCTGCTCGAAGGTTCCGACATGGTCTTCGTGACCGCGGGCATGGGCGGCGGCACCGGCACCGGCGCGGCGCCGATCGTCGCCGAGGTGGCGCGCGAGGTCGGGGCCCTGACCGTCGGCGTCGTGACCAAGCCCTTCCCGTTCGAAGGGCGCGTGCGGATGAAGCACGCGGGCCACGGGCTCGAGGAGCTGCACGGCGTCGTCGACACGCTGATCACGATTCCGAACCAGCGGCTGTTGGCGCTCGCCGGCAAGGGCACCGCCATGAAGGACGCCTTCGGCATCGCCGACCAGGTGCTCCTCAACGCGGTGCGCGGCATCTCGGACCTGATCACGATCCACGGCCTGATCAACCTCGACTTCGCCGACGTCCGGACGGTGATGAACGAGGCCGGCGTCGCGTTGATGGGCACGGGCATCGGCCAGGGCGACACCCGCGCGATGGACGCGGCCGCCGCGGCGATCTCGAGCCCGCTGCTCGAGGACCTGTCGATCGAGGGCGCCCGCGGCGTGCTGATCAACATCACGGGCGGTTCGGAGATGACCCTCTTCGAGGTCAACGAAGCGTCGTCCCTGGTCCACGAAGCGGCGCACGAGGACGCCAACATCATCGTCGGCGCCGTCATCGACGACACGCTCGGCGAGGACGAACTGCGCGTGACGGTGATCGCGACCGGTCTCGACAGCGAGGAAGCGCGGCGCACGCCGCCGCAGCCGAAGCCGCCCGAGCCGCGTCGCCGCGTGCCGGATCCGGTGGAAGAGATCGAGCGCGAACGCGCCATGGTCGACGCCCCGAACGTCACGCCGCTCCGTGAGCCCGAACCGATGCCGGCGCAGGCGCGGGCCCAGGAGTTCGCCGAGCCCGAGCAGCAGCAGCTGGCCGCCGCAGGCGGACAGACCGCCGAAGAGATGGCCCAGACCGGATTCGAGTCGCCCTTCGAGGACGAGCTCGACACGCCGGCCTTCCTCCGCAAGCGGACGACGGGGGGGGACGACAGCGATGCCCCGCCGTTTATGCGTCGGGGGGGGAGCCAGTAGGGTTCGTTGCTGGGGAGGCGCTTGGCGACTTCGGGTTGGCAAGGAGGCCTTCCAGGGCCCGGGTGGCTGGGGAGGCGCTTGGCGACTTCGGGTTGTTGAGGCGGCTTTCCAGGCACCGGGTGGCTGGGGAGGCGCTGGCAGCGGCCGCGTGATGGATGGGATGGCCCGCTCTGCTTTGCAGGGCGGGCCGTTTTCGTTCAGGGCCTCGTCGCGCATGCGGGGCGCCGGCTGGGCCGAAGCGTCCGGGCCGGCGCCAGGGGGCTAGGGCATGGCGAGGGCGGGGACGAGTTCGCGGGGGGCGTGGACGAACCGGGTGGTGCCTTCGTCCTCCAGCTCTTCGCGAGAGCCGTAGCCGTAGAGGGCGCCGACGAAGTCCATGGCGTTGTGGCCCGCGCCGATCGCGTCCTGGGCGCGGTCGCCGATCATCGTGGCTTCGCTCGGGCGGACGCCGCTGTCGGCGAGAGCGACGGCGAGGAGATCCCGCTTGTCGGTGTTCGTGCCGTCGAGCTCGCTGCCGTAGACGCGCTGGAAGAACGACGTCAGCTCGAAGTGGTCGAGGATACGATCGACGTACACCTTCGGCTTGCTCGAGGCGACGAAGAGCGGCGTGTCCGCCGCGGCGAACGACGCGAGGACGTCGGGGATGCCGTCGTAGACCTCGTTCTCGAACAGGCCCACGTCTCCGAAGCGCTCGCGATAGAGCGCCACGCCGCGCGCGGCCCGCTCCGATCCGACCAGCGCGGTGAAGTTCTCCTGAAGCGGCGGGCCGATGCACCACTCGAGGTCGTCCTTCGAAGGGACGGGCTCGCCCAGTCGCTCGAGGGCGTACTGGATACAACCCGTGATCCCCGGCTTGGGATCGGTCAGCGTGCCGTCGAGGTCGAAGAAAAGCGCGGAAGGAGCCATTCGCGGCGCAACCATGCCGCGGTTCGTCGGTTCTGGCCAGAGGGAGCGGGAGCCGGAAGAGCCGGAGGGAAACGCGATGAGACGGTCGAAGGCGGCGTGGAGCGCGGTGGCCTGGATCGTCCTGTTGCTGGTGGCGGGGGCCGAGCGTGCCTCCTCCCAGAGCTGCACCCACTTCGATCCCGCGCGTCAGCCCTTCTTCGGCGACGTGCACGTCCACAGCGCGCTCTCCTTCGACGCCTACCTCTTCGACACGCGAAACGGACCCCGCGACGCCTACCGCTTCGCGCGCGGCGAAGCGGTCGGGCTCGCGCCCCTCGACGCGTTCGGCGAGCCGACCCGGACCCATCGGCTGCGGGCGCCGCTCGACTTCGCCGCCGTGACCGATCACGCGGAGATGCTGGGCGAGACGACGCTCTGCGCCTATCTCGGCCTCGACGCCGTCGCCTGCGAGCTGGTCTTCCAGAACGGGGGCTTCACCCTGGCGCTCCAGGTCTTCGGCGGACAGTTCCAGGATCCCGAGCCGGAGCGTCTCCCCTTCTGCGGCGAAGGCGGAGCAACCTGTCTGGCGGCGGCGAGCGGGACCTGGGCCGAGATCGGCGCCGCAGCGGACGAGTTCGACGATCCCGACGGCGACTGCTCGTTCACGACCTTCGCGGCCTACGAATGGACCGCCGCCCCCGACAACACGAACCTCCACCGGAACGTGCTCTTCCGCTCGAGCGCGATCCCGCCGCTCCCGATCTCCTATGTCGAGGCCCAGACGCCGGTCGAGCTCTGGCAGTCGCTCGAGAGTCAATGCGCCGCCGTCGGCGGCGACTGCCAGGCGCTCTCGATTCCGCACAACTCGAACCAGAGCGAGGGACAGACCTTCCGGGTGACCGAAGCCGACGGGGGCCCGCTGACGCGCGAGACGGCTCTGCTCCGCGCGCGGATGGAGCCCGTGGTCGAGCTGGTCCAACACAAGGGCGACTCCGAGTGCCGGCCCGGGGTCGACTCGGTCGATCCGCGCTGTGCCTTCGAGAAGATCCCGGAGACGCCCGCCGCGCTCGACGCGCCGCTCTCCTACGTCCGCAACGTCCTCAAGGCGGGGCTCTCGCTCGACGCGGCGCTCGGCGTGAACCCCTTCTCCCTGGGCCTCGTCGCCTCGAGCGATACCCACAACGGCACGCCGGGCGCGACCCTCGAAGACGACTACCCGGGCCACGTCGGGAGCCTCGACGCCGACGTCGTCCAGCGCTTGAGCGGCAGCGCGCCGCTCCAGAATCCGGGGGGCCTCATGGTCGTCTGGGCGGAGGAGAACGATCGCGACGCGCTCTTCGACGCGATGCTCCGGCGCGAGACCTATGCGACGAGCGGCACCCGGCCCGAAGTGCGCTTCTTCGGCGGCTTCGATCTTCCGGAGGACCTTTGCGAGAGACCGGACCTCGTGGCCCAGGGCTACGCGACCGGCGTGCCGATGGGCGGTCTGCTCGCGGCCTCGCCCGGAGCGAGCGCGCCGCGTTTCGCGATCCACGCGCTGCAGGATCCGGGCACGCCGGGCTTTCCCGGCACGCCCCTCGCGGAGATCGAACTCGTGAAGGGGTGGATCGACGCGGCGGGCTTCGAACACGAGACGGTCGTCTCGATCGGCGGCGGCGCTCCGGCCCCGGGCGCGATCGACCCACTCACCTGCGCGACCGACGGCAGCGGATCCGCGAGCCTCTGCGCGGAGTGGGTCGACCCCGACTTCGATCCCGACGAGAACGCCTTCTACTACGCGCGCGTGCTCGAAAGCCCGGTCTGTCGTTGGACGACGCAGCTCTGCCGGGCGCAGGGCATCGACTGCACGGCGCCCACCCCGCCCGGATTCGAGGCCTGCTGCGACGGCTCGGTCCCCAACACGATCCAGGAGCGCGCGACGACCTCCCCCATCTGGGTGGAACCCGTACCGGAGCCCACCGCGGGTCAGGCCTTCGCGCTCGTCCTGCTCGCGGCGCTCGCGCGCGACCGGCGACATCCGTTCGCATGCCGCGCCCGGCGTCGATCCGGTCGGGCTGCCTAACGGAGCGGCGCCAGCTGCGCGCCCTCGCACATGCCGAGCGCGCCTTCCATCAGCGCCTCCTCGCGCCGCGCGTGTCGATAGAAGTACCGGACGAAGGCCTCGTCACGCTCGGGCCCGGCTTCGAGCACGAGCCGGTGGATCGCACGATGGCCCTCCTCGACGTCGCTCGGGCGCCGGCCCAGCAGCTCGCCCATGTCGTCGAGCTCCTGGGCTTCGAAGGCGGCGCCGAGTCGGTCGCCGTGGCGCAGGTGGCGCGCGAGTCGCGACGTGAACCACATCCGATTCGCGAGGAACGGATCCTCGATCGCCGGTGCCTGCTCCCCTTCGAGGTTCTCGATCAACAGGTCGTAGTAGGGGGAGAAGCGGGTCGGACGCGGCGCGGGCAGCTCGGGCTCCTCGAGCTCGACGCCCGTCGCCTCCGCCAGCGCCTGAGCCGTCGTGCGCAGGTAGAACACGTGCTGGGCGATCCACTCGGCGTGCTCGGTCCCCGCGTGCAGATTCTCCATGACGGGCGCCAGCGCCATCGGGACCAGTGCCTGCGTCTTCACGCTGTAGAAGGAGAGCGTATCGAGATCGATCTCGCGGCCGGAGAGCTCACCGTAGCGGCGCAGGCGTTCGGCGAAGCGGTCGATCGGCGTGTAGAGATCCCGGGAACGGACGCAGGCGAGGTCGGTCATCGGGTCCGACACATGCGCCAGCTCGAAATCGACGAGCGCCGTCACGCGCCCCCGGTCGAAGAGGAAATTGCCCGGCCCCGTGTCGCCCTGGCAGAGCACCGGCTCGACGTTCCCGTGCGGCACGTTCCGCCGCAGCCACTGACAGGCGAAAGTCAGGATCGGCAGCGGCGTCGTGACGCCCTTCTCGTAGGTCGACTGCCAGACGTCGAGATCGTTGAGCGCGACCTCTTCCGGCGTCCTCGGAAGCAGGACGCCGGCTTTCTCGAAGAGCGAGACGTCGACGGCGTGGAGCTGGGCCAGGATCTCGAGGAAATGCTCGAGGATCGAATCGCGCTCGGTGGGATCCGTGCAGAGGTTGTAGTTGTCCTCGCCTTCGACGTGGGCGAGGACCGCCGCCTGCGGATCGTCGTGAAAGGCGAGGACCTCGGGGACGGGCACGCCCTCGCGGTGGAGCACGCGCAGGATCTCCGCCTCACGACGCGTCGAATAGACGTCGACGTACGAGAAGGAAGCGTCGCGGGTCCCGCGGACGTACGTCTTCTGCAGCGTGCCGTCCTTCTCGAGGTCGACGAACCAGGCATAGCGCCCTCCGGATTCGCGCCCCTGGCGCTCACGGCGCACGATGCGGCCGCCGAGCCGGGCCTCGATCCACGGGAAGAGCGGCTCCCAGCGCTGCAGGTGTTGATCGCTCATGGAAGGCGCCTCCGACGGGATGCTCCCGTCTCCCGACCTTGGCCCAGTCGAAACCGGGCCGCCATCCGACCGCGACGGCGAACGCCTCGTTCCATGCGACCGCGGCGCGGACTGCCTATCCTGCGCGCCGCCGCGGGTCCGAGCCCGTCGCTCGCGCGTCGCCCGAAGGACCCGCCCCCCGCCACGACCCTGCGCCGTGGCCTCCGGCAGAGGAGCCCCTGCATGTCCGATCTGATCCTCGAGTCGCGCGACGGCGACGTCGTCACGCTCCAGTTCAACGACCCCGACAAGCTGAACGCCATGAGTCGCGAGATGGGACTCGCCTTCCGCGACGTCGTCGGTCGGCTCGCCCTCGATGCGTCGATCCGCGCGGTGGTGCTGACGGGTGTCGGGCGCGCCTTCTCGGCGGGAGGCGATCTCGAGATGCTGCAGGACCAGGCCGACGCCGGCGCCGCCGCCCCGGGCCAGGCCTGGCGCGGCATCCGGGACGAGATGAGCAGCTTCTATCGCCTCTTCCTCTCCGTCCGCGACCTCCCGTGTCCGACGATCGCCGCGTTGAACGGCGCCGCGATCGGCGCGGGCTTCTGCGTCGCGCTGGGCTGCGACTTTCGATACGCCGCCAACGAAGCGAAGCTCGGCCTGAATTTCACCCGGGTTGGCGTCCATCCCGGCATGGCCGCGACCTGGAACCTGCCGCGGCTGGTCGGCCCCGGCCTGGCCGCCGAGCTGCTCTACACGAGCCGGATCGTGGACGGCGACGAGGCGGTCCGCGTGGGGCTCGCGAACCGGGCGATGGCGCGGGACGAGGTCCTCGCGGCGGCCCAGGCTGTGGCGGCCGAGATCGCCGGGAACGCCCCGCTCGCGGTGCGCGCCGTCAAGCAGGCGCTCCGCCGGAGCGAGACGAGTTCGCTCGAGGACCAGCTGCAATTCGAGGCCAGTGCGCAGGCGAAGAACTTCGAGTCCCAGGACGCCCACGAGGGGCTGGCCGCCATCCGCGAGAAGCGAGACCCGCGATTCCAGGGCCGATAGCCCGTCGATCGAACGCATGCGGCGGCCGGAACCGCGCGATCCTGTGACCGGGGACACCGCGATCGGCCCCGGAACCGAAGAGTCTCCGCGCGGGTCTCAAGTCCTGCCGCGCCCGTTCGATGTAAGAAGAGACCGGGCGAAGCCCCGAGGCGTCGCCCCCTCGACGATCGCGCTCCAACCCACGGAAACGACGACATGACCCGCGCACTCCGCTCGCATCAGCTCTGGCTCACGGTGGCCTACTTCGGCCTCCTGGTGTTGATGGCGAAGGGTCTGAGCTCCTAGGCTCCTAGGCTCCCAGGCCCCTAGGCTTCCAGGTTCCTGGGCGCCTCGGACCGCGCCTCACCGAGACGCCCTCGCCGGATTCCGGGCGGGACCGCGACGCGAGCGCCGCCGACCCGCCCGTCGGCTACATCCCGGTCAGACTGAACTCCCAGCGCGCGCGCAGATTCGGGGTCGGATCGTCCTCACTCTCGACGAACCCGCCACGGGCACCCACCGAGAGCACGGCGACCGTCCGCCCGAAGCCCTCGGTCGCCACGAGCGTCGCTGGCCCGAGCGGCCCCCCGGAACCCTCGACGTCGAAACCGCACGGATTCGGGTCGTCCACATCCGGCTCCCATTCGAGGCTGCCGTCGGGATCCTGGCGGAACCGGCCGGAGGCCACGCAGCTGGCGTTCTCCTGCCCGGTCACGAACGTGAGGAGCGTCGCGCCGACACGGCCCAGCCAGCCGCCGGACGCGCTCACGCTCCCCGAGAGAACGCCCGCGGGCGCGAGCACGGTGCCCGGCGGAAGCCCGTCATGGTTCACCGTCAGCGTCGCCCCCGCATCCCAGTCGCGAGCGAACCGCGACGAGACGTCGAGCTCGACCGCGAGCCGTTCCTCCGTCACTTCCGCTTCGACCCGGTACTGGATGTCTCCCGCCGATTCCTGCAGCACGAGGGTGCCGAACTCTTCGATCTCGACCTGCTGATCGCCGAACTCGAGTTCGAGGATCGCCCGGGGCTCGAAGGTTCGGGTCGGCGTGCCGATGCTGCCGGTGTCGAGGGACGCCGTCGTTCGTGCCGTGGCGAAGCGCTGATCAGGAGCCGCGGCTTCGACTTCGATTTCGACGGCGCCGGCGCCCGTCGCCGTGACGGAGAACTCGACGAAGCCGTCGGCGTCGGTGAGGCCGTCATCGGGGGCCGTGGTCGCGTTGACCGTCGTGATCCGGACCTCCGCGCCCTCGACCGGAACGAAGTCGTCCGCCTCGGCGGAGAACGCGAGCACACGCACCAGGGCGGACTCGAGCTCGCCCGCTTCGACGACGCTCGCGAAGTCGATCTCGACGCGCAGCAGGCACGCGTCTCCCAACAGGTCGTCTCGCGCGACGGGGTTCCCGGCGAACAAGGGGCCGTGAGCGTAGAAGCAGAGGATCCCGAGATCGGTCAGGGCGGTTTCGTCGAATTCCTGGAAGACGTCGTCGATCTGGACGGAGGCCGTTCCGAGGCTGCGGTCCGCGTCGAGATCGAAGGGCTGGGCGGCAGCGCGCTCGTCGTCCCCGACCGCGTCGCCCGTGAATCCGTTGCCGTTCAGATCGAACCGCGAGTAGTCGTCCAGGCCGCCGCCTGGGAGGAAGGGTGACGAAGCGAAGTCGGCGAAGAAGGCGAGGAAGGCGTCGACGTCGGCTTCATCGAAGATTCCGTTCGGCTCGAGCACGCCCATTCCACTCGCGACGTCGAGCAGGGCGGATCGCGCCGGACTCTCGCCGGGTGCGACCGCGTCGTCCACTCGGAGGACCGCGGTGTAGGCGTCGATCTGCCCCGTCCAGGGATTCGCCCGATTGTTCGTCGCGGCGATCACCTCCGACACGCTCTGTTCGGGATCGAGAGCCCAGACGTACGCGGCGATTCCAGCCACCAGCGCGGCCGCCGCCTCGGGACCGGTCGCGAAGAGCCGATCCGTCTCGGTGCAGTCGAAGAGGCACGCGGAAGCGACGTCCTCGCCCGGGGCGAGGAGATCGAACTCCTGCGCGCCGGGGACCAAAGGGACGCCGAGCGCATCGCTGCCCTCGACGACGAGCGCGCGGGTCGTCTGTCCCAGCTGGGGATTCGCCTGTACGAGCGCGTCCCAATAGCTGCGAAACTGCGCGGCTTCGGCGTCCGTGATGTCGCCGTTCTCGTCGGCGAAGGCGCCGAGGTCACCGAAGTTCTTCGACAACGCCCACGGCGAGGTTTCGGCCCCCAGCGTCTGCACGCCACCCGATCCGGCCTCGACCTCGGGCCCGGCCGGCGTGATCGCGATGAACGAACCACTCGCGAGCACCGGCGTCTGCGCCAGGATCAGCCGCCACGCGAGCGCATCGAGCACCCGCGCGATCATCGGCGCGTCGTCCTCGTACCGCGCGTCGAAGTGCAGGACGAGCGGGGCGACGCTTCCGTCGGACTGCGCCGCGAGTTCCTGCGCACGAATCGCGAATTCGTTCATGGTCTCGAAGAAACCCAGTCCGACGAACGAGAAGCCGTACACGTCCGCGGTATCCGGCGGCAGGACGCCGGGCGCAGCGCCCTGGAGGTCTCCCGCGATCAGCCCCATGGAGTAGTGGCCGTCGTTCGCGCCTTCCACGACGGCGAACGGCTCGGACGGGTCCTGGGGGAGCAGCCGGATCTCGGGATCGAGGTCGGGCCCCAGCGTCCTGCTTCCCCATTCGCTCGCGCTGAAGAGCTTCACCCGCCCCGGTTCGACGCCACCGAAGACGTTCCACGCGGCGGGCAAGCGAAGCAGCGGCCAGTGCGACGCGAAGAACGTCTCTCCGTTCGCCGGGATCGGAACGGCGAGCAGCGGCAAGGCGGTGGGCGGCGGCGGAGGGACCGCAGGCGTGCGGGAGACCGCGACGTCGAGGAAGACCGCCGAGGCCTCGAGGGTTTCGGCGAAGGCGACCAGGGCCGCGAGGTTGCTCGCCGTCGGCACGCGCAGCACGAGAATCGGACTCCCGCCCGACATCGCCAGCACGGTCGCGCCATTCGCGACCAGGACGGCGTTCACCCCCTCGACCGTCGCCGCTGGATCCAGGACCGCGACCAGCCGGTCGAGCAACGTCCCATCGCCATCGATCGCACCGGGCTCCGCGGGCGTCGATCGCATCCAGCGCGTCTCATCCAACGCCTGCGCGGTCGGCGCGCCGGGCAGGAGGATCCCGCCCGACACCGCCGGCAACACGCCGGTCGTCGACGCGGGGAGCAGCGCCTCCGGCTCGGAGCCGCCGCCACCGCCCGATCCGTCGAGACACCCGATGGCCGAAGTCAGCAGCAGGAACAGGAGAACGGAGAAGTTCGGGCGAGGATCGAGTCTCGGGTGCATGCCAGGCGGCCTCTTGCGGTTGATCGGGTCGGGACACCCAGACTCGCCGCCGGCCGCTAGCCACTCGTTATCCGGATTTCCTTTCTAGAACGGACACTTGCGCGCCTCCCGCAGTCGCCTCGAAAGAAAAACGGGCCCCCCGGACAGGGGACCCGTTTTCGATTCACAGCGCCGGCTCCGTCTCCTGCCGCCCTCAGCGCGAGAAGCGCGGCCGCTCAGCCGCGGTTCGAGCGCCGCACCGGCGCCGACCGGTGGAAGCGCTTCGAGAGGCGCATCGGCGCCGACCGGCGGATGCGCTTCGAGAGCCACGGAGCGCCGCGGGGTTCAGAGCGCCTCGGAGGCCGTCAGGATCTCGCTGGCGTTGAAGAAGTAGGTCGTCTCGAGCTTGGCGGTCTCGGGCGCGTCCGAGCCGTGGGTCGCGTTCTGCTCGACGTCGGTGCCGAAGTCGCCGCGCATCGTCCCGGCCGGCGCTTCGTTCGAGTTGGTCGGCCCCATCAGGTCCCGCCACTGCTTGATGGCGCCTTCGCCTTCGAGGATCAGGGCGACGACGGGGCCCGAGGTCATGAACGCGACGAGGTCGTTGAAGAAGGGGCGCTCCTTGTGGACCGCGTAGAAGCCCTGGGCGCCCTGCTCGGTCAGCTGGATCTTCTTCATGGCGACGATCTCGAGCCCGGCCTCTTCGATCCGCTGGATGATCTGGCCGGCGACCTTCTTGCGGACGGCGTCGGGCTTGATGATGGCGAAGGTGCGTTCCACGGCCATGATGGCTTCTCCTGGTTGCTCGAGGCGCGCTTCGTCGGCGCCTTGCTTGCGGGCTTGCGAATGGGGGTCTGGCAGCGTCGTCGTCTCGCGACGCGGCGGGCTCGGCACGAACGCGCATCGAAGGGTCGATGCGTCGAAGGGTGACCCACGCCGGCGCCGGGCCCGAGGCGGCCGGAGCGTAGCGGAGATTCCCCGCAAGTCTTCGCGGAGACGGCGAAAAAGCCTGCGTCCACACGACGCTGCCTCGCTCCCTCGCGATCGATTGGCCGGCCCGCTCCCGACCTGCGACCCTACGGAGACCCGCCCCGCCGCCGCGCGTCTGCCGCGCGGCCGGCCCCTCCGATGGGGAGAGCCCGACCTTGGCGAAACCCGACGAAGCGCCCGCGGCCTCCGCGCCCGCTGGGACCGACGATCCGCCGACGCGGGTCTCGGCCGGGCGTGCGCTGCGTCGACTGCTCGCGCTCTCGAAGGGCGACGGCGGGCGCGTGGGCGCGGTCGTTCTGCTCGGCCTCGTGGTCGCGACCGCCGCCTTCGTGCGGGTCGCGCTGATCCGCCCCGTGCTCGACGACGTCGTCCTGCCGCGGACGGTGGACGATCTCGCCATGGACACGCTCTGGCCGCACATCGCTTCGATCGCCACGATCGCGGGCGCGACGCTGATCGTCTCTCCGCTCGCCGTGTTGGGCCGCGCCTACCTGGCCGAGTGGGTCGCCGGTCGCGTCCGTCAGCGCGTCGACATCGCGATCGCACGCAAGCTCCTTCGCGTCCCCCTGCGCACCTTCCGCGAGGGATCGAGCGGCGACTTCCTCGCGCGTTCGATGGCGGATGCGCAGATCGCCTGCCAGATGGTCGTGCTCTTCTACAAGGACGTGATCCTCCACGCGGAGATGATCCTGATCGGCGTCGTCATGATGCTCTGGATCAGCGTCCCGCTGACGCTGGTCGTCCTGATCGGCGTCCCGCCCTTCTATCTCCTCGTCTCGACCTTCATGGGGCGCATCCTCGACCTCGCGACGCGCCGCCAGGAAACCCAGGGCAGCCTCTCCGATCGTCTGATCGCGATCCTCTCCGGCATCAAGGTCATCAAGGCCTTCCGCGGCGAGGACGCGGAGACCGCCGCCTACGATCACGAGACCGAGAAGTTCTTCCGGCGACACATGAAGATGATCAAGAACGGCGCGCTCGTGAAGGCGTCGGGCGAGATGATCTGGCCGCTGCTCTTCGCGGCGGTGATCGGGATCGGCGGCTACGCGGTCGCCTACGAGCTCGACGGGCTCACGATCGGCGACCTCGTCGCGTTCACCGGAATCCTCGGCCTCGCGTACAAACCCCTCAAGAGCCTGATGCAGACGATCCCGCGACTCTTCGAGGCGGCGAGCAGCGCGGCCCGGCTCTTCGCGGTCCTCGACATGGGCGAGGAGGTCCCGGACCGGCCCGACGCGCGTCGGATGCCGGACCGGCCCGGTTCCATCCGGTTCCGCGACGTCGCCTTCGACTACGGCGGCACCCCCGTCCTCGACGGCATCGACCTCGAGGTCCGCGCCGGCGAAGTCGTCGCGATCGTCGGACGGACGGGGACCGGAAAGTCGACGCTCGTCGATCTCGTGCTGCGCTTCCACGACCCGACCCGCGGTGCGATCGAGATCGAC
>JBCCZJ010000070.1:0-14457 GCA_039187915.1 Myxococcota bacterium
CAAGAGTCGAGCAGGAGCGTTTATGCGGTCTACCCCCATCTATATTCTCATCGTAGTAACCGGCGTGGCCATGATGGCCTGCACGCTCCTCGGAGAGGCGCTGGCCGGGCACGTGATGGTCCGGAGTTCGGGCCTCGGCGAGGCGCCCGAGGATCGACGCGCCTTCCGCGCCTGGGTCTCGAAGCTCGCGGAGGGCGTCGCGTTCCCGGACTACCCGGATTCGGACCGGAAGGACGGCGAGCGAAGCGACCCGGCGCGAGGCGCCCGCCCGGCCGACGACCTCGCGAGCCGGATCACGCGCGCCCGAGGCAGGGTGGACCCGAGCAGCGAGGCCGAGACGGCGGCCGGCGCCGCCGCCGAGGACGCGTCGGGCGCCGAAGCGGACGACGACTGAGTCCGGGGGACCCCCGATCCCGCCCCCGGCCTCCACCGGATCGAGTGCGCGCCCGCATCGGCCGATCTGCCTGGAACATGCCGATCGAGACGACGACGCTCTGGACCGCGCTCAGCCTCTCGCTGGGACTCGCCCTGTACGTGTTCGGGGGGATCCGCTTCCGCCGCTGGGCGGTGGCGGACCGCTGGGGCGTGCCGCGCTATCCGCAATCGGTCGAGACCGTGCTGCTCTGGCTCGTCTACAGCGGCGTCGTATCGATCGCGATCATCGTCACGCGCCAGACGCTCCGCCACTTCTAGGGCGCGCCCGCTCGCGCGCCGGCGTCCAGACGCAGGAACGCCCCGGCACGGGCCGCTCGCGCGGCGCGCCGAGGCGCTCGGAGCTGCGAGGTGTCCGGGTCGGAGCGACCCGGGCCGTCCGCCTAGTGGCCGCCGAGCGGATCCACCCAGACGTACTTGGCGGGGCGGACGACGAGCTGTTTGAACGGCTTGCCGATCTCGTGCGGGCGCGTCACGAGCACGATCGGCGCGGTCACCAGAAAGAGGCCGCTGCCGACGACGAGGCTCATGAAGCCTGCCGGGCGGAGGAGCAACACGTCCACGACCGGCGAGGCGTTGGCGGCGTCTCCCTGCGCGACGGTCTGCGCGGCGGCAGTCTGCACGAAGGCAGCCTGGAACATCAGCGTGGCGGCCAGCACGGCCAGGATGCGTCGAATGCGAGTGGACATGGACTGTCCTCCAAAATGCGTGTCCTCGGCTTCATCGGCCGCCCCGGGACGACGCTGAACCCCTGCCCGTCCTGGAATCGGGGGTTTCCACCGCCATCGGAACCCCGATCGCCCCCGCGGCCCCCGACCGGTATCCTCCTCGAGGTCGCGCGAGGGCCGCCCCGGCCTCCCCGGCGCGCTCCGGCGGCCCCCCTTCACCGGCAACTCCCCCCGATAGAGAGAAGCCCGGCATGGCGAATTGGCTCGCATTCACCCGCGCGCACTGTGCGGTCTATCGCGGCACCCGCGGACTCGTCGGGGGCAACCTGATCGGGATCCAGATGCTCCTCCTGACGACCCGCGGCCGGAAGACGGGCCTGTCCCGCACGCTCCCGCTCGCCTACGTCGAGCACCGGGGCGAGCTCGTGGTCGTCGCGAGCAACGGGGGCGCCGAGAAGCCGCCGGCCTGGTGGCTCAATCTGAGCGCGGCCGAGACGGCGGGGGTCCAGCTTCGCGGCGAACGCTTCGAGGTCCGCTGGGCGCCCGCGCCCAAGGACCAGCGCATGGAGTACTGGCGCAAGCTCCAGGCCGCGATCCCCGCCTATCGCATGTACCGCACGCGCACCGACCGCGCGATCCCGATCGTCCGCCTGATCCGAACCGAGCCACCGTTCGCCGCCGAAGGCGGGTCGAGGGGCCTCCTCACTTCGCGCGACTGAGACCCGCGCCCGCGAGCGCGGACCTCGCCGGGGTCGGGGTCGGGGATCGGGAGTCGCTCCGCCCGCCCTCCTGCCCAGCCCCGTGGTCTCGCATGCCCCGCGTCCGACCTGCCTCCGGGCCGCCCTCGTCCGCCCCTGTCCGGCGTGTACTGTCCGGGCGTCGGCGCTCGGGGTCTCAAGCGCGCTCGTCGCGGCGTCGATCGGAGGGAACGATGCGCGTCCTCACCTGCCCGCCGGACCATTTCGACGTCGACTACGTGATCAACCCTTGGATGGAGGGGCAGGTCGGCCAGGTCGATCGCGCGCGTGCCCGCGCCCAGTGGGACGCGCTCTTCGAAGACGTCGCCCGCGTCGCGCATGTCGAGACGGTCGCGCCGCGCGCGGACAGCCCCGACATGTGTTTCGCGGCGAATGCCGCCCTCCTCCACGCCGGCGAGGCGGTCCCGGCCCGGTTCCGGAACGCCGAGCGCCGGGCGGAGGAAACGAGCTTCATCGCGTGGCTGGAAGGCGACGGACAGCGGATCTGGCCCGTCGCGGGGCGCGATCCCTTCGAGGGCGAAGGCGATGCGCTCTTCCAGCCGGGCGAGCCGCTCCTCTGGGCCGGCTACGGCGTACGCACCGCGCTCGAAGCGCACGTCTCGCTCGCCGAGACCTTCGGCGTCGAAGTCGCCAGCCTGCGCCTCGTCGACGTGCGCTTCTATCACCTCGACACCTGCTTCACGCCCCTGCCCGGCGGCCGCGTGATGTACTACCCGGCCGCTTTCGACGCGCGCTCGCGCGGCGAGATCGAGCGGCGGATCCCGGCGTCCCATCGCCTCGCCGTCGACGACGCCGACGCGATGGCGTTCGCTTGCAACGCGCTCCGCGTGGGCGAGCGGCTCTTCATGAACGACGCGAGCGACGGGTTGCGCGCGTCGCTCGCCGCCTGGGGATTCGAAGCGCGGTGCCATCCGGTGTCGGAGTTCCTGCGCGCGGGCGGCGGCGTGAAATGCCTCTCCTTGCTGCTCGAGCAGGCGGACTTCTCAGGCCCCGAGCGCGTGCCGCGGAGCCCGATCCAGGCGACCGACGTGGCGCTTCGCGGCGACCTGCTGGACGACGGGATCCTCCGCCGCGCGCTCGACGTCGTGACCGACGGGTCCGGGAGCTTCCGGGTCGACGCGCTCGATCTCGCCGAGCGGAAGGACCAGCCCTCGACGGCCCGGCTGCGCGTCGTCGCGCCGGACGCGGACCACCTCGATGCGATCGTCGATCGGTTGACCGGCGTGGGCGCCGAGCGGATCACACTCGTCTGACGGGCGCGGGATCCCGGCGGACCGGCCGGACCCGAAGGCGGATCCCGAACCCGGTGCGGAGGCGGAGTGCGGCGTTAGGCGGACCCGATCGTGGCGCGCTCAGCCGTGCCCGATCAGCCGTGCCCGATCAGCCGTAGTGGTCGATCAGGTAGCGGATGATGTCCGCCGACTCGGGAAGCCACTCGACTTCGCCGTCGGCGTGCTCGATCCGCAGCACGGGCACCGTGGGCCGGCCGGTCGCCTCGACGAGGGCGTCGTGGCTCGATCCGTCCTGCATCGTGTTGCGGAGCGGGACGTCGAGATCGAGCTCCTCGATCGCGCGCAGAACCCGCGCGCAGAACGGACACTGCGGGTAGCCGTAGAGGGAAATCGTTTCCTTGCCGTTGTCGGTCGTCCCATGCGCCGTCATCGCCTGTCTCCATGGTCCCCCGGGCGTCGCGGGACTCTAGCGCCCGTCCCGTCCGCCCGTCCGTCGAGCGCCTCGACCCGCCCCGCAAGGGAACCGGGTGCGTACCGAATCGTGCGGATCGGCCGCAGACCTGACGGAAATCCGACGCCGCATCGACCGCGCTGCCGCCCCCGGCGGCGGGCCGGCGCCGAGGATGCTTCTCAACCCTTTGAATTAACACGGATTTTGAACTTTCCACCCACCGAACCAGAGGCTGGCACGCATCCTGCTCTTCCGGGTCCCGTCTGGGGGGACCGATGGAAGACTTCACGAACGACACCGCCACCTGGCTCGAATCCGAGCTCCACGACACGCCCGTCGTCGAGTGCGAGCTGGGCTCCTTGATCGCCGCCGCCACGGCCTGGACCGAGGACGAACAGGAGCTCGACGACCTCGTCGGCGGGCTCGTCGAGACCGGCCAGATCACGCTCTCGATCGGCTGAGCCGAGCGGCGCCGGATCGCCCCCGGCGCGCCCGGCGTCGGGAGCCCCGCGCCCCTGATTCGGATAGGCTTGCGCCCTCTCTTCCCCACGCGCAAGGCGATCCGATCCACATGGCACGAGTCAACGACAACTACCTGAAGCTGGCCGCCGGCTACCTCTTCCCCGAGATCTCCCGTCGCATGGACGTGTTCACGTCCGCGAATCCCGACGCCGACGTGATCAAGCTCGGCATCGGCGACGTCGTGCTGCCCCTCGGCGGCGCCGTCCGGCAGGCGATGCACGACGCCATCGACGAGATGGCGACCGCCGAAGGCTTCCGCGGCTACGGACCGAGCGAGGGCTACGACTTCCTGCGCGAGGCGATCGCCGAGCACGACTTCGGCGCCCGCGGCGTGAAGATCGACCCGAGCGAAATCTACGCGTCGGACGGCTCGAAGTGCGACTCCGCGAACATCCAGGAGATCTTCGCCGACGACTCTTCGCTCGCCGTGTCCGACCCGGTCTACCCGGTGTACGTCGACACGAACGTCATGGCGGGGCGTACGGGCGCGCCGGACGAGGGCGGACGCTACGCGGGCATCACCTACCTGCCGTGCACCGAGGAATCGGGCTTCATGCCGGCACTGCCCGACGCACCGGTCGACTTCGTCTACCTCTGCTCGCCGAACAACCCCACCGGAACGGTCGCACCGAGGGAAGAGCTCGCGAAGTGGGTCGAGTGGGCACGCGCCAACGAGGCGATCCTCCTCTTCGATGCCGCCTACGAGCGCTTCATCACGGAGGACCACCTGCCGCGGTCGATCTTCGAGATCGACGGCGCGCGGGAGTGTGCGATCGAATTCCGCAGCTTCTCGAAGACCGCCGGCTTCACGGGCATCCGCTGCGCCTACATCGTGATCCCGGAAGAGCTCCGAGGCCGCGACGCGAACGGCGAGCGCGTCCCCGTCTCGACCCTCTGGAGCCGCCGCACGAACACCAAGTTCAACGGCGTGTCCTATCCGGTCCAGCGAGGCGCGGAAGCCATCTACTCCGCCGAGGGCGCCAAGGAAGTCCAGGCGAACATCGACTACTACATGGCGAACGCGACGCTGATCAAGGAGGGCCTGTCGAAGGCCGGCTTCACGACCTTCGGCGGCGTGAACGCACCCTACGTCTGGCTGAAGACGCCCGACGGTCAGGACTCCTGGCAGTTCTTCGACGCGCTGCTCTCGCAGGCGAACGTGGTCGGGACGCCGGGCTCGGGCTTCGGTGCCTGCGGCGAGGGCTATTTCCGACTCTCTGCCTTCGGTCTCCGCGAGAAGGTCGAAGAGGCGATCGAGCGCATCACGAAGTCCTTCTGATTCCGAGCCGAACCGCCGCACGCCCACGCCGCTCCGCGATGGGTTGCTCTTCGCCACGGGCGCCACGGGCGCCGCGCACGCCACGGACGTTTCCGTCGCGCAACGGGCGACGAAAACGCGCCTCGATGTAACCCGAGACGTGCTCCCGGGCACTGTCGCGAACGGGGCGGTGCGAGCATCCTGCGCGTCCCCGAAGCTGCATCGCGTCCGCGGTCCCCTGATCGCGAGCACGCCACGAACGGAGACGAAACGTGATCCCTGGCACCGAACGATCCCTCGCGCCCACGCCCACCCGACTCCTCCTGCTCGGCTCGCTGCTCGGCGCGCTCTTCGCTGCGACGCCCGCCCTCGCCGCCGAGCCGCTCTTCGGCGACGGCGAGGTGCGCGGTTACGACGCCTACACCGGCCCCTATGCGGCCTTCGGCATCGCGATCGGCCGGGTCGACTACGACGACGGCGAGTTCATCGCGGACGTGGACAGCGAGGCGAGCGGCGGCTTCACGCTGACCGGCGGCTACCGCTTCCTGCCGTGGCTGTCGGGCGAGGCCCACTTCATCTTCCTCGGCGGCAACGACAACGTCGAGGTCGGCAACCAGGACTTCGACAGCGAGGGCTTCGCCTTCACCTTCGGCCCGAAGGTCTACCCGCTCGCGCTGCTCGACGAGTCCCCGATCCCGGAGAACTTCCAGCCCTACGCTGCGATCGGCATCGGCGGCGGCGAACTCGAGATCGACGCGGCGAACGCGGACGAAGAGGATTCCTTCGTCGCCCGCTTCATCCTCGGCGTCGACATCTGGGCCACCGACCACGTCGGCTTCTTCGTGGAGGGCGGCGGCTACGCCGTCGAGGAAGACGCCATCGACGGCATCGGCGTCTTCACCTTCGGCGGCCAGTACCGCTTCTAGCGCGCCGATCCAGGCGACCTGCCGCGCGGCCTAAGCGCGCTCCCGGTACCAGTAGCGGTAGCGCGCTTCGAAGCCCATGCGTTCGTAGAGGCGCCGAGCCGGATGGTTCGGCGCCTCGACGTTCAGGATCGCGCTGCGCGCGCCGTGCTCCCGGGCGGCGAAGACGATCGTCCGCAGGGCGGACTCCGCCAGGCGCTGCCCGCGATGAGCGGCGTCCGTCGCGACGGCGACCAGCGAGACCGCGTCCTCCACGACCGAGCCCATCGCGACGGACACGATCTCCCCGGCCCGCAGGACCCCGCAGAAGAGCACGGCCGACTGGGTCTCGAGACAGCGCTCGAGGATCGCGCGGTAGTCGTCCCGCTCGTCGTCCGGGATCCCCGAGAGTCGACACGACGCATCGAACCAGCCAGGCCGCACGCGGCCGGCGAAGAGATCCGTGACGGCATCCTCGAGCACGAAGGTCGGCGCATGCCGCAGGACGTGACCGAGGCGCACGCTCATGGACAGCGTCTCCCCGTCCGTCGTGTAGCCGCGGGCGGCGAGCGCGGCGTCGAGCCCTTTTGGATCCGCCGCGTCGGTCAGCTTGAAGACCGGCGGCAGGTCGCGCGCGGCATACCACGCCTCGACGGCGTCGATGCGCGCATCGAGGTCACCGTCGCCCCCGGGCACCGCCGCGACGCTGTTCGCGCGGCGGGTGTGCCGTCCGCTCGCGCCCGCCAGCCAGCCGCCCGGCCGGCCCTGCTCGAGCGGAGGCCAGCCGAGCCGCCCCAGGCGTTCGAGCTCCCGGATGTCGTCGGGCGCGATCAGCCGAGGCCCATCCGCTTGGCGATGATCACCTTCATGATCTCGTTGCTGCCGGCGTAGATCGACTGGACCGCGGCGTCGGCGTAGTCGCGGCTGATCGGATACTCGTCCATGAAGCCGTAGCCGCCGAAGAGCTGCAGGCACTCGGCCGCGACCTTCTTCTGGAGGTCGCTCGCCCACCACTTGGCCATCGAGACCTCTTCGACGATTTCCTCGCCGTTCACGTGCGCCACGAGCAGCTTGTCGATGAAGGCCTGGCCGATCTCGATCTCGGTCTTCATCTCCGCCAGCTTGAACTGCGTGTTCTGGAAGGTGCCGATCGAGCGGCCGAAGGCGGTGCGCTCCTTCACGTAGTCGACCGTGTCCCGGAGCGAGCGCAGGCACGACGCGATCGAGGCGATGCCGATGCAGAGGCGCTCCTGCTGGAGCTTCTCCATCAGCATCTTGAAGCCGCGCCCCTCGCCGCCGAGCAGGTTCTCGACCGGCACGCGGCAGTCGCTGAACGAGAGCTCGCTCGTGTCCTGCCCCTTCAGGCCGAGCTTCTTGAGATTGCGCCCCTTCTCGAAGCCGGGCGTGCCCGCCTCGACGAGCAGCAGGCTCATCCCGTCGTGGGGCGGCGAGGTCGTCGGGTCGGTCTTGCAGACCACGATCACGAGGTCGGCGTTCTGCCCGCAGGAGATGAAGGTCTTCGCGCCGTTCACGACGTAGTGATCGCCGTCGCGGATCGCCTTCGTCTGGACGCTCGCCAGGTCCGAACCGGTCGAGGGTTCGGTCATCGCGATCGCCAGCAGACATTTCCCCTCGATCGCCGGGACCAGCCACTTCCGCTTCTGGTCCTCGGTCCCGTAGGTCGTGAGATAGGGCATGCAGATGTTCGTGTGGAGGGAGGCCTGCAGCGAGTGCAGCCGGAGATCCGCGAGCTCTTCCATGATGATCGCGTCGTAGAGGAAGTCGCCGCCGGCGCCGCCGTACTCCTCGGGCTGGTTCGCGCCGAGGAATCCGTTCTCGCCCATCTTCTCCCAGGCCCAGCGCGGCGAGATGCCGGCTTCGTGCCACTCCTCGGCGTGCGGCATGAACTCCGCTTCGGCGAAGCGCCGGAACTCGGCGCGGAAGAGGTCGTGCTCTTCGGTGAAGATCGTTCGCTTCATGGGTTCCTACTCCTTGGGGTCGGCGGATGCGGACGAGACGCCCAGCAGGGCGCGAATCCGCGCGAGCGTCTCGGCTGTTTCATCGTCGGGCGCGCCCGAGAAGCCTTCGAGGTCGGTCGCGCGGATCGGCGCGCGCAGCAGACGCGCGTGCCCGGCGCGCACGAGGCGGCCGCGGAGCGCGTCGGCGTCCCGGCGCGGCCGGAGCCAGCCACGATCGATCGTCTTCGCGGCGAGCAGCTCCAGCCCCTCCTGCGGGCGGGTCGTGCCGCGATCGTTGGCGGGGCGCGCCTGGGCGCGGTCGACGACGGCGCGCGTCACCGCGTCCCGCAGTCTCGCCCACGGCGAGCGCCCGCCGCGGAGCTGGGGCGCCAGGAAGACGGGTCGCCCGGTCGCGCAGAGCTCGGTCAGGCTCGTCTCGCCGAGCCCGACGAGGAC
This sequence comes from Myxococcota bacterium, assembly GCA_039187915.1. Classification (GTDB taxonomy): domain Bacteria; phylum Myxococcota_A; class UBA9160; order UBA9160; family UBA4427; genus UBA4427. The sequence continues at coordinate 8,638 of JBCCZJ010000070.1, forward strand.
GTGGACGTCGGCCGCCGCGACGAGTGCCCGCCAGGGGCGTTCCTCGGCCCGCTGGTCGGGCGTCTCCCGATGGACGAAAGCGGTCCGGCCGAGCCCGTTCAGGACGCCCTGCAGGATCCCGGCGTCCGCATGGCGGCTGGCCGAGACCAAAACCGCGACGCCGAGATCCGCCGCGCTCTCGGCGACGAGCCGACCGAGGGCCTCGGCGGAATCGCGATCGAGACCGAGCCTGCGCGTGCCGCTGCCGATCGCGACGAGGAGCTTACGGCCCGGGATCTCCTCGAGGCGCGCCTGCCAGCGACGAACCGCGGAGGCCGCGTTCGGGTCGGGCACGAAGGGGCGATCGACCTCGATCCGGCTCGGATGCGGGAAGAGGTTCGCGCCGCGCTGGGTGATCGCGAGATCGACCGCGTCGATCGGCGTCGCGGTCTTCGGTCCGAGCGCGACCACCCGCGTGCGGCCCTGGGCCTGCACGCGGATCCAGCGCGCGATCGGCGCGACCCTCCGGCCCGCCACGATCACGAGATCGGGCCACGGCGGCTCGAGCCCCGACGCGGCGGCGTCGCCTTCGAGGCGATCGAGACGGGCCCCGCGACCGGCGAAAGGCAACCGCGCACGCGAGGACAAGCGCGGTCGAAGCGCGCGACGGGGCCAGCCCAGCGCTTCCGCGAGCGTCTCCACCTGCACGTCGTTGCCGGGCGCGCCGTCCGAGAGCGTCCAGACCACGGGCGGCGAAGGATCGGGCCGCGGCCCGCCCGTCCGGACCTGGATCCGATCGGCCTCGAAGGCGTTTCCGCGCGCGGTCATCAGCTCCCAGGCGATCTCGGGATGGCGCCGAGCGGCGGCCTCGAAGTGACTCTGCCACCAGGCCGGCGTGTGCGTGGTGCCCTGGGGCGGCAGGAGGAACCGACGGCGCGGCGGATGCTCCGGCGTCCGGACGGCGACGTAGACGAAGCGCCGGGCGCGCTGGAAGAGCGCCTCGACGACCCACGGCACGTCCCAGACCGGAAGGGCTTCGAGCCCGTCGACGCAGAGCACGCCGTCGAAGGTCTCCTCGGCGCCGTCGCTCTCCAGGAACTCGAGCAGACCGACGCGGCGCTCGGTGTCGAGACCGAAGCGCCCGGGGTTCTGGGCGTCGTCCCCGCGCAGGTCGGGCTGCACTTCGAGCAGGCTGCGCGACTTGGTCCGGCGCGTCAGGCGCTCGACCGCATGAGCAAGCTCGCCGGCGACGCCGATCCCGCTCCCCATGTCGCTGACCGGCAGCGCGCGCAGGCGCTCGAGGTGGGCCTCGAAGCGGCGGCTCGGCCGCTCGCGATGGAAGAGCTCGAAGCCCGCGGCGATCGCATCGCGCTCGAAGTCGTGCCACAGCTGCGTGTAGGACCCGCGCTGATAGACGAAACGCTCTGGAAAGGGCCGCCACGGCTGGGTGTGGAGCGTCGTGTAGTGGAGCAGATGACTGCGACCCGGCTCGAACTCCTCGTCCCGCGCGTTCCAACCGGGATCGAGATCACCGCGCAGCCCCGTCTCCTTGGAAGCCTTGCGGAGCAGGGTTCGTTTCCAGCCGCGCTGGGACGCCTCGAGCGTCCAGACCGACGCCATGCGTTCGCAATCGATCAGCATGACCGACGACTCGGTGTCGGAGATCGAGAGATGCGCGGCGTCCCCGAGCGGATGGTCGAAGAGCACTCCGGGATCGGTCAGGTAGATCTGGTCTTCGTCGTTGTAGATCGCACGCCCGCGGCCCGCCTGGAAGGCCGGGATCGCGAAGCGGTAGTTGGTGAACCCGGTGGTCCAGCCCTTGCGGTCGAAGCCCTCGAGCTCGGACATGAGGTGGATCCGGACTTCGCGACCGGGATCCCGGACCTGCTCGATCGACCAGACGAAGACGCGATTCGCGCGGTACTGCGCGGGCTCGGTCCCGAGGTAGATCTCGACCGGCGCCGCCTCGCTCGGCGTCGCGCCCGGCCGGACGGGCAGCACGATCGTCTCCATCGCCGCGCGGATCGCCTGCGCGGCAGCGGGGTCGCTTCCTCCGCCCGCGGCCGACGGCGAGTCGGACGCGGACGCGGCGGGCTCGGGAGGATTCGGAGCAGCCATCTCGGTTCTCTCGCTCGGGCGGACGGCGCGGGCGCGACGCCCGGGGCCGTGCGGGCAGCGGGGGCGCCGGAGTCTACAACAGGCGCCCCGAGGCCCTCCCGGCGCGGACTCCCGGTCCGATCGTCCCTTTTTCGGAGTGAATTCCCATCAGAATGCGCCACAGGAGGGGCCCCGGGCGCCCAGTCGGGTGTCAGGTCCTCGACGGCGCGCGGGATCCGGTCATACTTACGCCGTGCCGGATCGCGGAAGTGCCGTCTCGGGGGTGTGACGAAGCCAGGTGCCGGGACCCGACTGAGCGTCGGGAAACCTGCGACGGCGATCGGCCCACCCTTCGAACCATGGACGCGCGAGAGTCTGATTTCGGCTCGCGCTCTGCCTCGCACGAGGGAAGGCGCGAGCGGAAGACGGGCTCGTCGACTTCACGACGCGAACAGCACGTGATGCCCGACCACTCCAAGGTGGGGGCGTTGGGGGGAGAACCGGAAACGGAACCAGGGTCGGTCGACGCGCCTCGATGCGGAGACCGGCGAGACGGAATCGCGACGACTCGAGGCTTCGAACGCGACAGGGCGTGCGAAGATTGTCGCGATCGGGTTCGATTTCGATTCATACACAGCCGTCCCGATTGAGGGATACTCCGGGCTTCCCGGAGACGTTCGGATCCAGAGACGAAGCGGCGCGACCAGACCACGCGCGGCCATCGATGAGACGAACGAGGCAGACGCGAGGCGACGCGCCTCGCAACCGGTCCAGGAGAGAACGCGAATGCGGATTGGCAAGATTCCGGTCGGAGACGGCGCACCGCTCGTCCTGATCTGTGGCCTGAACGTGCTCGAGAACGAAGCGGACGCCGTGGAAGTGGCGCGCACGATTCAGCAGCTCGCGGAGAAGCATGAATTCCCGGTCGTCTTCAAGGCGTCCTTCGACAAAGCCAACCGGTCGCGCCACGACTCCTTCCGGGGACCGGGCATCGACGAGGGCCTGCGCATCCTGAAGTCGGTGAAGAAGGAGACGGGGCTCCCGATCCTGACGGACGTACACGAGCCGGAGCAGCCGAAGCTCGCCGCCGAGGTCGCGGACATCATCCAGGTGCCCGCGTTCCTGATGCGCCAGACCGATCTGATCGCCGCCTGCGCCGCGGCGGGCATCGCCGTGAACCTGAAGAAGGGCCAGTTCATCGCACCGCACGACATGTGCCACGCGGTCGACAAGCTGAAGCACTATGGCTGCGAGGACATCCTCGTGACCGACCGCGGCACCTGTTTCGGCTACAACAACCTCGTGACGGACATGCAGGGCCTGGTCGCGATGCGCGAATTCGCGCCGGTCTGCTTCGACGCGACCCATGCGGTCCAGTACCCCGGTGCCAACGGCGGCTCCTCGGGCGGCGACCGCCGCTTCGTCGCGCCTCTCGCGCGCGCCGCCGTCGCGGCCGGCATCGACGCCCTGTTCCTCGAGACCCACCCGGATCTCGAAGCCGCGCCCTGCGACGGCCCGAGCCAGATCAGCTTCGAGGAGCTGGATCGACTGCTCGCGGAGGTCCGCGCGATCGACTCCGCCCTGCGCGACCTCGGCTAGTCCGCGGTGTCCGGGGCCGATCCCGGCACGGTCGGGGCCGATCCCGGCGGACCGGGGTCGCGGCCCGCTGCGGGGCCGACCCGCGCCGTCGTGCTCGCGGGTCGGCGGGGCGGAGCGGATCCGCTCGCGGAAGCCGCCGGCGCGGCCCATCGGGCGCTCCTCGAGATCGAGGGCGAGCCGATGCTCCTGCGCGTCGTCGCGCGACTGCTGGCGCGGGCCGGGCTCGAGCGCGTGCTCGTGAACATCGACCGGCCGGACCTCGTCGAGGCCCTGCCCGGCTGGGCGCCGCTCGTCGCCTCCGGCCGCGTCTCGCTCCTCCAAAGCACCGACTCGCCGAGCCGGAGCGTGCTCGAGAGCCTCGACGCGGCGGGCCTCGATGCGGCGCCGGTGCTCGTGACGACGGCCGACCACGCGCTGCTCGACGACGCGATGCTCGACGTCTTCCTGGGCGGCTGCTCCGGAGACGCGGACCTGTCCCTCGGCCTCGTCCCGAGCGCGACGATCCGCGCCCGCTTCCCCGACGCGAAACGCACCTACCTGGCCTTCCGCGACGAGCGCTATTCGGGCGCGAACCTCTTCTACTTCCGGACGCCGGCGAGCCGCGCCGCCGCGACGTTCTGGCAGCGCGTCGAGAACGATCGCAAGCAGCCGTGGAAGCTCGCCCGGGCGTTCGGGCTCGCGAACCTCGCGCTCTTCGCGACCCGCCGCCTCGACCTGCGCGGCGCGATGGACCGCGCCTCCCGCGTGATCGGCGCGCACGTCGAAGCGGTCGCGCTCCCGATCGCCGAAGCCGCGGTCGACGTCGACAAGATCGAGGACCTCGAGCTCGTCCGTGCGATCCTCGCGGCGCGCTGACGGACCGCGCGGCGCCACCACAGCTCAGTCGAAGAGCGACTCCGCGATCGGAGCGAATACGCGGCGCTCCGCGTCGTAGCCGCGGATCTCCGCTTCGAGTCGGAAGGCACCGTCGTCGTCGCGGACGCGGTAGAGGTGGTATTGGGCGCGCTTGTCGGGCTTGCTCCCGACCTCCGACGAGGACGGCACGCCGATGATCGGGACCTCGCCGTCGGGACCGGGCACGGTGCGCAGCCGGCGGCGGTGCTTGTGGCCGTGGAGGACGAGCTCCGCGCCGGTTCGGGCGAGGATGTCGCGAAGAGCATCGCCGTCCCAGAGCGCGCGGCGCGCGGGCTCGCTACCCGCGGCGATCGGATGGTGGATCAGCACCACGCGGAAGAAGCCCTCCCGGCCGAGCGCCGAGAGAAGCGCCTCGAGACGGATGCGCTGGGTCTCTCCGAGCTCGCCCCCCGCCACGAAGATCGGCGTCGGGATCGACGAACAGAGACCGATCACCGCGAGCCGGTCGTGGACGCGGAGCGTCGGATAATCGGCGTAGGTCGGCGCGCGCCCCTCGGCCGGCGCGGGGGACGCGACGGCGGCGAGCGAGGCGGGCAGCTCTGGGGCGGTGCTGCCGCGCAGGTAGGGGGCCCAGTGATCCCAGGTGCGTGCAGGATCGGTGCGCACATAACAATCGTGGTTGCCCGGAACGAGGAAGACCTCTTCGGGCGAACCGAGCGTGGCGAGCTGCGCCGCGGCGACTTCGAACTCCTGGGGCAGCGAGATGTGGGTCAGGTCGCCCGTCACGAGCACGCGATCGACCGCCTGCGCGCGGACGTCGCGAATCGCCGCTTCGAGGATCGCGGGGTCGTGGTGGCGTCTCCGGTTGAGCGCCCAGGACGCCCAGCCCGAGATGCGCTTGCCGCGAAAACGCGCGAGGCCGCCCCCCGCGAGGGTCGTGGCGTGCCAGTCCGAGAGGTGCGCGAACCGGATCTCGCCGTTCAATCGAATCTCCTGGAACCGGAGGGAGCGAGCCGGGCCCCTACGATGGAGCCGGACCTCGCCGTCGCGGCCCTGTGATAGCCTCGTTCGCCCCGGATCGCCTCCGACCGGAGCGCGTTCCGCGCGACCCCCCGTCGCGCCCGAAGGATCTCCTTTGTCGTTGCTCGCTGCTCTCGATCGGTCCGCGGACGACCGCGACGTGCCCCTGCGCGCGCGATGCGCCGGGCGGACGTCGTCCGAAACCCGGCGGGCCACGGCGCGGCGACCGATCGCGCGCCGCGCCCGGGCCCGCGCCCGGCGGCCGATCGC
>JBCCZJ010000071.1:0-14440 GCA_039187915.1 Myxococcota bacterium
CGGGCGCGGCGCCGCGTGTACGGGCGGTGCGGCGGGCGGCGCAGGCGCGGCCGCGCGGCGGAGCTCGTCGCGGACCTCGCGCGGATCGACGACGCCGCCGAACTCGGCGCTCCAGCTCTCGTCGACCGAACGCGCGTCGACGCGATACTGATCCTCGATCGTCTCGACCCAGCCCGCGTTGATCCCGAACTGGTCGAGGTAGCGCGACTCCGGCGGCGTGGGCTCGTCGCTCGCCGCATCCGGGTTCGGGTTGGAAGGGGACGGATTCGCGTCGGATCTTGCCATCTGGGCCTCAGCGTTCTTGGGTACACGCGGGGGGCGGGTTCGTGGACGGACAACGAGGAGAGCATACAAGTCATCGGCGTCCGAGGCGCGATTCTCAACCTTCGAGGCGCCCATTCCCCTGGCCGACCGGCGTGCCGGCGTCCGATACTGCGGGCGTGCCCCTCGGTCCGCCTCTCCGCCGCCGCTTCTACGCCCGGGACGCCCGCGACGTCGGCCCGGCGTTGATCGGCTGCCGCCTGGTCCACCGCCTCCCGGGCGGGATCCGCCTGGTCGTGCGGCTGACCGAGGTCGAGGCCTACCTGGGCGATGGCTCGGATCCCGCCTCCCATGCTCACCCCGGACCGACCCCGCGAAACGGCGCGATGTTCGGCCCAGCCGGGCGGCTGTACGCGTATCGAAGCTATGGCATCCACACCTGCGTGAACGTGGTCTGCGAGGTCGCGGGGCGGGGGGCGGCGGTGCTGCTGCGCGCCGCGGAACCGCTCGAGGGGCTGGACGCGATGCGGCGCCTGCGTGGGCTCGGGGCCGACGCCCCGCCGCACCGGCTGACCGTCGGCCCGGGGCGGCTCGGCCAGGCGCTCGGGCTGACGCTGGCCGACGATGGACGCTCGCTGCTAGGGGGCGCGTTGCGGATCCACCCCCCACCGGGCGCGTCGGCGCCCGTCGGCGCGAGCCCGCGCGTCGGGATCACGAAGGCCGCCGATCTGCCCTACCGCTATTTCGAGATCGACGCGAAGGACCGGCCGACGCGCTGGGTCTCGGCCTTCCGTCGGGGCGGGCGGCGGCGGCCGGCCTAGCCGGCCCTACTTCTTGCCCGGCCCCGGGGCGAGGATCGCCGAGACGACGAGGCGAGCGTCGCCATCGTTGCGGATCCCGTGCGGGACGCCGGACGGCGCGATCAGCATGACGCCCGGCTCCATCGGGAGCTCGCGATCCTCGAGCAGGAACGTGCCCGTCCCCTCGAGCACCTGATAGACCTTGTCCATGCCCTCGTGGGCGTGGAGCGCGTGCGCCTGCCCGGGCTCGAAGCAGTTCAGTCCGACCAGGATCCGCTCGGATTCGAAGAGCGTCGACTTCCCCATCTTCTCGTCCTTGAAGACGGCGAAGGCTTCGGGTCGCAGCGTGTCCGGGTGTTCGGGCAGGTCGGGCATCGGATCTTCCATTCTCCGCGAGCGAGGGCGACGGGTCTCCGACCCGGCGGCTCGCTCAGTCGCGCAGCAGTTCCTCGATGGCGTCGAGCACGGCCTCGGGCCGCTCCATCGGAAAGAGATGGCCGAGATCCGCGCTCGTCACGCGACCGTCCGACATCCGGGCGGCCACCGCCTCGAAAAGCGCGAGATCGAAATTACCGCGCCGCGCGTGCACGAACAAAGTCCGCGCGGGAACCGCCTCGACGTCGTCGGCGCAGAGGTGCGACTGGTGGCTGTCGAAGACGGCGGCCTCGATCTCGCGATGACACTTGAGCGCGACCTCGGCCCCGTCTTCGGTCTCGGCCATGCCCTCCCCGACGTAGAGCGCGAGCGCCTCCGCCGTGAAGCCGGCGAAGAGACCGCGCGTCCGGCAGTGGTCGTAGGCCTCCGCGAAAGAAGGGAAGCGGTCGCGACGACGGCGAGACAGCTCGGCGAGGCGGGCCCCGCCGCGCGGCGCCGGGTCGTCGGGATCGGGCTTCGGATGCAGCACCGGGTCGCAGAGGAGGAGACGCTCGATCGGCGTGCGACCGAGGCTCGTGGCGCGCAGGAGCAGCGCGCCGCCGAAGGAATGCCCGATCGCGAGCGCGACCCGCTCGTGGCCCGTGCGTTCGAGGGTCGCACGGACCGCATGCTCGACGTCCGCCGCGAGCGCGCCCCAGTCGTAGGCATCGCCTTCCGGCGGAATCGAGGTCGAGTCTCCCTGCCCCCGGCAATCCATCGCCACGACCCGAAAGCGCGCGCGAAGCGCCTGGGCGATCGGTGCGAGGGTCGCCGAGCAGAAACCATTCGCGTGATGAAGGAACGCGAGCGGCCCGTCGCCTCCCCAGTCGATCGTGGCGATCTCCACGCCCTCGCCGGCACCGGGCACGCGGACCCGCGTCGTGCCGTCGAGCGTCTTTCGCGCGCTCGCCCACGCCTCGTTCCAGCTCGTCTCCTGCGCCGTCGCCAATGCGTCCTGCTCCTGCCCGTCCGGGCGTCTCTCGTCGTCGCTTCGTCCCGGACCCGTCCCGCGGCGAACGGCCTATGCTCGGCCCGTGCCGAATCGCCTCCACGTCTTCGAACCGTCGCTGCGCGCGCGCGCCGACGCGCATCTCGCCGACTTCGTGCCCCGCTGTCTCGCCGACGACCGGCCGGAGCTCCGCCCCGCCGCCGTCGCCCTCATCATCACGCCCGACGCCGAGGGCCGCGCCTGCTTCCTGATCACGCGCAGACCGGGCACCCTCCGTCGCCACGCAGGCCAATGGGCACTGCCCGGCGGCCGGCTCGACGAAGGCGAGACGGCGGTCGAGGCGGCGCTGCGGGAGACCCACGAGGAGATCGGACTCGCGCTCTCCGAGGAGAACGTGCTCGGCCGGCTCGACGACTTTCCGACGCGCTCCGGGTTCCGAATGACGCCGATCGTCTGCTGGGCCGAGCCGGGCCAGACCCTACGCCCGAATCCGGACGAGGTCGAGCGACTCCACGTCGTCCCGCTCGACGAGCTCGAGAAGCCGGGCGTTCCGGTGCTGCGCGAGATCCCGGAGAGCGACCGGCCCGTGCTCTCGGTGCCGATGCTCGGGACCCTGATCCACAGCCCGACGGCGGCCGTCCTCTTCCAGATGCGCGAGGTCGTGCTCAACGGCCGACACACTCGCGTCGCCCACTACGAGCAGCCGCTCTTCGCCTGGAAGTAGCGCCGCGCCCGCGCGCCTACTTGCCCGCGCCGCCCAGGTTGAGGAGCGGCAGCGGCGACGGCGAGTTCGAGTCCATGAAGTAGAGCTTGGCCGCCGGGTCTTCGGCCATCTTCTTCAGCGCCTCGAGGCTCTGGAGCTGGATGTAGGCCGGGTTGCCGGAAGCGGCCTTATTGATCGTGGCGATCTCGTAGGCCTTCGCGTCCGCGAGGATCCGGAGGCGCTTGGCGTCCTCCTCGGCAGCACGCCGCGAGGCGACCGACTGCGCGACCTGCTGTTCCTGGTTGAGCTTCACGCGCTCGAGCTCGGCGCGTTCACGCTCGACCTCCTGCTCGCGCTCCTTCTTCCGACCGATCGCCTCGGCGAGGACGGGCGGGAGATTGATGTTCCGGAGGAGGACGGAGTCGACGATGATGCCCTTGTCGGTCACGTACTCCTTGAGCGCCTTCTCGATCTCGACGGCGAGCTGGACGCGAACCTCGTCCTTGAACAGGTCCTCGGCGCGCTCGATCGTCGTACCGAGCTCGCGCACCAGCGATCGGACGGTCGGCTTCAGGTGGACGTCCACGAGACGGCTCTTGTCACCGGTATCCCGCACGATCTGCGCGGCGCGCGTCGCGTCGAGCCGCCACTGGATCGAGAGGTCGACCTTCGAGAGCAGCTGATCCCGGGTCGGCATCTCGAGCTGCGGGATCTTGTACGAATCCTGACGCGCATCGAGATCGTTCCAGGACAGCAGCGGATTCACGAAGTGGAGGCCTTCCGGATAGGACTCGTCCTGAACCTCGCCGAACAGGATCGCGACCCCGACGTGGCCGGCGGGGACCGCATGCAGGAAGCGCTGGCCGAACATCAGGACGAGCAGCGCGGCGAGCAGGACGATGGCGAACTTCGGATTCACGGGGACCCCCTGGGCGGACCGGTCCGGGCCGGCCGGTCGCGCCGGACTCTATCAGATCCGAGTCGGAACGTCCGAGACCGACGAAGCTAGGCGAGTCGCCGCGGGCCGCTACTGTCGCCTCAGGCGATCGCCTTGGCGTCGCGCAGCCTGGCGACGTCTTCGCTCGAGAATCCGAAGTCGGCGAGGACCTCGTCGGTCTGGTCGCCCGGGTGGGGCGGCACACGGTCGAGCGTCGCCTCGGTGCGGCTGAAGCGCGGGGACGGCGCCGGCTGGACGACGCCTGCGAAGTCGACGTAGGTATTACGCGCGCGAATGTGGGGATGGTCCGGCGCTTCGTCGAGCGAGAGGACCGGCGCGAAGCAGATGTCGGTGCCCTCCATCAGCTCGCACCACTGGTCGCGGGTCCGCGTCTTGAAGAGCGTCTCGAATCGCGCCTTCAACAGCGGCCAACCCGAGCGGTCCATCTGGGCCGGGATCGTCTTGTCGTCCGTGAGGCCGAGCTTCTCCATCAGCTCCGCGTAGAACTGGGGCTCGATCGAACCCAGGGAGATGAACTTCCCGTCGCTCGTCTCGTAGGTCTCGTAGAAATGGGCGCCCGTGTCGAGCAGGTTCGTGCCGCGACCGCCGTCGCCCCATCCGCCCATGGCCTTCATGCCGGAGAAGAACGCCATCAGCGTCGAGGCCCCATCGACCATCGCGGCGTCGACGACCTGCCCCTTGCCCGAGGTCGCGCGCTCGGCGAGGGCGCACGCGACGCCGAAGGCCAGCAGCATGCCGCCGCCGCCGAAGTCGCCGACGAGGTTGAGGGGCGGGACCGGGTTCTCGCCCTGGCGGCCGATCCCTTCGAGGGCGCCGGCCAGCGCGATGTAGTTGATGTCGTGACCCGCGGCGTGGGCCATCGGTCCCTCCTGCCCCCAGCCGGTCATGCGCCCGAAGACGATCTTCGGATTCCGTTCGAGACAGACGTCCGGGCCGAGCCCGAGGCGCTCCATCACGCCCGGGCGGAAGCCCTCGACGATCACGTCCGCCTGCTCGACCATCTTGAGGACCGTTTCGATCCCGTCCGGCGACTTGAGATCGACCGCCACGCTTCGGCGGCCCCGAGCGAGGACGTCCTTCGACGGGCCCTTCATCTTGCGCACGTTGCCCGCGCGATCGATCCGCACCACGTCCGCGCCCATGTCGGCGAGCATCATGCAGCAGAAGGGGCCGGGGCCGATTCCCTGGATTTCGAGGACTTTCACGCCGGCGAGGGGGCCAGTGGACATAGAGACGGTCTCCGTTGGGATCCGCGAACGAGCGGTCGCGATCGAGGAATCGCGAGCATACCCGATTCGTCGCGAGCGGACGGACCCTGCGTCCGGCTACTCCTCGAACGGATTCTCGGCCTCGCCGGTCAGCACGGCCTTCAAGATCTTGCCCGTGGCATTCCGCGGAAACGGCTCCTCGCGGAACTCGACGTGCGTCGGAACCTTGTAGTAGGCGAGCGTCTCGGCCACGAAGTCCTTGAGCGCCTGCGCCTCGAGCGAGCGGCCCGCGCGGAGGCGGACGACGGCCTTCACTTCCTGGCCGAGGGTCCGGTGGTCGACCCCGACGACGGCGACTTCCTCGACCGCGGGATGGTCGTCGATCCGGTTCTCGATCTCGGTCGGGTAGACGTTCTCGCCGCCGCGGATGATCATGTCGCGCTTGCGTGAAGCGAGATAGAGGAGACCGTCGCGGATCTGGCCGATGTCGCCGGTCCGGAGCCAGCCGTCGTCGAAGAAGGTCTCCCGAGTCGCCTCCTCGTTGCGCCAGTAGCCGAGCATCACGTTCGGCCCGCGCACGCAGATGTTGCCGTCGACCCCGTCCGGCAGACGCTTCCCTTCGTCGTCGAAGATCGCGACGTCGTTCCCGGGCAGCGGACGCCCCGCGGTCTCCGGGTGTTCGGCGAGCACGTCGCCCATCGCCATCGCGCAGAGCCCGCCGCATTCGGTCAGGCCGTAGCCGACGTTGAAGTCCTTCGCGGCGTTCGGGAGCTTCTCGCGCACCGTGCGCTGGAGGTCCGGCGAGAAGGTCGACCCGCCGCCGCCGACGGAGCGCACCTGGGCGAAGGTCTCGGAATCGAACGAAGGATGCTCGAGCAGCCGCCAGAGCTGGGTCGTGATCCCGCCCCAGCGGGTCACGCCTTCGTCGAGGGTCAGCCGGAAGATCTTCTCTTCGTCGAAGCGGCCGGTCGTCCAGATCGTCTTCATGCCGGTCGCCGGGCCCATGAGCGCGCCGCTCTGGAAGCCGGACACGTGGAAGAGCGGATTCGAGTTGATCCCGACGAGCGGCGGGAGGCCCTGCGCTTCCGGCCCGGGCGGGTTCAGCATGAACTTGAGCGCGCCGTTGCAGAAGTTGATCTGGAGGAAGGCGATGAAATTGCGATGGGAGATCATCGCGCCCTTCGGCCGTCCGGTCGTCCCGCTCGTGAACATGATCGCCGCGCAGTCGTCCTCGTCGATCGGCGTATCGGGCAGCGGCGCCGCGCGATCGTGGTCCACGTAGGCGGCGAAGGCGTCCTCGAAGACGACCGTCGGCACCCCGAGATCCCTCCCCGCCACGCGCGCGAGCCGCCCACGATCCGCGAAGAGCACGTCCGGCTCGCCCAGCCCGACGCCGAACGCGATCTCGTCGCCCTGCCACCAGCCGTTCATGGCGACGACCGTCCCACCGAGGACGAGCGTGCCCCACGCGGTCAGGATCCACTCCGGACGGTTGGCGGCGAGGATCGCGACGCGGCTGCCTTTTCCGATCCCGTGCTTCTCCGCGAGTGCGGCCGCGACCGAGGCGACCTGCCGCGCATGCCCCGCGAAGGTCCATCGCTCGCCCGTGTCCCAGACGGCGAGCTCCGCGTCCCCGTGGTCGAGCGAGCCGACCAGGACTTCGCGCAGGTTCTTCGGCCGCGTCTTGAACACCGGCATCCGGATCCCGCGGACGTCTTCGGGCACGAGCTCGAAGGGGCTTCCCGGGCCGGTCAGCCGGGCGACCGCTTCCGCGTAGGTCATCTCGGGCATGGCGACTCTCCTCGGCTGGCAACGGTAGACGCTGGCGAGGAAGGCGACCACGCGCCCGGGCGGGGCGAACCTAGCGGTAGAAGCGCTCGTAGACGTGGAGGCTGCGCTGGACGCGCTTCACGTAGGCCCGCGTCTGGTCGTACGGGATGTTCTCGACCCAGACGTCGTCCTCGAGCGCGGCTGCGTCGCCGCGCAGCCAGGTCGACACCCGCCGCGGGCCCGCGTTGTAGCTCGCGATCGCCGCGGAGAGCCGCCCGTCGAAGCGACGGGAGAGCTGGTCGAGATAGCGCGCGCCGAGGGCGATGTTCGTCTCCGGATCGAAGAGGTCCTCGACGACGAAGTCCGCCCGGTCGTTCTCGCGCGCGAGCTGGCTCGCGGTCGAGGGCATGAGCTGGAGCAGTCCGAGCGCCCCGACCGACGATCTCGCGTCGACGCGGTAGTGACTCTCCTCGCGCATGATCGCCTGGACGAGCGCGGGTTCGATCGCGGCGTCCTCGGGGAAGACCGCTTCGATCGTGTCGCGATGGGCCGGAGGCCATGCGAGCCACCAGAGCGCCTCGCGACCCGGCTGGAGCCCACGCGAGAGCGAGTCGGCGTAGGCGGTCACGACCAGCTCGTTGGCGCGATGGTAGTCGCCGACGCGCGCGAGCAGCACGCCGACCTGCGTGCGGTCATGGAACCCGCGGACCCGCCGCGCGGCGAAACGCAGCTCGTCCCGGGCCAGGTCGTCGAGGCCCGCCTCGATCAACAGGGCCGCACGCTCGATCGTCTCGTCGTCGATCCGGCGCGTGCCCTCGGCGAGCGTCCGTTCGGGTCGCGCGAAGCCCCCGTCGTCGAGACCGAGTCGCTCGCGCGCGCGCCAGCCGTAGTAGGTGAGCGGGAAGGAGCGAGCGAGCGCTTCGAGCTCCTTGCGCTCCTGCGCGGCGTTCCCCGCCTTCCCCGCGGCACGGGCCCGCCAGTAGGTCGGGCGCAGCGCCGAGATCGGATCGTCGGTCCGCTTCGCGAGGGTCGTGAACGTCACGCGCGCGTCCGCCCAGGCCTGCGTCTGGAACTGCGCCCAACCCTCGCGCCAGAGCGCCTGGCGCGTGCGCTTCGGGTCTGCATCGAGCGCGGCGGCGCGGCGGAAGGCGTCGATCGCGCGCTCCATCTAGGCACGATCCTCGTAGAGCGTCCCGGCCAGGTAGAGCGCCCAGCTCGCGTGCGCGGCGTCGCCGCTCTCGGCGACGCGGGCGAAGGCCGCGAGCGCTCCGTCGACGTCGCCGCTCCGGGCCAGACTGCGCGCCCGCCAGAAGCGCGCCTCGACGTCGGGCAGGAGCGCCCCGTAGGCCTTCGCGGCCGACGCGTACTTGCGAGCCCGGAAGAGCGCGCGAGCGCGCCCCATCTTCGCGCTCCGCGCCTGGGCGGGGTCGAGGTCCTTCCCGATCGCGGTCTCGAAGAGCTGCCGCGCCTCTTCGGGATGGCCCGCCTCGAGCGCGGCGTCGGCGCGGTCGAGCACGGCCGGGCCGGCCAGCAGGGAAGCCGGCACCCGCTCGGTCGCGACCGCGACGTCGGCGTAGTGGCGGTCGAGCAGCACGCGCGGGTCGATCCCGGCCTCGAGGCTGCCGGATCGCTGACGCGAGGAGACGATCGCGAGCTGGATCGACTCGCGAACCGAGGTCTCTTCAGGCCCCGCGTCGCCGAGGACCGCGCTCCAGGCGAGCTCGGCGCCGCTCGCATCGCCCTGCATGGCCAGGGCTTCGCCGCGCAGCACGCCGAGCGCGGCGCGCAGCGCGGCGCTCTGCGCCGCCGCCGAGTCCTCGAGCGCGCTCGAAGCCGCCTCCACCGCCGCGTCGGGACGGCCTTCGGCGATCAGGATCCGGACCCGGAGCAGCTCCGCATACCCGGCGAGGGCTTCCGCCGTCCGAACGTGGACGAGGGTCTCTCTCGCGCGCGCGAGCCGCCCCGCGTCGAGATGGATCCGCGCCATGCCGAGCGCCTTCGCGCCTGCCCGCTTTGCGGGCGTCAGGCTCGCGAGCGGGTCTGCGGCGCCGGGACCTTCGTGGAGCGGCCCGCCGGCGGCCGTCGCGGCGCATGCGAAGAGCAGCAGGATCGCGCGCGCCGCGCCTGCGCGCAGTCGGCGACCGAAGGGCGGCTGGTCGCCTCGTCTGCTCTTCCGCTGCCTCTTCACCGCACGACTCCCCCGACTCGCTCTGGCGTGCAAGACTAGCCCGCCCGAGGCGCGGATGAGCCGCTCTCGGGAACGAGGCGGAACCGACGTGGACATCGCGATCTGGGGCGCCGGGTCCGTCGGCCTCGGCCTCGCGACGTGCCTCGCGCGTGAGGGCGAGCGCCTGCTCGTCGTCGGCCGTGATCCTGCGACGCTCGAGCACGTACGACGCGACGGACTCGCGCGGAGCGGTCTCTTCGGCGAGCGACACGTCCCGCCGGAAGGCCTCACCCTCGTGACCGATCCGACGGCGCTCGTGGCGGCCGCGCCCGACTGGATCCTCATCTGCACCAAGGCCTTTGCCGCGACGGACGTCGCCGCCGCGCTGGCGCCGATCGCGTCCGACCTGCCCGGGTCGACGCGCCTCGTCCTCTGCCAGAACGGCTGGGGCAACGAGGCGCCCTTCCGCTCGTTCTGGCCGACCGAACGTCTGCTCCACGCCCGCGTCATCACCGGCTTCCATCGGCGGAGCCCGAACCACGTCGAAATCACGGCGCACGCCTCCCCCATTGCCTTCGGGAGTGTCTTCGATCTCGACCCGGGTTCCGTGCCGGGCCTCGAAACCCTCGTCGGCCGGATCCGCGAGGGGGGGATCCCCGCCGAGACGACGGCGGACATGCGCGCCGTGCTCTGGGGCAAGATGCTCTACAACTGCGCGTTGAACCCGATCGGCGCGCTCACGGGCCGCCGCTACGGCGAGCTGACCGAGGACGCGACGACGCGCAGGATCGTCGACGGCGTGATCCGGGAGATCTTCGCGGTCCTCGCGGCGGCGGGGATGCCATCGGGATGGCCCGACGCCGCGACCTATCTGCGGCACTTCCACGACGTGCTGATTCCGCCGACGGCGCGGCACGAGTCCTCGATGCTCCAGGATCTCCGCGCCGGCCGGCCCACGGAGATCGAGGCGCTCGCTGGTGCCGTCGAACGCCTCGGCCGGGAACATGGCGTCGAGACGCCGATCGTCTCGGGGCTCGCCGCCCTCGTCCGTGCGGCGGAACGTCCGGACTGAGCGGCCTCGCCTAACGCAGCGCCGCCATCATGCCGGCGACGGGCGCCCAGCCGACGCAGCGCGTGAGCCGCGCGCGGGTCGCCGGCGCGACGCCCGACAGATCGCGATTCCAGGGGCGATCCATCAGCGCGACGGGCAGCGCGAATTCCTCGACCAGCCGGACGGCCGTATCGAGGCTGTCTTCGACCGCGAAGTCGAAGGCCATCGCGCCGAGTTCGTCGAAGGCGAGCGCCGGGAGCCCCGCCTCGTTCCAGGTCGGCCGCGACCACTTGTCGAGGTGGTGGAGCGCCACGTGAGGCACCGCGTGACGCTCGAGCCAGCGCCGCGATGCGGCGTTCGCCGCCGGCGGGCGCCCCGTCACGAGATGGACCTCGTGCCCGTCCCCGCGCCAGTCCTCGAGCGTCCGGATCCCCTCCGCGACGGGCTCGATCCGTTCGAGCGCGTCGTCGGTGTGGGCGCGTTCCATGAAGGCGAAGATCTCGTCGTCGCTCAGGTCGAAGGATTTCTCGAGGTCGAAGTGGCGGACCGCCTCGACGTCGACGCGCCGGCCGTGGGTCTCGTCGAGCAGATCGATCAGCGATTCGATCGTCCGCGCCAGGACGTCGTCGATGTCGACGTAGATCTTCATCACCGGGCGCGCGTCCGCGACCTCAAGGCGCGGCGGGGCTCGCCGCCAGCGCCGCGAGCGGCGCCTTCGCCTTGTCGAGGGATTCGACGTACTCGGCCTCGGGCTTCGAGTCCGCGACGATCCCGCCGCCCACGTGGAGATGGGCGCGCGTCCCGTCGTGAACGATCGTCCGGATCACGACCGAGAGGTCGAGGCCGCCGCGCACGTCGAAATAGCCGAGCGCGCCCGCATAGACGCCCCGCCGCACGCGCTCCAGCTCCTCGAGGAGCTGGACGGCGGCGAGCTTCGGCGCTCCGGTCATCGAGCCCGGAGGGAAGGTCGCGCGGACGAGATCGAACGCGTCGCGCCCGGTCGCCAGCTCCCCCGCAACCGTCGAGACCATCTGGAAGACCGCCGAGTAGGTCTCGATCTTCATCAGTTCCGGCACGGCGATCGAGCCGGGCGTACAGACGCGCCCGAGATCGTTCCGGACGAGGTCGACGATCATGAGGTTCTCGGCGCGATCCTTGAGGCTCGCCGCCAGCTCGCTCGCGAGCCGATCGTCCTCTTCGGGATCGGCGCCGCGCGCGCGCGTTCCCTTGATCGGCCGGCTCTCGACCCGACGCGCCTCGTCGACGCGCAGGAAACGCTCCGGCGAACTCGAGAGGACCGTCGCTTCCGGCAGCGACAGATAGGCGCCGAAGGGCGCCGGATTGTGCCGGCGCAGGCGGCGGTAGAGGTCGAAGGGCGGAGCCGTGGCCGGCACGGACAGGCGCTGACTGAAATTCGCCTGGTAGACGTTGCCGCGACCGATCTCCTGCAAGACGGTGTCGACGGCCTTCACGTAACCGCTTGCGTCGACGGTCGAATCGATCTCGAGCTCGGCCGGCGGCGCCGGCTCCGGGACCCGCCGGGGCGTCGGGCCTTCCGAGAGGATCCATTCGATCCGGGCGGCCGCTTCGTCGACCACGTGGCGCGAGCGCGCGATGGCCGTCTCCTTCGGCCCGGCGCCGCCGCTCGAACGCGCGTCCCCGAAGCCGAGGCCGAAGACCCAGAGACGCTCGGCTTCATGGTCGTAGCCGAGCACGCGGTCGACGAAGGCGAGCGAGAGGTCCGGCAGGCCGACGTCGTCGGTGTTCCGGAAGTGCATGCGCGTCTCGAAGGCGCCGCCGAGTTCGTACCCGAAGTAGCCGACCGCGCCGCCCAGGAAGGGCAGGTCGAGGCCCGCGGAGAGCCCCGCCACCTCGTGCCAGCGTCGGTTGCCCGATCGGCTCGAGGTCCGCGTCGAATAGACGAGCGAGTCCGCGCGGGGCAGGAGCGCGCGCGCGGTCTCGATCGGATCGGCCACGACCCGGTGGTAGCCGCGGTCGAGGCCGGCGCGGACGCCTCGCTCCACTTCGATCTCGACGGAGGTGTCGCCGTCCTCCGCGACGCGCGCGGAGAGTCGGAGATAGGGGTCGGCGCCGGCGAAGGAATACCGTCCGAGACGCCCCCCCTCGAGCGCGCTGTCGAGCCACCAGAATCCGGGATCGGCGTGCAAGCCGTCGACGATGCGCAGCCACTCGCCGCGTTGGGCGGGCCGATCGAGGGCCGCGAGCGCGATGCGTTCGATGGGTCGGAACATCGGGTCTCCGGGAGCGGCCGGAACCTAGCCCTCCCCCTCCGGCGCGTCATCGAAGCCCGCCGATTCCCCTGCGAATCCGGACCGCTACACTCTCCCGACCCCCCGGTGAAGAGGCCGAGACCGGACGCGCCGGAACCACCCACCTTGAAGAAACGCTGCTTCTACCACGCGGGCTGCCCGGACGGATTCGGCGCGGCCTGGTCGGTCCGCCGAGCCTGGGGCGAAGACGCCTGGTACGTGGCCCGCGGCCATGACGACCGCGTGCGGATGGGCGACTGCGAGGACGCCCTCGTCGCCTTCGTCGACATCGCCCCCGCCGAGGACGAGCTCCGCGAGCTGGCGGACGTCGCCGCCCAGGTCATGGTCATCGACCACCACGTCACGGCGCGCGACCGCCTCGCCAGCGACCCACGGCGCGTGAACGAGCTCGAAGCCGACGGACACGTCCTCCACTTCGACCTGACCCACTCCGGGTCCGTCCTCGCCTGGCACACCTTCAACCCCGACACCGACACGCCCGACCTGCTCCGCTACGTCGAAGACCAGGACTTGTGGAACTGGGCGCTGCCGGACTCGGACGCGGTCAACGCGGCGATCGCGTCCTATCCCCGCGACTTCGAGACCTGGGACCGGCTCGCCGCCGAACCGATCGAGAAGCTGGTCGCGGAAGGCAAGCCGATCCTGCGCGCGAACCGGATCGAAATCGAGCGGCGACTCGAGCACGTCCGGCCGATCGCGCTCGGGACCGAGCGGATCGAGGCGGTCAACGCGTCGATCAATCGCTCGCAGCTCGGACACGAGATCGCCAAGCGAGCCGCCTTCGGCAAGGAGTGGGGGCTGGTGTACCGGGTCGAGGGGACCGAGGTCTTCGCGACGATCTACTCGATCGGCGACCTCGACATCTCGAAGGTCGCCACGGGGTACGGGGGCGGCGGCCACAAGAACGCCTCGGGCTTCCACGTCTCGCTCGAGCGCTGGCTGGCCGACTTCGTCCTCTGAGCGACGCGCGAAGTCGCCGCTCGCGGTTCGACGTCAGCGCCCGGGCGGCGTGATCTTCATCGGCCCGTAGGGCTCGAGGACCGTGACCCCGACGAAGTCCGCGACCTCCATCAGCGCCGGCATCGTCTGCTTGAACTTCTCGGTCGATTCGTGCGCCGTGCGCGCCGCGTCCGACTCGTAGAGATCGTAGAAGTAGAAGTCGTCCGGGCTGTCCTTGGCGGTCGAGAAGATGTAGACGGGGATCCCCGCTTCGGCCTGCGTCTGCTCGAGCATCTCCGTCGTGAGTCGGAGGACCTCGTCCCGCTTGCCGGGCTTGGCGCGCATGTGGGTCAGGAAGGCGTGCATGTCGTGTTCGTCTCCGGGATGGGTCGCGAGACGCGAGTGTGCGGCACGCCGCCGGAGCCGGCTACGCTCGAACGCTCCCTTCGCCCCCGGAGTCCCATGTCGCTCGTCCACACCGAAGTCATGCAGCTGCGCGCCACCCCGGAACAGGTCCGCGCCTTCATCCTCACCCCCGACCGGATCCTCGACTATTTCCCGCAGCCGATCGACGGCGGCGTGCTCGAGGCCGGCCGGGCGATCTGGTGCCGGGGCGAGATGGGCGTCTCGATGCTCGAGCTCGTCGAGTCGGAGACGACCGACGCCATGGTCGTGATCAAGGTCTCGACCGCCTTCGGCCTCGAAGCGCCCTTCACGCGCGAGCGGATCGAGGCGCAGACGGTCTTCACCATGATCGAGGACTGGGCCCTCGAAGCGACCGCCGACGGCACCCGGCTCACGAAGTCGTGGCGGGACGTCCGTTCGAAAGGCCCCGAGCCCTTCCCGATCGCCGACGCGGTCAAGCAGGGCGCGATCCACGAGAGCCCTCAGCTCGTCCTCGGCTGGAACGCGGCCGCCGCGGCGACGCC
>JBCCZJ010000072.1:0-14431 GCA_039187915.1 Myxococcota bacterium
ACTTTTCGCCGCGATTTCCGGCGTTTGGGCGCACTCCTCCGGCCCGCCCCGCGGCGCGCGAGCTCCTGCGCGAGCGCCAGCGCCTCTTCGCGGTTCGCGATCTCGCCGTCGAGGAAGCCCGCGCGGATCCGCGCCAGGGCCTTTCCCACCAGCGCTCCCTCGAGCCCCGCCTCGACGAGATCGCTGCCGCTGACCGGCGGACGCCTGCGGCGGTCCTCGGCGCCCCAGCGGAGCATCCGCTTCCGGACCGGCAGGTCGGCCAGGGCATAGAGCGCCTGGAGCGTCTCCTCGGGCAGGCCCGCGAGCATCGCGTCCACGGCGCCGCGTCCGCGGGCCTTCCCCAGCCCGCGAAGGGTCCGGTCGCCGACGCGGCCGAACTCGACAATCCGCTTGGCCGCCTCGCCCCGGACCGCGAAGCGTTCGAGGACCCGTCGCCGCAGTGCCGCCGGGTGCGGCGCCAGCCAGATCGCGAGGCCCGACTGCCAGCTCTTCCAGCGGGCCGTGGGCCAGTCCGGCGCGGCGACGGCCTTCGAGAGCCGGCGCAGCGGCACCAGCCGATCCGGCCCGAGGGCGAGCCCCGGCTCGAGCGCGCCCAGCACGTGCCAATCGTCGAGCAGCCGCAGGATCTTGCCGACGTGGGCGCCGTGACGCGCCTCGGCGAAGGCGAATTCGAGCTCGCGTCGGAACCGCTCGCCGCTCACGGCGCCGAAGGCCCCGTCGCGCAGCGCGCCCCGCAGCGCGCCCCGGGAGCCCCGATCGAGCCGGAAGCCGAGCCGCGTCGCGAAGCGCGCCGCCCGCCAGGCACGGGTCGGATCGTCGTGGAAGCTCTGCGGGTGGAGGATGCGGAGCCGGCGCGCCGCCAGATCCTCGAGCCCGCCCTCGAGGTCGATCACGGGCCGGGCCTTGCCCCGTGCGCGCACGTCGAGCGGGACGTGCAGCGCGTTGATCGCGAAGTCCCGCCGGCGCGCGTCCTGCTCCAGCGTGCCTGCGACGACGTCCGGCAGCGCACCCGGCGCGGCGTAGGTCTCGTGCCGGAGCGTCGCGAGGTCGACACTGGCTTCCTCGGAGAGCAGTCGAACGGTGCCGAAGCGATCGTGGGCCACCGCCTCGAAGCCCGCGCCGTCGCGCCCCGCGCAGACGGCTTCCGCGAGCCCCTGAGCGTCGCGCTCGACGCGCAGGTCGACGTCGTCCAGCGCCCGCCCGAGCAGCAGGTCGCGGACGGGCCCTCCGACGAGGTGCACCTCGACACCCCGCGCCTGCCCCGCCGCCACCACGCGCTCGAGGAGCACCGCGGTCGGCGCCGGGATCGCCCGGGCCACGTCGTCGAAGGAAAGCGCAGCACGCGCGCTCACGATTTGCTGCCCGCCCCGCGTGGATGGCGCGACTCGACGGTCTCCCGCAGCCGCGCCCGACTCACGTGGGTGTAGATCTCGGTCGTGGAGAGATCCGCGTGCCCGAGCATCGACTGGATCGCCCGGAGGTCCGCGCCGCCCTCGAGCAGGTCCGTGGCGAAGCCATGGCGCAGGACGTGGGGCGAGACGCGATCCGTCGCGAGTCCGGCGGCCTTCGCGTGGCCGCGCAAGCGCGCGAAGAAGTTCTGTCGCGTCATCGCCGTGCCGCGCCGGGACAGAAACGTCGCGTGGCTCCGGTCCGGTCGATCCCCGAGCAGCGCCGGACGGCCCCGCTCGAGATAGTCGTCGATCGCCCCCGCGGCGACGTCGCCCATCGGGACGATGCGCTCCTTGCGCCCCTTGCCGATCACGCGGAGCAGCTGGCCGCGACGGTCGATCGCATCGAGGGGAAGCGAGACCAGCTCGGTGACGCGCAGCCCCGCGCCGTAGAGCACCTCGAGCATCGCGACGTCCCGCACCGAGAGCGGGTCCTCGCCCCGCGCCGCCTCGATCAGCGCCGCGGTCTCCTCGGCCTTCAGGATCTTCGGCAGCTTGCGCGGCTGCTTCGGCGCGTGCAGGGCCTCGATCGGATCCGCACCGACGAGCCCTTTCTCCTCGGCGAAGCGCATCAGGCGCCGGACCGAGACGAAGACCCGCGCCCGGCTGCTCGCGGCCATGGCTCGCGCGTCGAGGAAGCCCGCCAGGGTCGAGAGGTCGTGGCGGGTCACGCGCTCGATGCGATCGACGCCGCGCTCGGTCAGGTGGGCACGTAGATGGCGCAGGTCGTTCGCGTAGGCCTCGACCGTGCGCGGCGAGAGCCCCTCCTCCACGGCCAATCGCGTGAGGAACGTGTCGCAGAGCGCCTCGAGCCCGGTCGCGCCGGCGCCCGAATCAGTCACGTCCCGCCCCTTCCAGGCCGCCCGAGACCGCTTCGAGCAACGCCTCGCGAAGACGCTCCAAAGCTTCGGAATCCTTGATTTTCTTGGCGTTCACGTCCTTCAGGTAAAAGGCGTCCGTGACCTGATCCTTGATGGTCGCCGCCTTCGAGATGTAGATCTCGAAGCCCTGCTCGCCGATCGTCCGGGTCACGTCGTAGAGCAGCCCGAGCCGATCGTCCGCGATCACGTCGACCAGGGTGTAGAACTCGCTCTCCGTGTTCGAGATCAGCACGCGCGGATCCTTGCGGGAGGGGGGACGCGTCATGCCGACCGGGCGGCGGCGACGCCGCACCAGCTCGCCGACCTCGACGGCCCCGACGAGCACGTTCTCGAGCTGCTCCGCGACCTCCGCCCAGAGCATCTCGCGCTCGTCCGGACCGCCCCGCGGCGTGTGGGTCCGGTAGATCTCGAGCGCGATCCCCCCGCGCGTCGTGTACACGTGGGAGCCCAGGATGTTGAGACCGCAGGCGGTCATCACGCCGGCGACCTGGCTGTAGAGCCCGTGAACGTCCTGCGTGCAGACGATGAACTCCGTGAAGCCGCCCTTCATCTCCCGGTGGCTCGTGACCACCCGCTTGCCGTCCCCGAAGCGCAGCACGACCTGGGCGTGCCGCGCGATCTGGCGGGGCGTGTGCGACAGGAAATAGCGGCGCGGCAGCTGGTCGAAGAGCGATTCGATCTTGCTCTCGCCCACCCCGAGCCGAACCAGCTCCTCCCGCGCGCCCTCGCGGCGGCGCTCGACCCGCGCCTCGAGCAGCGCGACCGCCTGGTCCGGGCGTTCCGCGCCGGTCTCGAGCATCTCGGCCGTCCGCTCGAAGAGCTCGCGGAGGAGCTGTCCCTTCCAGTCCGTCCATCCTTCGACGGACGAGGCACGGATGTCGGCGAAGGTCGCCAGGTAGAGGTTCCGCAGGTTCGTCCGGTCGCCGCAGATCTGGGCGAGCTCGAGGATCAGCTGCGGATCGGAGAGGTCCCGGCTCTGCGCGAGGTGCGACATCAAGAGGTGATGCTGGACGATGAAGAGCACGCGATCCGCGCGTTCCTTCGAGATCCCGAGACGCTCGATCGCGGGGATCGCCCGGATCACGCCCTTGTTCGAGTGGTCCCCGCCGAAGCCCTTGCCGATGTCGTGCAGCAGGCAGCCGAGGAAGAGCACGGGCCGGTCCTCGACCTCCTGCATGAGCTCCGTCAGCTCCGGCATGGCGCGGGCGTACTTCCCGCGCCAGAGCCGTCGCAGCTCTTCGACGAGGAAGATCGAGTGCACGTCGACGGTGTAGGTGTGGTAGATGACGTGCTGCCAGCGGCAGACGATGTGCTCCCACTCGGGGATCACCTGCGACAGCACGCCGACGTCGTTCATCGCCATCAGCGTGCGCATGACTCGGGTCTCCGAGTCGAGGATCCGCATGAACATGTCGGAGACTTCCGGCGTCGCCCGGAGCGACTCGTCCATCAACGCGAGGTTCTCGCGGACCAGTCGCTGGGCCATTCGGGACAGCTTCACCTGGTGCTGCTGCGCGATCTCGAAGACGCGCAGGATCCGGATCGGATCTTCGCGGAGATGGGCCGCGTGCGGGATCGCGAGCTGCCCGTCGACCAGCGAGAAGCCGTCCTCGATCGGCTCCTCGTCCGAGCGGGCCCCGTCGACGCCGTTCACGCGCCGGGCGCACTGGTCGATCACCAGCTCGGAATGCGACTTGATCGTTCGTGCGTGCCGGTAGTAGTCGCGCATGAAGCGTTCGACCGGGAGATCCGGGTCGTCCGGCTGGAAACGCAGGTCGGCCAGCGTCGCATCGTCCGGCGGCGTCTTCTGCGCCGCCGCACTCACGGCCTCCGCCATGGAGCCGTAGCCGATCCCTTCCGCGACCTCCTCCTGCGCCTCGAAGGACATCTGGTCGTTCGCGCGCCGGGCCCGCAGGTGGAGCTCGTTCCGCGTACGCCACAGGAACTCGAGGGCCTCGCGGTACTCGTCCATCTCCGTCTCGGTCAGGAGCCCGAAATGAAGGAGGTCGTCGACGTTCCGGACGGAGGGCTGGGTTCCGCGGGCGACCCAATAGGCCGTGTGGTAGTCGCGGAGCGTGCCCGCGCCCTCTTTCACGTTCGGCTGGAGCAGATAGAGCGTGTCGCCGTATTGGAGCTGGCGCTCCCGCAACAGCTCCTGCTGCTCCGACACGAAGGCGGCCGGATCCGGCAACAGCTCGTCGCGGATGCGATCGGCGAAGGCGTGGAAGAACTCGCCGTCGCCGCACAGGAAACGTGCGGTCAGCACCGCCGTCCGGACCGTCACGTCCTCGCGGCCGAGATCGACCGTCTCCTCGATCGTCCGCGTCGCCATCCCGATCGTGAGCCCCGCGTCCCAGAGCCAGTACTGCATGCGCTCCGCGACGAACTCGACGAAGGGGGTGAGCTCGCCGCGATAGAGGAGCAGCAGATCGACGTCCGAGTGGATCGACATCTCGCGGCGCGCGTAGCCGCCGACCGCGATGATCGCGACGCCATCGTGGATCTCGCCGTCGCGCGCCCGGTGGAGATCTTCGGCGAGCGTGAAGAGGCGGCGGATCATGCGGTCCATCAGGTCCGAATTCGCCTCGTTCACGCGCCGGCCCGAACCGTACTCCCGATGCATGCCCTCGAGGTAGGTCCGCACGTCGCCGAGGAAGCGCTTGACCGCCGGTGCGACGGCGTTCTGGCGCGCATCGGGTTCCGGCGGCAGCTCGGCGAGCTGCGTCTCGATCGAGGGGGGTCGACCTGCTTCGGGCGACGGTGCGGACATCAGGGCAGGCCTCCCGCCGCGAGGCCGGTCTCGATCTGCGTGCGATAGCGATCGACGCCGACGGCGATCTGCTCCGCGAGCATCGCCTGATAGCGGTCGCTGCCGAGGAGCTTCGCGTCGCGCGGGTTGGTCACGAAACCGGTCTCGACGAGGACGGCCGACATGCTCGACATGAAGAGCACGTAGAACGGCGCCTTCTTCACGCCGAGGTCCGGGAGCGAGGCGTCGCGCTCGCGGGCACCGTGGATGACTTGCTCGTGCACGAGGTCGGCGAGCCGTTCGGAGTGATCGCCCACCTGATCGACGCGGATGCGCGCGAGCGCCCGTTGGAGGGCATCGAGCCGCGCCGCCGGCACGCCGTTCTCTCGGGCCGCGACGTCGAGGCTGTGGCGCTCGTGATTCGCATCGAGGGTATAGACCTCGATGCCCCGGGCGCCGCGACGGCGAGACGCGTTGGCGTGAATCGAGACGAAGACGTCCCCCCCGGCGGACTCCGCGATCGCGCTGCGCTCCTCCAGGCTGAGCGCCCGATCGTCTTCTCGGGTGAGGACGACGTCGAAGCCGCGCGCGCGGAGCTCGGTGGCCAGCGCGCGGGCGATGCCGAGGTTCACATCCTTCTCCCGGAGGCCGTCCACGCCGAGCGCGCCCGGGTCCGGTCCACCGTGACCGGGATCGACGACGACCGTGTGCACCCGGCGCAGCTCCGTCGGCAGGCGCCCGTGCGCGTCGCCTCGGGCGCCGCGCTCGCCGTAGACGTCGACCACGATTCGCGGCGGCGCCGGCAGGGTGAAGATCCGGTGATGGTCGTAGCGCGCGAGGTCGATCACGAGTCGCGTCTGCGACAGCGTGTTCTGCCCGAGACGCACGCCCTCGAGCAGCCCGTCGCCGACGTCGACCCCTGCCTCGAAGCGACGCCCGACCCACACGCCCGGCACGTCGAGAAAGAGCCGCTCGGGCCGCCCCGCGGTCGGGTTCGCCGGCAGGCGTTCGAGGACGGGGGTCCCGAGGGCGACCTCGCCTTCGAGTTCGAGGACGACGCGCGTATAGGCGTCGTAGGACCACGTGCGGACCTCGGCCACGTCGGACAGTCCCGGCGGCCGCTCGACGGCGACCAACACCGGCAGCAGGACCCCGATCGCGAGCAGCCAGCCCCCCCTTGCGCGCCGCTCGAATCGACTCATGTCGACCCTCCCGAACGCTCCTCGTCCTCGGCGGCGAGCAGGGTGGCGCGGCTCTTCGCCAGCCACGTGAGTGCATCGAGCGGCGTCAGCGTATTCGGGTCGAGGTCGCGCAGCGCCGCCGCGAGCGAGCCGGCGGCATCGTTCCGCGGCGGACGCGCCGGGGCGAGCTGCAGACTGAGCTGGCCATCACCGGAGGCCGGCGCGTCCGCGGGGCGTCCGCCCGGCAGCGCACCGCCCTCGAGGTCGTGGAGGATCTGGCGCGCCCGGTCGACGACCGCCGACGGCAGCCCGGCGAGCCGCGCCACCTGGATCCCGTAGGACCGGTTCGCGCCGCCCTCGACGAGCCGCCGCAGGAAGATCACCTCGTCGTTCCACTCGCGCACCTCGAAATGCGCGTTGTGGACCCGCGGCTTCGTCTCGGAGAGCGCGACGAGCTCGTGGTAGTGGGTGGCGAAGAGCGTCCGCGCTTCGACGCCCCGGGTGTCGTGCAGATACTCGGCGACCGCCCAGGCGATCGACAGCCCGTCGAAGGTCGACGTGCCCCGACCGATCTCGTCGAGGATCACGAGGCTCCGCCGCGAAGCCTGCCGCAGGATGTCCGAGGTCTCGCGCATCTCGACCATGAAGGTCGACTCGCCCTTCGCGAGGCGATCGGAGGCGCCGACCCGCGTGAAGACGCGGTCGACCACGCCGACCCGCGCGGACTCCGCGGGCACGAAGCTCCCCATCTGCGCCATCAGTACGATCAGCGCCACCTGGCGGAGATAGGTGCTCTTGCCCGACATGTTCGGTCCCGTGAGCAGCAGGATCTGCTGGCCGGCGGGATCAAGGCGGGTGTCGTTCGGCACGAAGCCGTCCGAGCCCTGGCGACCGAGCACGGTCTCCACGACCGGGTGGCGTCCGCCGACCACGTCGAGGGCCTCGCCGTCGTCGACCACCGGCCGCACCCAGCGCTTCGTGCGCGCGACCTCGGCGAGCGCGGCGAGCGCGTCGAGCGTGGCGACCGCATCCGCCGCTTCGCGGATCGTCTCGGATGCCGCGCAGACCTCCAGCCGGACGGCCTCGAAGATCTCCCGCTCGAGCTTCGCGGCCCGCTCGTTCGCGCCCATCACCTTGGACTCGACCTCGCGCAGCGACTCGGTCGTGAAGCGTTCGACGCTCGCGAGCGTCTGCTTGCGCTCGTAGTCCTCGGGCACCTTCGCCAGATGCGCCTTGCCGACCTCGAGCGAATAGCCGTGGACCGGGTGGAAGCGGACCTTCAGGGTCGAGATGCCCGAGCGCTCGCGCTCCTCGGCTTCGAGCCCGGCGATCCACTCGCGACCCTTCGTTGCGCTCTCGCGCAGGGCGTCGAGATCGCTGCGGTAGCACTCGCGGATGTAACCCGTTTCGTTGGCGCCCCGGGACCCCTTGGCGATGGTCGGCGGCTCGTCGATCAGCGCCTGCTCGAGCAGGCGCGTGAGCGCGGGCAGCGGCCGCGGCGGTTCCAGGGGCCCCGTGCCCGTCCCGCTCGTCGCCTCCCGCTCGCCCAGCAGGCCGCCGCCGGCGTCCGCCTCGGATCCGAGTGCCGCGACGACGTCGGGGAGCGCCTGGAGCGAGCTCCGCAGCTGCCCCAGATCCCGGGGCACGGCGCCGGGCCGCGTCGCCTTCGACAGCATGCGCTCGAGATCCCGCACCCGCCCCATCGCCTCGCGCAGCCCGCTCCGCACACGATCCCGCTCGACGAGCCACTCGACCGCGTCCTGCCGGGCCTCGATCTGTGCCGGCGAGAGGAGCGGGTAGCTCAGCCAGTGGGCAAGACGCCGGGCGCCGAGGGCACAGGCCGACTGGTCGAGCTCGGCGATCAGCGTGCCGGACCGGCCGCGATCCTCGCTGTTCTCGTGGAGTTCGAGATGGCGCCGGGTCGATGCGTCGAGCACGACCGTCTCGGCGATCTCATACCGACGCAGCCGGGGCGGATTCTCGGCC
Source organism: Myxococcota bacterium (assembly GCA_039187915.1). Classification (GTDB taxonomy): domain Bacteria; phylum Myxococcota_A; class UBA9160; order UBA9160; family UBA4427; genus UBA4427. The sequence goes on from JBCCZJ010000072.1 coordinate 8,246, forward strand.
GCGAAGGGCTGGTTCTCGGTCAGGTAGTTCGCAATCGCGACCGCGGCCCGGGAGGCCGGGTCGGGCTGGGCCATGAAGTCGCCCGGCCACGCCGCGCGCTCCGGGACGACGTCGTAGGCCTTCTCTTCGAGCGCCGTGATCGCGAGATCGTCGAGCCGATCGCGCAGCTCCGCCTGCCACGCGTCGCGCCTGGCCGTGGGGACGAGCAGCTCACGCGGCGCGATGCGCGAGAGCTCCTCGACCAGCGTGTCCGGAAGACCGACGCCCTGCCCGTCGAGCGGAAACGCCGAGGGAACGCCCGTCACCTCCGTTGCGCGGAAGTCGGCCGTCGACGCATCGAGCACCGCCAGCCCGAACGTGTCGTTCTCGGGATCCGTCGCGATCGCCGCGACCGCGACGACCTGCCGGGCATCGAGTCCTTCCGGGTCCCCGACGAGGCCCGGCGTCACGACCTCGACGACCTCGCGCCGCACGAGGCGTTTGCCGCCCGCTTCCTTCGGATCTTCGACCTGCTCGCAGATCGCGATGCGATGACCGAGTTCCGCCAGGCGCTTGATGTGCGCGTCGGCGGCATGGACCGGCACGCCGCACATCGGGACGGCGTCCTTCTTGCCCTTGTCACGCGAGGTCAGCGCGATGTCCAGGATCGGCGCGACGAGCTCCGCGTCGTCGAGGAACATCTCGTAGAAGTCGCCCATGCGGTAGAAGATCACCGCGTCGGGATACTGCGCCTTCACCTTCACGAACTGCCGCATCATCGGCGTGTCGAGCGCCGACCCGCTCACGAGGCGTCTTCCTCGCCGGCCTCGCCGGCCTCGCCGGCCAAGCCCGATCCGCGCAGACCATCGCGCTCGACCGCGTCGAGCAGCGCCCCGTAGGCCTTGAGCGCCTCCCCGTCGTGCCCCTCTTCGAGGAGCAGACGACCGAGCTCGACGCGAAGCGCAGGCGCCTCGGGTGCGATCTCGACCGCGCGCGAAAGGGACTCGATCGCTTCGCGGGTCTCGCCCCGGCTCGCCAGCGTACGCGCGAGCGCCACCTGCGCGGCCGCGTCCGTCGGACGCTCCTCGAGGAGCGAACGTACGTACGTCTCGTAGTCCTGCGGCTTCTTGCGGGCCGCGAATCCGGCTTCGATGCGCGGCAGCAGGAGCGCGCCGAGGGAACGATCCGCGGCCACCGCCTTGCGCCAGGCGTCGATGGCCCGCGCGTCCTTGCCGCGTTCGGCCTCGCGATCACCCAGCATCGACCAGGCCGCCGCGTTGGTCTTGTCGCGTCGCAGCGCCCGCTTGAGCGTCGCGCGAGCGCCGTCGGCGTCTCCCTCGTCCGTCTGGGCTCGCGCCTGCGCGAGCAGCAGCGCGCCCTCGTGCGCGTCCGCGGCCTCACGATCGAAGCGCCGCAGCCGCTTCACGAGGGCCAGCGCCCGCGAGTGCTCCCGGAGCGCCCCGAGGAGCGAGACGAGTCGCTCGGTCGCCTCGGCGTCTCTCGGGTTCGCGTCGAGGACCTCTTCGTAGCCGGCGACGGCGCGCTCCGAGAACCCGCCCGCGTCGAAGTCGCGTGCGAGCTCGAGGAGTGCCTCGTTCTTCTGGGTCTTCGACAGGCCGCTCCGCAGCAGCAGGTTCTGGTGCATGCGGATCGCGCGGCCGATGTCGCCCTGCTCACGGTAGAGCCTTGCCAGCGCCAGGTACGCGTCGAGATCGGCGCTGTCCGCCTCGACGATCCGCTCGAGCCACGTTTCCGCGGCCGGGCGATCCCCCGCCACCGCGGCCCGGAGCGCGCGCCGGAGCGCGGCCTCGACCGACCCGGCCTTCCGCGCGTCGACGACCGGCCTTCTCCTCCCGATCGCCACCCCGCTACCCCCGTCCGCCGGCGGCTTCCGCCGCAGGGAGAGCGTCGCCATCGGGCGGGACCTGCGTGTCCGGATCCTTCGAGAGCGGGAGGCTGCGCAGCTGGTGCACCTCCGACTCGAGCTTCCGGATGACCTTGCGATAGCGCCGTCGAAGGACCGCGCCCCGCATCCACAGGAACGAGGCGAGCGCGGACGTCACTGCGACCCCCGCGAAGAAGGCGCAGAGCGCGAGCACCCAGATCTCGACGGCCTCGACGCGGAACGCGAGGAGGTCGAGATCGACCGGAGTCGTGTTGGCCGTCGGGAACGCGAACCCGAGGTACAACGCGGCGGCGATCAGCGCCACGACCCCCAGCAGAAGTACGACCCGCTTCATCTCTTCGTCCTAGTTCCCGGAATCGCTGCTGGCGACCGAGCCCGCCGCATCCGGGTCTTCGCCGCCCGCATGGGCCGGCGAGGAGTCCACCATCTCCTTCAGCTCCTTGCCCACCTTGAAGAAGGGCGTGCGCTTCGCGGAGATGTGCACGGGCTCGCCGGTCTTGGGATTCCGACCGTCCCGTGCCTCGCGGATCTTCACCTGGAAGGAGCCGAAGCCCCGGATCTCGATCCGGTCACCGGCTCGCAGCGACTCGATCATCGCGTCGAAGATCGTGTTGACCACGACCTCCGTGTCCTTCTTGGAGATGTGCGGGGTGCGCTTCGCCACCTCTTCGATCAAACCGCTCTTCGTCATTCTGTCTCCCCAGACCAATCCCTAGGCGTGGCGTCCCCGAGGATCGGGGACCGAGGCAAGGGGCGCGGCACCAGCTGCGAGGCGCCGCGCCCCGACCTCTCTCATGGACCGTGGCTAGTCGCCCTGGCCCTTGAGCTTCTCGGCCAGCAGATCACCGAGCGTGGTGGTCTGGCTCGCCGACTGCTGCTCCGCGAGCTCCTTGAGCGCCGCACGTTCAGCCTTGTCGTTCACCGCACGAATCGACAGGGAGATCTTCTGCTCGTGGGCGTCGACCTTGACGACCAGCGCAGTGACCTCCTGTCCCTCGCTGAAGTGCTCCGAGGGGGTCTCGATCCGCTCCGGAGCGAGCTCCGAGCTGTAGACCAGGCCGTCGATGCCTTCTTCGAGCCGCACGAAGACGCCGAAGTCGGTCACGCTCGTGACCGGTCCGGTGACCTCGCTGCCCACGGTGTACTTCTTGAGGATGTCTTCCCACGGGTTGGGCTCGAGCTGCTTGATGCCGAGGGAGAACTTCTCGTTCTCCTTGTCGATCTTCAGCACGACCGCCTTCACCTCGTCGCCCTTCTCGAAGCGCTCGGAGGGATGCTTGACCTGCTCCGTCCAGGAGATGTCCGAGACGTGGACCAGGCCGTCGATGCCCTCTTCGAGGCCGACGAAGATGCCGAAGTTGGTGATGTTGCGGACCTGGCCGGACACTTCCGTCCCGACCGGGTAGCGCTCCTCGATCACCGTCCACGGATTCTCCTCGATCTGCTTCATGCCGAGGGAGATCTTGCGATCGCGCTCGTCGACGTCGAGGACCACCGCTTCCACCTCGTCGCCGATCGTGACGACCTTGGACGGGTGCTTGACGCGCTTCGTCCAGGACATCTCGGAGACGTGCACGAGACCCTCGATGCCGGGCTCGAGCTCGATGAACGCGCCGTAGTCCGTGAGGGACACGACCTTGCCCTGGATTCGCATGCCGAGCGGGTATCGCATGCCGGCATCGATCCACGGATCGGGCTGGATCTGCTTGAGGCCGAGGCTGACGCGCTCGTTCTCCTGGTCGAACTTGAGGACCTTGACCTTGATCTCGTCACCCACCTGGAACAGCTCGCTCGGGTGGTTGATGCGGCCCCACGACATGTCCGTGATGTGGAGCAGGCCGTCGATGCCGCCGAGGTCGATGAAGGCGCCGTAGTCCGTCAGGTTCTTGATCACACCGTCGAGGATCTGTCCCTCCTGCAGCGTGGTCAGCGTGGCCTCGCGCATCTTCTTGCGCTCGGTCTCGAGCAGCGCGCGGCGGGAGAGAACGATGTTCCCTCGACGCTTGTTGAACTTGATGATCTTGAAGTTCGCCTTCTCGCCGAGCAGGGCCTCGAGGTTCCGGACCGGGCGCAGATCGACCTGCGAGCCGGGGAGGAACGCCTTGACGCCGATGTCGACGCTGAGGCCGCCCTTGACGCGCGCCACGATCGTGCCCTCGACCGGGTTCTCGTTGTCGTAGGCGTCGCTGATCTCGTCCCAGACCTTGAGGCGCTCCGCCTTCTCCTTGGAGAGGACGAGCTGACCTTCTTCGTTCTCGACCTCTTCGACGAGGACCTCGACTTCGTCACCGACGCTGACGGTGATCTCGCCTTCCTCGGTCATGAATTCCCAGGCGGCGATCATCCCCTCGGACTTGAAGCCGATGTCGATCTGGATGTAGTCGTTGTCGATCGAGAGGACCCGGCCGACGGAGATCTCGCCTTCCTTGATCGTCTTCTCGGCCTGGCCGAAGAGCGCGGCGAAACTGTCGCCGCCCGCTGCGCCCTGTGCTGTATCTGTGGTTTCGGACATGGTTGGATGGTTCTCCTGAGAGTCGCCACGAACCCCGTGTCCATGGCTCCCTCCGTGTTGGTGCCTGCATTTCAAGCGCGCGGAGCCTACGGCTCCTCGCCCCTCCCCTCGGCCGACGCCTTGGCGGCGACCTCGGCGAGACGCTCCCGCGCCTGAGTCAACGTACGTTCGAGCGACGCATCGTCGCCCTCCTCGAGCGCCCGGGCGAGCTTCGCCAAAGACGCGGAGAAATGTTCGAGGGGCCGCGAGAGCGCCTTGCCGTTCAGGCGCAGGATCTCGCCCCACATCTCGGCATCGCTCTGGGCGATGCGCGTGAAGTCCCGGAAGCCGCCGCCCGCGAGCGTGCCGACCTGGTCGGGCGCCTGCTTGAGCGCGTCCGCGAAGGCGAAGGCGATCAGGTGTGGCAGGTGACTCACCCAGGCGACGTCCTCGTCGTGGGTCTCCGCCGTGCGCCGCTCCACCCGGGCGCCGAGCGCCTCCCAGAAGGCCGCGACCCGCTCGACCGGACGCTCGTCCTGGTCGGGACGCGGCGTCACGACGCAGGTCGCGCCTTCGAAGAGATCCGGCCGCGCATGGTCGGGGCCGCGCAGATGGCTGCCGGCCATGGGATGCGAGCCCACGAATTCGACCCCGTCCGGCAGCAGCCCCGGCAGCGCGTCGAGCACCGCGCCTTTCACGCTCCCGACGTCCGTCACGAGCGCGCCCGGCGCGAGCCCGTTCCGCACGTCCGCGAGCACCGCCGACATGTTTCCGACCGGCGTGCCGAGCAGCACGAAATCCGCGCCGACGACCGCCTCGGACGGCTTCGCCACGGCGTCGACGATTCCGGCCTCGAGCGCGCGCTCGAGCGGCGCCGGTCGACGCGCGGCGCCGATCACGACCCGCGCGAGACCGCGCTCCTTCGCCGCCGCGGCGACCGAGCCGCCGAGCAGGCCCAGGCCGAGCACGGCCAGGCGTTCGAAGGGCGGGAACGCGCTCAAGAGCCGCCTCCCGTCGACGTGCGGAGCTCGGTGATCGCCTTCACCAACCGCTCGTTCTCCTCCGGCAGGCCGATCGAGATCCGCACGCAGTCGTCTAGGCCGAAGCCGCCCATCGGTCGGATGATCACCCCCTGCTGGAGCAGCGCCTCGTAGACGTCGGCACCGGCGCGGGCGAGCACGAAGTTCGAATCCGAAGGCCAGGTCTCGATCCCGAGCTTCCCGAGCGCGTCGCGCAGGTAGTCGCCCCCCGAAGCGTTCAGCGCGAGCGTCGCCTTCAGGTGGTCGTCGTCGTCGAGGGCGGCGACCGCGGCCGCCTCCGCCAGCAGGTTCACGTTGAACGGATGCCGCGCCCGCTCGAGATAGCTGGCGACCTCCGGGCTCGTGATGCCGTAGCCGATCCGCACGCCGGCGATGCCGTAGATCTTCGAGAAGGTCCGCAGGACGATCGTCGCCGGGCGTTCCGAGAGCAGCGCCATCGCGTTCGGGAAATCGTCGCGGCGGACGAACTCGAAGTAGGCCTCGTCGACCGCGAGCAGCACGTCGTCGGGCAGGCGCGACACGAAGCGCTCGAAAGCATCCGCACCGAAGCTCACGCCGGTCGGATTGTTCGGGTTGCAGACCATCACGACGCGGGTCCGGTCGGTGATCGCATCGACCATCGCGTCGAGATCGTGATCGAGATCCGCCTTGAGCGGGACCCGCACGCCCGTTCCGCCCATGCCCGTCACGACGATCGGGTACATCGCGAAGGACGGCCACGGGAAGACGACCTCGTCGCCCGAACCGATGAAGGTCTTCGCGATCAGCTC
>JBCCZJ010000073.1:0-14416 GCA_039187915.1 Myxococcota bacterium
CTCGCTCCAGGGCATGCTCGTCCTGCAGTCGCTCGGCTACCGCAACGTGAAGAGCCTGAACGGCGGCACGGTCGCCTGGGCCGAGGAAGGCCTGCCGACCGGGGACTGACCGGGCGCGGCGAAGCGCCCGCGTTCAGCCGACCCGCGCGCTCTGCCCGCCGTCGACATGGCGACGAGCCGCCAGCAGCCGAACGCGAGCGGTCCGACGGTCAGGTCCGGACCGAGGGCGCGGCGGTCCGTGCGAACGAGGGAGGGGCGCATCCTGGGGGCTCCGGTTCGCGGAGTCGACGGCGACCCCGGCGGCGCGCGCAGCGCGCGGCAAGGCTACCAGGATCGCGGGGCCGGAAGGGCGACCGGCGGTCGCGCTCCGCGTCGGGCCCGGACTCAGACCGTCTTCGGTTCGTTCAGCTCGAGCATGTTGCCGGCGGGGTCGCGCAGGAAGGCCTGGCGGCCGGTGGGCAGCTCGAAGGCCTTCGAGACCTCGACGCCGCGGGCGGCGAGCGCTTCGAGCGTCTGGTCGAGGTTCGTCACGCGGAAGGCGAAGTGCTGGCCGCGCGGCGCTTCGTGGTCCTCGACCTCCATCAGGTGGAGCTCCTGGGGGCCGCTGCGCAGCCAGGCGCCAGGGAAGCCGAAGTCCGGTCGCGGCAGGACTTCGAGGCCGAGCTGGTCGACGTAGAACGCGAGGCTGGCCTCGAGGTCGTCGACGTTGAGCGAGACGTGGTGGACGCCGAGTTCGAGCTTCATGGCGGGGCTCCCGAGGTGACGCCTTCCAATATAGAGAAGGCGCCCGCTCGCGCGAACGCGCGCCGCGTCGCTCGATCCGGTTCGCGTCAGCCGCGCCAGATCGACGTCGGCGGATGCCGGTCGCGCCAGGGGCGGGCCTGCTCGATCTCGTACGCCATCGCGAGCAGGGTCGCTTCGTCTCCGGTGCGGGCGGCGAACTGGCTGCCGATCGGGATCCCGTCCTCGGTCCAGGAGAGGGGGACCGACATGGCCGGATCCCCCGAGATGTTGAAGACCGTCGTGTAGGCGACGTAGTTCTGGTTCCGCCGCAGCATCTCTTCGAAGCCGAACTCGGCCTTCGGCGAGAGGTGGCCGATCTTCACGGCGCGGGTCGCGAGGACGGGCATGAGCAGCAGGTCGAAGCGATCGAAGAGCGCGTGGGTATCTCGGGTCAGGCGCTCGAGGTGGGCGATCGAAGCGGCGCGGGTCGGTGCATCGATCTTGCGCGCGTGCGCGAGGATCTGCAGCGTCCAGGGCTCGAATTCGCGTTCGTCGACGGCGCGACCGAGACGCGCTTCGACGCCGTCGGCCATGGCGGCGATCTGCTGGGCCGTGGCGTTCATCATGGCGTCGCCCATCGCGTGGACGCTCTCGGGAAAATCCGTCTCGCGGACGTCGTGACCGAGGGAGCGGCAGAGAGCGGCGGCCTGGAGCACCGCGTCCCGGACTTCGTCCGTCGGCGCGAGCCGGCCCACGCCCGCCTCGATCAGTCCGATCTTCAGTCGGCGCGTCCCGGGTCCGGCCACGAACCCGACCGGAGGAAGCGGCGCGGCGGCGTCGGTGCGCTCGGTCGACTGGAGGAAGCGCGCCGTGTCGCGGACGCTCCGGCTGATCACGCCCTTCACGGAGAACCAGAGGGGCGCGGCGTTCGAGCCGATGTTGCGACCGCGGCTCGCCTTCAGGCCGAACACGCCGCAGTTGCAGGCGGGGATCCGGATCGAGCCTCCGCCGTCGGAGCTGCTCGCGAGCGGGACCATTCCGGCTGCGACGGCGGCGCCGGAGCCGCCGGACGAACCGCCGGCGCTGTAGGCCGGGTTCCAGGGGTTCCGCGTCGCGCCGTAGGCGAGGGGCTCCGTCGTCGGGAGCTGGCCGCTCTCGGGCGTGTTCGTCTTGCCGAGCGGGACGAGCCCGGCGTCGACGGCCGCTTCGACGATCGGGGTCGTGCGCGTCGAGACGTGGTTCGCGTTCATGCGCGAGCCGAAGGTCGTCCGGAAGCCCGCGTATTCGGAGAGGTCCTTGATCAGGTAGGGCACGCCCGCGAACGGTCGCGATCGATCGACCCGTTCGGCCAGCGCGAAGGCGTGGTCGTAGAACTTCGTCACGACCGCGTTGAGCGCCGGGTCGAGCGCTTCGATCGCGTCGCGGGCGTGCGCGACGAGCGTGCGCGGGGCGAGGTCTCCCGCGCGGACGCGCTCGGCCATCGCCACGCCGTCGAGGTCGCGCAGCTCGCTCGTCGAGAAGCCGCGCGCGCTCGCCGGTGTGCCCAGGCACCCGGGCGCGACGGCGGCCGCCCCGAGCGAGGCGGTCAGCGCAAGGAAGCGGCGGCGGTCCAGCGCGCTCCCGGCCCGGGACACGCGATCGCCTAGGCGCGCGAGAGCGCTGCGGCGATCTCGCCCTCGGGCCACGGCTGGTGGAGCTTGTAGTCCTCGAGGTTCGTCCGGCCTTCGGCGATCAGACCCTCGACCGGGCAGTAGACCCGCCAGTGCATGGTCGCGTCGAAGAGCGGCTGCGACTCGACCGAGATCAAGCGGAGCTCGCCCTTCTCGAAGCCACAGATGGGCTGCATCTTCTGGAGCAGCTCGTAGCCGTTCAGGTGGCCGTCACCGAAGTTCCAGCCGAGGATGGTGCCTCCGAAGGTCTCTCCCTCCTGCCACTCGTAGTCGTCGATCTCGTGTCCGACGGCGACCGGCAGCGCCTCGAGGAGCGGCCGGCCCTGGAGGTGGAGCTGACGATTGGAGCCCATCGCCGCCTTCCCGGCCGCGAGCTCGTTCGGGTCTTCGATGATGTCCTCGAGCTGTTCGAGCACCGTCGTCGAGGGCTTCTTGATCTTCGCGAGCTTCTCCCGGTAGTTGCTGTCCTTCTTGAAGAGCCAGACGTTGTAGGCCCAGTTCCCGGCGTAGTACCGCATGGAAAGCAGGAAGGAGAGCTTCGAAGGGAAGAAGTTGCCGAGGAGCGGGACCACGGCCAGCGAGAAGAGCATGACCGCCAGGACGATCGGGTACTGCGTCATCTCGAGGATCGAGACGTCCGGGTGGAAGAAGAAGAGGTTCCAGCCGCCGTAGATCATCAGGATGTTCCACTCGACGGGCATGCCCGCCGGATTGTTCAGGCCGATGAAGCCGTGGAAGCCGGTGAACAGGATGCAGCCGCCGAGGAGGACCCAGAAGTTCCCGGTCGCCGTCGCGTAGAAGAGGACGAACGGGATGATCAGCTCGGACAGGTGGCCGAAGGCCGCCATGAAGTGGGCGAAGCGGGACGGCGTGATGTCTTCAGGGAAGTTCGCGAAGAGGTTCTTCTTGAGCGCCTTCGGGAAGAAGGGGCCGTTGTTCATCATCACCATGATCACGGAGGGGAAGTGGCTGTTCCACTTCGAGACCGCCGCCCAGATCCAGATGAACGACCAGGTGAGCTTCGCGCCGGCGATGAAGTCCTCGTTCGGGAACATGAAGATGATCGCGCCCATCGCCACGAGGTAGTGCTCGGAGCGCGCCACGAGGTAGAGCGTCTTGTCGAGGACGCCGTTCACGAAGACGAGCACGAAGCAGGGCAGCAGGTGCGCGGGCGTCATTTCGGGCTGGATCAAGGCCCAGAGCAGCAGCACCTGATTCAAGGAGTAGAGACCGACGTCGAGCCAGTTGCGGGTGTCGCCGCCGATCAGCGGTGCGCCCGGGAAGAGCGGGAGCTTGATCGTCCCCGTTCGCGCGAAGTGGCGATAGCCGCCGTACCACTTGTCGAAGCGCGCGTTCATCGGCCCCCAGCCGCAGCCGAATCCGAAGAGCTCCCAGCACATGGACCAGACGACCGCCTTCTTGAAGGCCTCCGTGGTCATCGTCCAGTTCGAGAAGTCGGTGAAGCCCGTGTAGCCCGCGTTGAAGCTGCACCAGAAGGCCCAGATCGGGATCAGCACGCCGAGGTACTTGATCCAGTAGAGCGCCATGACCGACGGACGGTTCGGGCTCTCGTTCGCCCAGTTCTGGGCGGTGAGCTTCTGCCGTTCGGGGTAGTCCGCATTCGCGATCGCTTCGGCGGAGTGCGGGGTGAAATCGGTCGACGTCTCGGGCTGGGCAGTCGTCATGGCGGTCTCGGAATCCTTCTGGTGGACGGACCCGGACGCGCGACGACGCGGGCGGGCCACGCCGTCATGGTAGAGCGAAATCGACGGCCGTCCGCCCCTCGTCCGGGGAGACGAGTGGCGGATCCGGGCGTCGCCGCTACGCGGCCGTCAGCCCTCGGCGCGCGCCTGAAGCGCGTTCAGATGCTCGATCGCCTCGAGGTATCCGGTGACCAGTCCTTCGATCACCTCTCGGGAAGACTGCACCTCGTTCATCATACCGACGACCTGGCCGACCGGGTTGAACGCGATCTCCTGGGACTGGGGCGACGAGGCGTAGCGGCTGGTCCGCGTGATGCAGTCCATCGTCACCATGTTCTGGAGCGGCATGCCGAGCGGATCCGGCGTGTCGGGGGCCGCCCAGGCCTCCGTCCAGTCGTTCTTGAGCATCCGGCAGGGCTTGCCGGTGAACGAGCGCGAGCGGACGGTGTCCTGGCTCGTCGCGTTCAGATAGGACGCCATCTGCGCCGGCGCGGCCTCGGCTTCCTGCACGGCCAGCCACACCGAACCGGTCCAGACCCCCTGCGCGCCCATCGCCAGGGCCGCCGCCATCTGCTGACCCGTGGCGATCCCGCCGGCGGCGAGCACCGGCAGCGGCGCGACCGCGGAGATGATCTGCGGCCACAGGACCATGCTGCCGATCTCGCCGGTGTGCCCGCCCCCCTCGGTTCCCTGGGCGATGATGAAGTCGAGCCCCGACTCCTTGTGCTGAACGGCCTGGTGGACCTTCCCGCACAGGGCGCCGATCACGCGGCCGGTCTCCTTCACGCGCGAGACGACCTCCGGCGGGGGCGTGCCGAGGGCGTTCGCGATCATGGCGACCTTCTCGTGCTGCAGGGCCACGTCGAGCTGCGGCGTGGCGGTCGCGAGGCTCATGCCGAGCAGCTCGTGGTGTTTCTCTTCCTCGGGGATCTCCGGGATGCCGTGGTCCGCGAGGAGCTTGGCGGCGAACTCCCGGTGCTGCGGCGGGATCGCGGCGCGGAGCTGGGCCTCGAGCTTCTCGGCGTCGAGCTCGCCCAGGCCCTCGTACTTCTGCGGAATCACGAGGTCGACGCCGTACGTATTCTCGCCGACGTGCTCGTCGATCCAATTGCACTCGATCTCGAGCTGCTCCGGCGTGAAGCCGACCGCGCCGAGGACCCCGAAGCCGCCGGCGTTCGAGACGGCGGCGACGACGTCGCGGCAGTGGGTGAAGGCGAAGATCGGGAACTCGATGCCGAGTCGTTCACAGAGGTCGGTGCGCATGTCTTTCTCCGGGTGGATGGGGCGAGGGTCGGGCGTGAGGTCCGGTCATGGGTCAGAGAACCTCGTCCAACGCCCCCACGACGTCGAGGTCCTCGATCGCCGCGTTCGCTTGTCGCAGGAGGCCGTCGCTGAGGGCGACGCCGTCGCTGTCCGCGTAGCTCGGCATGAACGCCAGGAAGGTGGCGATCACGGTATACGAAGCCTGCAGACGATGGGTCCGCCAGGCCTGGTCGAGCGCGATCTTCTCGTCGCCCGCCGCGGCGAGGGCGCCGAGGTACGTCTCGAGCAGCGCCCGTTCGTTCGTGCGGCGCGCCGCCACGTCGACGCTCATGGTCAGGAAGTAGCTGACGTCGCGCAGGTGCGTGCTCGTCTTCGACAGGCCCCAGTCGAGGAAGCCGACCCGCGGTCCGTCGAGGAAGACGTTTCCGAGGTGGAGGTCGCCGTGCACGTAGGTGCGCGGGCCCTCGTCCCAGAGCTCGTGGAAGCGAGCGTGGTGGGCGACGTAGCGCTCGCCGATCGCCTTGTAGGTCTCCGAGAGCGCGTCTGCGTTCTGGTCCAGCACGAAGCGCATCAGCCCCGCGGTCGCCTCGCTGCCCGGCGTCCGGTCGGGGTCGCGCAGCCAGGGCGCCACGGCGTCGCGGGCCGACTGCGCTTCGAAACGCGCATGGAAGCGGGCGAGCTCTTCGAGCGCGACCGCCGCGGCGTCGGCGCCGACGCCCCAGGTGCCGTCGGAGAAGCGGCAGTCCCGGGTCGTCAGGTCCTCGAGCAGGAGCACGAAGTCGTCGCCTGCCGCGGCCGCGAAGTGGCAGCGGGGCACCCGGAGGTCGATCCCGTCCGACACGTCGGCGAAGAACTGCACCTCGCGCTCGCCCATCCCGATCGCCCCGATCATCGCGCGATGGCCCTCGTCGAGGGGCGAGAGCTTGACGAAGAGCGACGCGGGGCCGGCGCCGGGCTCGGTGTAGTCGAGCCCGATCCGCGCGCGCTGGTTCGTCGAAAAGGCATGGTCGAGCAGCGTCACCGCGTCGACCGGAGCGCCCAGGACCTCGCCGAGCCACGCGGGCGTGAGGGCGTCGGGATGCGCGGGCAGGGAGGTCGGGGTCGGGGCGGGCGTGGCGTCGGTCATCGGGATCCGTGTCTGGGCGGGCCCCGTCGAGTATGGCCCTCTCCGACCGGGGCGCCATCGTGCCCCCGGCCGGGGGAGGCGCCGTCTGACCCCGCGTCCCGACCATCCGGGGCGAAAGGTCCGGGGATGCGCGACGATCGACGTCCATGAGCGAATCGACGCATCACGACTGCATCGTCATCGGCGCCGGGGTCTCCGGCATCTATCAGATCAAGCGCCTCACGGACCTCGGTCTCGACGCGATCGCGCTCGAGGCGGACGACGATCTCGGCGGCACCTGGTATCGCAACCGCTACCCCGGCTGTCGCTTCGACTCCGAGAGCTACACCTACGGCTACTCCTTCTCGCAGGAGCTGCTCGACGAGTGGCATTGGAAGGAGCACTTCTCGCCCCAGCCCGAGAACCTCAAGTACCTGAACTTCGTCGCGGACAAGTTCGACCTGCGTCGCTTCATGCGCTTCGGCGCCCGGGTCCGGGCGATGGCCTGGGACGAGGCGTCGCGCACCTGGCGCCTCGACCTCGAGGACGGCGCCGTCTTCACGTGCCGTTTCGTCGTCACCGCGCTCGGCCCGCTCTCCGCGCCGACGCCGCCGCGCTACGAGGGCATGGACGGCTTCGAGGGTGACGCCTTCCACACCTACTACTGGCCGCAGGAGGAAGTCCCGCTCGCAGGGCGTCGCGTCGGGGTGATCGGAACGGGTGCGACCGGGATCCAGGTGATCGCGGAGATCGCGGACAAGGTCGACGAGCTCTTCGTCTTCCAGCGCCGGCCGAACTGGAGCATCCCACTCGGAAACGCCGCGATCTCCGAAGCGGAGATGGAAGAGATCCGGTCGCGCTACGACGAGATCTTCGAGGCCTGCAAACAGACGGTCGGCGGCTTCGTCCACCTGCCGGACCGGCGCGGCTACCACAACCTGACGCCCGAGGAGCGCCGCGCGCATTGGCAGAAGCTCTACGACATGCCCGGCTTCGCCATCCTCGCCGGCAACTTCGCCGAGGTCTTCCAGGAGGAGGCGGCCAACGAAGAGCTCTCCGCGTTCATCGCCGAGAAGATCCGCGAGCGCGTCGACGATCCGGTCGTCGCGGAGAAGCTGATCCCGAAGGACCACGGCTTCGGTATCCAGCGCCTGCCCCTCGAGACGAATTATTTCGAGGCGTACAACCGGGACAACGTCCATCTCGTCGATCTCTCGGAGACGCCGATCGAGCGCTTCACGCCGAAGGGCATCCAGACGAGCGCCGAGGAGTTCGACCTCGACCTCGTCGTGATGGCGACAGGCTTCAACGTCGTCGTCGGCTCCTTCGACCGGATCGACATCCGGGGCACGGACGGCGTGACGCTGAAGGCGGTCTGGGACGAGCGGATCACGACGTCCTACGGCTTCATGACCCGCGGCTTCCCCAACCTGCTCATGGTCGCGGGACCGCAGAGCGTGTCCGGTTCGACGAATTATCCGCGCGCGATCGAGGACGGCGTCGATTGGGTGACTGGCCTGATCGAGCACATGAGCCGCGAGGGCCTCACCCGGGTCGAGTCCCGGAGCGAGGTCGAAGACGCCTGGAACGACGAGGTCGTGGCGTCCTACGAGCGGATGCTCGTCCGGAACAGCAAGGGCTGGTTCGGGGGCTACAACTCGAACGTCGAGGGCCACGGCCACGGCACGTTCCACTACGTGGCGTACTTCGGCGGCGCGCCGCGATACCGCAAGCTGATCAACCGGATCGCCGAGGAAGGCTACGCGGCCTTCGATCTGGCCTGAGGGCGCCGCTCGGATTCGTCCTTCCGCGACCTCTCCGGCAGACGTACTGACCCGATTTCGGGGCGGGACGCGCGTCGCGGCCCTGTTAGAATCGGCGTCGGGTGCGCGCGCGTCGGGTCTCCTCCCGGCGAGCAGGTTCGTCCGACGGCTCTCTTCGCCGTTCGGCCGACCGCGCGGGCGCGCCGCGAATCCGAGGAGAGAGAGCATGGGCAACGAGCAGGGAACGACCGGGAACTACGACGTCGTCATCATCGGCGCAGGCGTGAGCGGCCTCTACGCCGTCCATCATTTTCGCGAGATGGGCCTCTCCGTCCGCGCGTACGACGGCGCGAAGGAGGTCGGTGGCACCTGGTGGTACAACCGGTACCCGGGCGCGCGCGTCGACGGTCCCGGCAGTCCCTACTACTGCTACACGTTCTCCGACGAGTTGATGGAGGAATGGGACTGGGCGGAGACGCAGTCCGAGGGCTCCGCCGTCCTCGAGTACATCGCGCACGTCGCCGACAAGTTCGACCTCCGTCGCGACATCCAGTTCGAGACCTGGGTCCGGGACGTCGTCTACGACGAGGCGACCCAGCGTTGGACGGTCGGGACCGACCGGGGCGATCGCGTGACCGCGCGCTACGTGATCTGCGCGAGCGGGGCGCTGTCCACGGCCAACATGCCCAACTACGCCGGGATCGGGGACTTCGCCGGCGAGGTCTACCATACGGGCCGATGGCCCCACGAGGACGTGTCCTTCGAGGGCAAGCGGGTCGCCGTGATGGGCACAGGCTCTTCGGGGATCCAGTCGATCCCGGAGATCGCGAAGACCGCGGACCACGTGACCGTGCTCCAACGCACGGCGCAGTTCGCCTTCCCGGCCGGGAACCGCCCGTTGAGCGACGAGGACCGCGTCCAGGCGCGCAAGCGCTGGGAAGAGACGAAGGCCCTGATGGTCGCGCATCCCGGCGGCTTCCCGCACAAGGGCAACGAGCTCGCCGCGCTCGACTACACGGAGGAGGAGCGCCAGGCCCACTTCGAGAAGCTCTGGAAGATCGGCAGCTTCCACTTCTTCCTCGACGGCTACCACGACGTCGCGACGAGCGAAGAGGCGAACGCTTCCCTCTCGAATTTCGTGCGCGGCAAGATCCGGGAGGCGGTGAAGGACCCGGAGACCGCCGACAAGCTCATGCCCGAGTACTACGTCATGACCAAGCGGCCCATCCTCGAGGACGGCTACTGGGAGACGTACAACCGGGACAACGTCGAGCTCGTCGATCTCCGCGAGGATCCGATCGAGCGCTTCACCGCGAACAGCGTCGTGACCGCGACGAGCGGCGAACACCCGATCGACATGCTCGTGCTCGCGACCGGCTTCGACGCGATCAGCGGCACCCTCCTCAAGCTGAACCCGAAGGGCCGCGGCGGCGTGAGCCTCCAGGAGCGCTGGACCGACCGCTTCCACAACTTCATGGGCATGACCGTGAAGGACTTCCCGAACCTCTTCATGATTCACGGCCCCGGCTCGCCCGGCGTCTTCTACAACATGCCCCTCGGCGCCGAGCGCCAGATGAAGTGGATCGGCGAGTTCATGCAGTTCCTCGAGAAGCATGGCCACGGCGCGGCCGAGCCGACCCTCGAGAGCGAAGAGGCCTGGGGCAACGAGGTCCAGGGGATCGCGAACGCCACGCTCTTCCCGAAGACGGATTCGTGGTGGACCGGCGCGAACGTCGAGGGCAAGCCGCGTTACTTCTCGGCCTACCTCGGCGGCAGCATCTACTACATGCGGATCGCCGACATCGCCGCGCGGGACTACGCCGGGTACACGTTCGAAGCGGCGAAATAGGCAGCCTCCGACCGTCCGGACCGCCTCGGTCCGGGCTCGGACCCGGCCGCGGTGCTTCAGCTCGCGAGCGCACGCCCGAGGGCGCGGTCGCCGGCGATCGTCGTCCGGTGGATCTTGCGCTTCGTGCCGGGCGGGCAGCCCCGCGCGCAGTGCATGGCGCGCCAGTTGTCCCAGAGGACCATGTCGCCCTCGCGCCAGTCGTGGATGTAGTGGAACGCGGGGTTCCGCGTGTGCTCGACCAGCCGCGTGAGCAGGTCGTCGGCTTCGTCCCGGGAGAGTCCCATCGCCTCGGCGTTCTCGATCCGGTCGAGGAACTGCTCGACGACCTCGAGCACGCGGCGCCCGCTCACCGGATGGGTCACGACGAGCGGGTAGATCGAATCCGGAAAGTCGGGGAACCCGACGTCGGACGGCTTCTTCGGACTGTTCGGTCCGGGCTCGTATCCGGTGAGGTCGACGAAGCGCCAGTTCCGCCGCTGCATCTCGAACACGTAGGCGACCTCGAGCCCTTCGAGCCGGGCCCGGGTGTCGGCGTCGAGCGCGTCGTAGGCCTTCGCGAGATCGCCGAAGCCGGTCGCGCCATCCTTCTCGGCCACCGTCACCGCGCGGATCAGGGCGCCGCGATTGGGCTTCGCCGTGTAGTGCAGATCCATGTGCCAATCGAGCCGGCCGACGATCGGTTCGCCGTTCCAGTAGCTCGTCTCGGCCGCGTCCCGTGCGGGATTGCTCCCCGCTTCGAGCACGAAGAGCTCGGGGTGGTCGCTCTCGATCTTCACTTCGAGCGGGTGGCGCTCGAGCTCACCGAAGATCGCGCTGAACTCGATCTGCTTGCGGGCGTCGATGTCCTGGTCGCGGAAGAGCAGGATCGCGTGCTCGAGCCAGAGCGCTTCGAGCTCGGCCTTGGTGGCGTCGTCGATCGGGTCGTTGATGTCGAAGCCGTAGACTTCGACGCCGACGTTCTCGAGCGGGCGGACTTCCAGGGACACGTGTCTTCCTCCGATCGCGGCACGCTAGCCGCTCGCCCAGCGGCTCGCCGCCGGGCGGCCTACCGGCTCGAGATGGCTCTCAAGTCACTGGAATATCTGCCGAAATTTTTTATACATTGATGTATGTATTTTGCTAGGATGACCCCATGACAGCCCGAACCCAGGCCGACCGCACCGCCGCGACCCGCGGCGCATTGATCGACGCGACCCTCACGCTCCTCGTGGAGCGGGGCTGGGCCGGGATCACGTCCGTCGCGGTCTGCGAGCGCGCGGGGCTGACCCGCGGCGCCTTCGTGCACCACTTCACGGGCCTGCCCGAGCTCTTCGCCGCCGCGCTCGAGGCGCGGTACACGACGCTCGCCGCCGCCTCGGAAGACGGCGCGCCGATCGCGTCGGTCGCCGGGATCGTCGAGCGGATGTGGGAGAGCATGGTCGCGACCGACTTCAAGGTCGTGATCGAAGCCTGGCTCGCTGCCGCGAACGACCCGACGCTGGGTGAGGCGATCGGCCCGGTCATCGAGCGCTTCGCGAAGCTCATGGAGCCCGAGATGCGCTCGGACGTGCTGCCCGACGAGGCCGCGCAGTCCTTCTTCCTGCTGACCCGCGAGACCCTGATCGGCCTCGCGCTCGGCCGCGCGACCAACGGCGGACTGCCGCTTTCGCACGAGGCCACGGTCCTGGGACACCTCTCGCGAATCGCGAACGATCACGATGCCCGTCTCGCACGGACGGCGATGGAGAACGGACGATGAGCGCTGCACCCGACTCGACCGAAACCCGGACCGGATACTCGGTCTGCACCATCTGCGACATCGGCTGCCAGCTGCGCTCCGAGTCGCGGGACGGAAAGCTCCACCGGATCAAGGCCCACGACTCGCCCGCGCTCGCGCGCCACATCTGTTACAAGGGCACGGCTGCGCCGCACATCCACAACCACGCCGAGCGGCTGCGTGTTCCGTTGAAACGGGTCGGCGCGCGCGGCGCGGACCAGTGGCAGGAGATCTCCTACGCGCAGGCGATGGACGAGATCGCCGAGCGTCTCGGGCGCGTGATCGACGAGTACGGACCCGAAGCCTTCGCGGTCTCGACCTCCGGCTGGAACACCCAGACGACCCACGGCCTCGACCGGCGCTTCATGAACCTGCTCGGCGCGCCCAACTGGACCTCCGGCGTGGCGCTCTGTGCCGGCAACACGGCGGCGGTCAACCGGCTGACCTACGGCTGGTTCCCGATGGGCGACATCGGAAACGCGAACTGCATCGTGCTGCTCGGTCACAACCCGCGCAAGCACTCCTGGACGCCGATCTTCAACTCGATCGAGGAGGCCCGGAAGCGCGGCGCCGAGACGATCGTCGTCGACCCGCGCGTCTCCGAGCAGGCGGAGCGGGCGACGCTCCATCTCCAGATCAAGGCGGGGACCGACGCCGCGCTCCTGCTCGGCTGGACGAAGGTCATCATCGACGAAGGGCTCTACGACAAGGACTTCGTCCGGGACTGGTGCATCGGCTTCGACGCGCTCAGCGAGCGCGTCGACGAGTACCCGCTCGATCGCGTCGCGCAGATCACCGAGGTCGACGCCGACCTGATCGCCCGCGCCGCGCGCATGTACGCGAACGCGGACGGCGCGGTCATCCCCTGGACGCCGATCACGGACCAGCAGCTCGACTCGACCTCGAGCATCCGCCTCCAGGCGATCCTGCGTTCGATCACGGGCAACCTCGACGTGGTCGGCGGCGAGAGCCTGGGCGGCGTCCATCCGGGCTACCGGACGGAGTCCGAGCTCCAGCTCCACGACGTGATCTCGCCGGAGCAGCGCGCCAAGCAGCTCGGCTACGAGAAGCATCCGGCCTACACCTACAAGACGGCCGAGATCCTTCGGCCCTACATGAAGAAGGTGTGGGGCCACGAATGGGTCGACCAGGTGATGGGTTGCCACATGGCGAATCCGAGCGAGATCTTCCGCGCGATGGCGGACGGGGATCCCTACCCGGTGAAGGCCTTCTTCGCGCTCGGCAACAACGCGCTGCTCTCGTACCCGAACCAGCACCAGATCCACCGCGGCATGCTCAATCAGGACCTGATCGTCGCCCACGAGATCTTCATGACGCCGACGGCCATGCTGGCGGACTACGTGATGCCCGGAGACGTGTTCAGCGAGCGCAACCACATCGCGGACAGCTGGGGCTGGACGAATCGACTGGCCCTGTCCGAAGCGGTCGCGACGCCGCCGGAAGAGGCCAGCTCGACCTTCCGGTTCTGGACGGACCTCGCCCATCGCATGGATCTCGGCGAACACTTCCCCTGGGAGACGCTCGAAGACCTGATCGACCATCGCCTCGAGCCGTCGGGACAGACCTTCGAGACGTTCCGCGAGAAGCAGTTCATGGACCTGCCGGTGCCGAAGTACCGCAAGTATCGCAAGACGGGCTTCGCGACGCCGTCGGGCAAGGTCGAGCTCTCGTCTTCGATCCTCGAGGATCTGGGCTTCGACCCCTTGCCTTACCATCGTCCGGCGCCCGAGCCGAACGCGGACTACCCCTACATGGTCTTCTCGGGTGTTCGGGAAGATCCGTTCTTTCAGACCGGCCAGCGCAACGTCGGTGTCCTGCGCAGGCGCTGCCCGACGCCGAACTTCTTCCTCCATCCGGAGGACGCCATGCGCGACGGCTTCGTCGACGGCGACTGGGCGCGGCTCGAGACGCCGCACGGCGCGGTGCATGCGAAGGTCAGCGTCCAGCCGAGCATGCGCCGGGGGCATCTGCGGGTGCCCCACGGCTGGTGGTTCCCGGAGACCCGTGGCGACGTCGCGCTCTCCGGTGCCTTCGTCTCCTCCGACGCCGTACTGACGACGGACACGGACGACCTGATCGACTACGAGCAGGGCATCCCACACTTCCGCGGCTATCCCGGCCGCCTCGTCGCCTGCGACCCGCCCGAGGGCATGTCGCAGACCACGCTGGAAGGCTAGGGGAGCGGCCATGACCACGCGCAACGAACGCGAGCAATGGCTGCGAGAGGTGAAGTCCGCCCTCATGACCCGGATCGCCGGGCGGGCGATGACCCGCAGCGAGACCGGGCTCGACGGACTCGCGAAGTCGCTCCTCAAGCGGACGGGCGAAGAAGTGACGCACGACCCGGAGCTCGACCATCCCGAGGACTGGGACCGGCCGATCGATTAGTCGCGCTCGCGCTCGATCCGTTCGCGCGCGGAGGCGACGACCTCGCCGGCCCCCCAGCGGTGGGCTTCGAGCGCGCGCAGGATCGCGACGAGGTTGCGGTCCCGCGCCTGCTCGAGCTCGTCGAGATCGTGCGTCCCGGACTGGGCGTCCGACTGCTCCGCGATCCGCGCGATCA
>JBCCZJ010000074.1:0-14322 GCA_039187915.1 Myxococcota bacterium
CGAAGACGCCCTCGAAGCCGCCGCCGACCCGGCCGCGGCCGCGGCGCCCGCGGTCGGCGCCCGCGCCGCGCAGGGCGCCGCGTCCCGCGAGTTCGGCGTCGCTCCGCCGTCGGGCACGCCCTACCCGGTCGATCCGCCGGTCCGCGACGCCGCCGCCAGCCCGGTCGCCCAGGCCGAGATCCTCGAAGCGGAGCTCACGCCCCTCGACGCGGCCGATGCCGTCGCCGGCGAGCCGATCGAGGACGCCTTCGTCGAGCTGCTCGAGGAGTAGGCCAGGCGCATCTCGCGAGTGGACGTTGATTCGGATCTGCTACCGTGCGGTCGGACGCGCGAGTAGCTCAGTTGGTAGAGCATCAGCTTCCCAAGCTGAGGGTCGCCGGTTCGAGACCGGTCTCGCGCTCCACTCGGATCCTCGCCCTCGGTCCTCGCGGCCGGGGGCCTTACGTTTGGGGTACCCGGGGCCTGTGCCCCCGGTCACCGTCACCCCGCGTACGTCCGCTTAGGCTCGCTTCGAGGCCGGGGGCGACGGCTCTCCGCGCAGTGCGCAATCACGTCGGCGACGCGATCTGCGCAGAGGTGGACGAAGGATGTCCGAGTCCGCCAGGCGACCCCGGGAGCGACTCTTGGCCGACGTGCCGAGGGATCGGGACGCATATCACGCGGCGATCGTGGCACGCGTGCGGCCGAAGATGTCCGTGCTCGCCGTCGGCGCGGGGCGCGGTGTGCTCCATCCGTTTCCGTGGAGCCGGTACGAAGGCGTGCGGTTGATCGGGCTCGATCCGGACGCCGACGCGGAGAGGAATCCGGCGCTCTCGGAGTTTCATCTGCTGGAGGGCGGCAAGCCTGGGCGTGTTTCGGCGTGCCGGTCCGGACTTCGCGCCTTCCGGCGCCGCGCGCGGCCCTCGGGCAGCGAGAGCGGGACCGCTAGGCTGGAAGCGCATCGGCGGCAGGCCGCCGACGGTCGCGCGATGGAAGGACGAGGCGCGAGCCCTGCCGCTTCTGACCGAGCGTTTCACCCGGCGTGACCTCGTACCGTGTGGATGAGCCGGTCTGGCCGAACGAACCTCCGGGATCGCTATCGTTCGCCTCCATGGGGCAGCGGGTGCTCGACAATTTCGTGTGGCAAGCGATCTCGACGGAACAGTCCGCGCTCGGCGTGGTCGGACCGCGCGGGCTGGCGGGGCGATTTCCCGCGGAGGTTTCGCCCTTCTGTGGTCTGGCCGAGGCGTCGGCGGAGGCCTGGGAGGATCTGGCGTCGGTGCTCGGGACCGCGGACGTGGCGATCCTGATGGGCCCACCGGTCGACGAGACGCCGAAGGGTTGGACGTGCCTGCTCGAGGAAGTCGCGACGCAATGGGTCGCCGGTGAGACGGACGCGCCGTCTCCGCGATTCGAATTCGCGCCGCTCGGCGCCGACGACGTTCCGGACATGCTCGACCTGACAGCGCGCACGGAGCCGGGCCCGTTCCTGCCGTCGACGATCCGGTTCGGTCGCTATTGGGGCGTGCGGCGCGGAGGCAAGCTCGTCGCCATGGCTGGCGAGCGGATGCGGGCCGGTGGATGCGTCGAGATCTCGGCCGTCTGCGTGGATCCCTCCGCCCAGCGTGAGGGCCTCGGTGCCGCAGCGAGCCTCTTCGTCGCCGAGCGGATCCGGGAGGAGGGCGGCCTGCCGATTCTTCACGTGCGTCAAGGCAACGATCCGGCGCTGGCGCTCTACGCGCGGATCGGCTTCACGCGTCGCACGGACCGCTTCGTCTACGTGCTCGCTCCGCCCGGCTGGGCGCCGCCCGATGAAGACCCCGGCTGGCTGGCGTCCGACGCGCCTGCACGCCCAGAAAAAGAGGAGGTCCCGGAGACATGAGCGGGGACGACGGAAACACGAAACGGATCCTGGTGACCGGCGGGAGCGCCGGCATCGGTCGGGCACTCTGCCGACAGCTCGCCGTCGAAGAGGGCTGCACCGTCCTGTTGGGCGCGCGCAGCGAGGAGCGCGGGCGCGAGGCGGTCGACGCCATCCGCGCCGAGCTCGGCCCCGCGGCGCCGGGCTCCGTCGAGCTCGTCGTCGTCGACGTCGCCCAGGATGCCAGCGTCGAGGCCGCCGCGGCGGGGATCGACGCCCCGCTCTACGGCCTCGTGAACAACGCCGGCACGGGGCTCGCCCACGGTGTGACGCCCGACGAGGTGATCCGCACGAATCTCTACGGACCGAAGCGCATGGTCGACGCGCTCGTGGGACGAGGCCTGGTCGCGGATCGGATCGTGAACGTGGGCTCGGGGTCCGGGCCCGGCTACGTCCGGCGCTGCCCCCCCGAAGTTCAGCCTGCGCTCTGCCAGGTGCCGGCGGATTGGGCGGCGATCGAGGCGCTGCTCGCGCCCGCGCCGGATGGCCGATCGGGATTCGGCTCGGCCGCCGATCAGAACGGTGGGTACGGGATCTCGAAGGCGTTGCTCTCGCTCTATACGATGCTCCTTGCTCGCGATCATCCCGACCTCGTGGTGAGCTGCTGCAGTCCGGGCTGGATCCGGACGAACATCGTGGGCAACGACGGGCCGAGCAAGGGGCCGGAAGAGGGCACGCTCGCGATCAAACACTGCCTGTTCGAAGCGCTCGAGGAGAGCGGCTGGTACTTCGGCAGCGACGCGCTGCGGAGTCCCTACCACTACATGCGGAATCCGGGCGAGCCGCCGTGGGACGGCGTGGTCGACGGTGTCGTGGGCGTCTCAGGAGCGGACGCGGGCGCCTAGCGCCCCGCGGCGGCCATCGCGGCCCGGAGCTGGGCGGCCATCTCCGCGTCCCGTTTCTCCAATCCCGCGATCAGCGCTTCTTCGGCGCCGATCTCCTCCAGGATTTCGCGCGTGTGTGCGCCGACGTGCGCGGCGTGGCGCTCGGGGAAGGCCTCGATGGGCGCCTGGCCGTCGAAGTGCGCCGGCGGACGGGGCAGACGCATCGGTCCGATCTCGGGATGGTCGACCTCGACGAGGCTGCGCTGGTGGATCACCTGCTCGTCCTCGTGGACCTCGTCGAGGGGGTTCACGCGGGCGACGGGGACGCCGAAGGAATCGAGCATGTCGCAGACCTCGTTCGAGGTCACGTCGGAGAGCATCTCCGTCATGGCCGCGAGGAAGGCTTCGCGGTTCGCGATGCGATCGGCGAGGGTCGCGAAGCGCGGATCGAGGTGGATCTCGGCGCCTCGCCAGACCGACACGAGCTGGAACGAGTCGTCCTGGATCAGGATGACCGCCACGTGGCCGTCCTTCGTCTTCAGGATGTGGAAGTAGTCGGCCAACTCGCCTTCGTTGCTCGCCCCCTCGCCCTGAAGCGTCCGCGACCACATCACGTCGGGCCAGGTGTAGTAGAGCGCCGAGTCCATCATCGAGATCGGGAGGTATTGCCCGCGACCCGTCTTGGTCCGCTGGAAGAGGGCCGCGGTGATCGTCTGCGCGGCGGTCAGTCCGGTGACCTTGTCGAACAGGATCGTGCGGACGTTCTCCGGTCCGTCGCCCAGGTCACCCTGGGTGGCGGCCATGCCGACGGTCGCCTGGATCAGCGGGTCGTAGACGCGCCGGTTCTGGTAGGGACCGTCGGGTCCGTAGCCGGTGATCGAGACGTAGATCAGGCCCGGATTGCCCTCGGACAGCGCAGTCCAACCCAGTCCCTGGCGCGCGAGGACGCCCGGCCGGTAGTTCTCGAGCAGCACGTCGGCGGTCCGGAGCAGGTCGAGCAGGGCGGCCTTCTGGGGCGGGTCCTTCAGGTCGAGGGCGAGGGCGCGTTTGTTGCGGTTCAGCACGGCGTACATGCCGCCCATGCCGCCGCGCATGCTTCCGAGGTAGCGGCAGGTGTCGCCGAACATCGGCGGCTCGACCTTGATGACGTCGGCGCCCTGGTCGGCGAGGACCATGCCGGCCAGGGGGCCGGAGACCGTCGACGTCATCTCGACGACGCGAACGCCACTCAGGGGACCGGGCATGCGTTTCCCTCCGCACGGTTGGCCGGCAGGCGGCCTCCGAAGCATAGGCGAGTCCGGGCCGTCGAGGCGAGCGGCGTGCGCCGGCGGGGTCTGCCTCGGCGTCTCGTCGAGTTTCGGCGTGCGGGCTTGCGGTCGGGGCCGGATCACGGATCCTTCCGCGGCCCGGTCATCCACCGCGCGCGAAGACGAGGACAAGCCGGTCTCATGGCCGAGGTCATCCTGATCAACCTGACTGGACCGGATCGTCCCGGCATTACACGAGACCTGTCGGCGATCCTCGCCGAGCACGACGTCCGTGTCCTGGACATCGGACAGGCGGTCATCCACGACAACCTGACCCTCGGCCTGCTGATCGAGCTGCCCGACGAGTCGGGCGGCCACCCCGTCCTGAAGGACGTGCTCTTCAAGTCGCACGCCTGGGACCTGCAGGTTCGTTTCACGCCGGTCGGTCTCGACGAGTACGAGCGCTGGGTCGCGGCCCAGGGGCAGCCGCGGCACATCATGACGCTGATCGGCACCCGCCTGACCGCGCGCCACCTCGAGGGCCTGGGGCAGGTGGCGACGGACCACGGGCTCAACATCGACAACATCACACGCCTCTCGGGCCGCGTGTCGCTCCGGACCGAGAGTCTCGAGCCGCGCTCCTGCGTCGAACTCTCGCTGCGCGGCGAGCCCGACGATGCCTCCGCGCTGCGCGGCGACCTGCTCTCGCTGGCCCAGCGGCTCGACGTCGACATCGCCTTCCAGGTCGACGACGTGTATCGCCGCAATCGCCGGCTCGTGGCCTTCGACATGGACTCGACGCTGATCCAGACCGAGGTGATCGACGAGCTCGCGAGCGCGGCGGGCGTCGGGGACCAGGTGGCCGAGATCACCGAGGCGGCCATGAACGGAGAACTCGACTTCACCGCGAGCCTCGAGCGCCGCGTGGGGCTCCTCGAGGGCCTCGACGAGAAGGTGCTCGAGGAGATCGCCGTCGGGCTCCCGATCACGCCCGGCGCGGAGCGCCTGATCGCGACCCTGCGCAGCCTCGACTACCGGACGGCGATCCTGTCGGGCGGGTTCACCTATTTCGGTCGTCATCTGCAGGAGCGACTCGGGATCGACTACGTCTTCGCGAACGAGCTCGAGATCGAGGGGGGCAAGCTGACGGGGCGGGTGGCCGGGGCGGTCGTCGACGGCGCGCGCAAAGCGGCGCTGCTGCGCGAGCTGGCGGAGCGTGAGAACCTCCGGCTCGAACAGACGATCGCCGTCGGCGATGGCGCGAACGACCTGCCGATGCTCGACGCGGCGGGGCTCGGCATCGCCTTCCACGCGAAGCCGAAGGTCCGCGCCTCGGCCGAGCAGGTCATCTCGAACCTCGGGCTCGACGGGATCCTCTACCTGATCGGGATGAGCGACCGCGAGGTCCAGCAGGCCTGACGCGGGATGCGCGGCTGCGAGGCCCGGCAGGCCCGATCGGGATGAGCGACCGCGAGGTCCGGCAGGCCCGATCGGGATGCGCGGCTGCGAGGTCCGGTAGGCCTGACGCGTTCCGCCGCGCGAGACCGATGCGCACGGTTCCCGGATCGGCGACGATCCCGGTCGCATGAGCGAAGGCGGACAAAGGGAACGCGCCCCGGGGCGTGAATCGGGCTGGAGGCACGCGACCGAATCGCTCCGCATCACCCAGTTCCGGTGGCTCTTCACGGGCAACATGGCCTTCTTCCTGGCGATGGGCGGGCAGGGCATCGTCCGTCCCTGGATCGCGCTCGAGATCACCGACGATCCCCGCGCGCTCGGAATCACCGGCGCCGCGATGGCGGCCCCGATGTTCTTCCTGTCGCCGCTCGGCGGGGCGCTCGCGGACCGACTCGATCGTCGCTTGCTGATCCTGACGGCGCTGTCCCTCGCGCTCGTCACCGAGCTCGTGGTCTACGGACTCGTCCTGACCGATCGAATCGAGTTCTGGCATCTGGTCGTCGCCGCGGTCGCGCTCGGCGGCTGTTTTCCGCTCCAGATGCCCGCGCGCTCGGCGATCGTGGCGAACCTGGTCGACCGGACGCGCCTCGGCGCGGCGATGGGTCTCAACATGACGGGGGTGAACGTGACCCGCGTGGTCGGACCGGCGCTCGCCGGCTTCCTGATCGCCGCGATCGGGTTGAAGGGCGCCTACGCCGTGAACCTCGTGCTCTATGCGGTGGCGATCGCGGCCATGCTCACGGTCGATCGGGCGCTCCCCGCGGCGAAGCCGCTCGAATCCCTCATCACGAACATGATCGAGGGCTTCTGGTACCTCAAGAGGGACCGCATGGTGCTGATCCTGCTCCTCTTCGGACTGGGTCCCCAGTTCCTCGCGATGCCCGTCCAGATGGTCCTGCCCGTCTTCGCGCGCGATGTATGGGAAGCGGGGCCCTGGGGGCTCGGGATCCTGAGCGCGTCGACGGGAATCGGTGCCGTCGTCGGCTCCATGTACGTGGCGGGGCGCGCCCAGGAGAAGCGGCGGCTGCCGATGATGATGGGGAGCGTCGTGGCGTTCTGCGTTCTTATCATGGCCTTCGCGCAGTCGCCGCTCTTCTGGCCGGCGGTCGCTCTCGGGTTCTTCGGGAACATCGGGGCGAGCGTGTTCAGCACGCTGAACAACGTCTCGATCCAGCTCGTGATCCCGGATGCGGTCCGCGGGCGCGTGTCGAGCTTCCTGATGATGAGCGTGTCGCTCCCGCTGCTCGGCGGGCTGCCGCTCACCTGGATCACGCGCGACTACGGCGCGCCGACGGCGGTGACGGGCGCGTGCGGACTGGCGCTCGTGATGGCGCTCGGTCTCTTCCTGGCCAGCCAGAAGCTGCGCGGCCTCGACGATCGGATCCGCGAGAAGCTCCGGGATTCCTGATCGCCTACGCTCTTCCCGACCACTTCGGCTCGCCGAGGAGGAAAGCGCCCAGCATGTTGATCACGATCTCCCGCCAGTATCTGGCCGGCGCGCCCGCAGTCGCGCGTCGGATCGCGGACGGACTCGACTGGACCGTCGTCGACGACGACTTCATCGACGCGATCGCGGCGAAATCGGGACTTTCGAAGGAGGACGTCGAGAGCCTGGAAGAGAGCGTGCCGACCTTCCTCGAGCGCTTCGCCCAGTCCTCCGCGCTCTCCTTTCCCGAGTTCCTGGTGTCCACGCCGTCGGCCGTCGAAGAGCCCGACGCCGTCCGACTCGCGCACATCACGAAGGAATGGATCGAAGAGCTCGGCCACCGCGACCGGATCGTGATGGTCGGACGCGCCGCGGCGGCGGTGCTCGCGCGAGAGCGGGAGGTGCTCCACGTCCGGCTGGTCGCGTCGCGGGATCACCGGATCGGTCTCGCGATGCACGAGCACGGCATGGACGAGATGGAGGCCGCCGCCTTCGTCGACGACCGGGATCTCGCGCGTGCCCGCTACCACAAGGAGAACTACGGGCGCGACTGGAACGACCCCGTCCACTACCACATGGTCCTGAACACCGAGCTGCTCGGGACCGAGGGCGCGGGCGACCTCGTGGTCGCGCGGGCGCGCGCGCTCGGGTGGGTCCCGGCCGGGTCGAACGCCGAGACCTAGCCCGACACCGGCGCGTCGCCGGGAAGCAGGGCCGGGAGAATGTCGCTGATCGAGCCGCGCAGGACCGCGTCGGCGATCGCGTCCATCTCGGTCGCCTCCCCGTTCACGATCACGATCCTCGCGCCGGCTTCGTGCGCGATCGGGACCATCGACGCGATCGGATAGACCGCGAGCGTCGTGCCGATCGCGAGCAGCAGGTCGCACGCCTCGGCGGCAGCGAAGGCGCGCGCGAGATCCTCCTCGACGAGACCCTGACCGAAGGAGATCGTCGCCGACTTCAGCATGCCACCGCAGGTCCAGCAGTCCGGGTCCTCCTCGCCGGCCTCGACCCGGGCGAGGGCGCGGACCATCGGGGCTCGCTCTCCGCAGTCGAGGCACTGGACCGCCTGGAGGGTGCCGTGGATCTCGACGACGCGGGCCGGGTCGGTGCCGGCGGCCTGGTGGAGTCCGTCGACGTTCTGGGTGACGAGCGTGTCGAGATGGCCCGAGCGCTCGAGATCGACCAGCGCCTGGTGGCCCGCGTTCGGGCGCTTCTTGTTCGCTTCGGTCTCGAGCCGCCAGCGCCAGGCTTTCTTGCGGACCTCGGGGTCGGCCACGTAGACCTGGAGCGTGGCCATCTTCTCGGCGTCCGGGTCCTTGGTCCAGACGCCCTGGGGACCGCGGAAGTCCGGGATGCCCGAGTCCGTCGAGATGCCGGCGCCCGTCAGGCAGGCGACGGACTTCGCTTCGCGGATCCAATCGCGGACCGTCTCGAGCGCTTCCCGCGTCTCCTCTGCACTCATGCTCGGGCGCCTCCCTCGAAGGAGCAGTCTGGTCTGGCCGCGTCGCGCACGGACCCGGTCCCTAACAGCAGCTTCCGCCGGTCGCCCCGGAGCGCTGGTCGTGCCAGTGGCCGAGGTCCCGGTACAGCCCCTTCTCGGCGGCGGCGATCATCGTGCGCCCGGGATCGATCACCCACGGCCCCTCCCGGACGACGCGCAGGATCGCGCTCTCGCCGGCGTCGAGCACGATCTCCCGGTCGCCGTCGAAGGCGAGGAGGCCCGGGCCGGTCCAGCGGACCTCGGCGCCCAGCTCGACCCGTTCGACGCCCTCGAGGCCCACGTTGGCATAGAGGCCCGGCGAGATCGGAATCCGCAGGGACTTGCCCGTCTCCTCCGGATGGGGCTCGGGTCGCGTCTGCACCTCGACCGCGAACGCGTCGTCCGCGAAGCAGGGCATGAGGAGGCCGCCGACGGGCGACAGCCCGACGCTGGCCGGCTCGGCGCGCGTCAGCAGGACGCTCGCCAGCTTCTCGGGATCCGCCTGCAGCAGCGATCCCGGGTGATCGTTCACGAGCATGGCCGCGTCGATCAACGCAAGGCTCTCCCGCCCGTCCTCGCAGCGGACTTCCACGATCTTGGCGCGTCGCGCGCCGTCCTCGAGGGGGAGGCGGCCGGAGGCGACGAGTCCCGCCGCGGCGCCGGCGACGGTCGCTTCGACGTCGAAAGGGAAGACGTTGTTCGTGCCCGTCGAGAGCGGGAGCAGGACCACGTCACGCCAGCACTGGGTGATCGCACGGCTCGTGCCGTCGCCGCCCAGGGCCACGATCGCGCGGCAGCCCGCTTCCTTCATAGCGAGGGCGGCGCGCTGACTGTCGACGCCGTGGCCCGTCAGCTCGGTCTCGAGCAGCGCGCACTCGACGTCGAGGGTGAGCGCTTCGGTGGCGGCGGCGGCGATCCGGAACGAGTCCCGCGAAAGCAGGATCTTCTTCACGCCGGACGCGGCGGCGCCGACCACGATCCGCGTGACCTGGTTGCGTTTGTCGTCGATGGTCGACGTGCCGGCGCGCGCGAAGAGACGCCGCGCGTCACGACCGGAGTGGGGATTGACGATGATGCCGAGGGTGCCTGCGCTCTCCACGATGCGACCGAGGCTATCTCGTGGGGATCCCGGATGCGAGCCACTCCGGAGCGAGGCGTCCTGGGATCGCCCGACGGCGGCTCCCCTGTTTCTCCGAGGTCGGGCTGCTTTCCGACCCGAGCCCCGGGCGCCGGCCTTCGTTGCGCTCAAGCGGGATGGGCGCTCACGCCGATGCAGAAGAGACGCAAGTGTCGCCGCGACCTCGCGGAATCCTCCGCGCGGCATCCTGGAGAACCCGTCTTGGCCGAAGCGCCCACGAAAGTCCGCGCCTCGCGCGCGCACCCGTCGATCGCGGCGGGCATCGTCGTCGCTTGGCTCGCCAGCGGCGGCCTGGCGTGGTTCGACGTGAAGGAGACCGAGCGGACGCGCCGCGTCCGGGCGGAAGAGGCGCTCGCGAGCCTCGCGGAAGGGGTGAACGCGCTCTACCTGGCGGAGGAGGCACGCATCGACGGGGAGCTGTCGCGCCTGCGGACGGAGCTCCGTGCGCAGGGCGCCTGGGCCGAGCCCGGGGCGTTCGAGATCGATGCGGCCGAGACGGCGCCGCCCGGCGATCGCGGCGCGATCGACGGTCGGCGTCTGACGTCGACGCTGCGCAAGGCGCTCACGAGCGTGGACGCGTTCTCGAAGCTCGAGGTCGTCGTCGCGGGCCACGAGGGGCTGCGGATCCTCGGCGTCGCCCGCGACGAGGAAGGCCGGGCGCGGCGCATCGACTGGGCGCCGGACGAGCGCGAGGGCGTGGCCAAGGCGGACTGGTACGCGAGCGAGGTCGCGCAGGCGATCGAGTCCGCCGGACGTCGCGTCGAGCGGGGCGAGATCACCTTCGAAGGCGTGATCGAACGCCCCGTCGCGCGCGCCGCGGTCGGCGTGCACGACCGCGGTCAGCTCGTGCAGGGCGCGCTGGTCGCATCGATCGACCTGACCGATCTCTCCGCGCGGCTCGCGACGGTCGTGCCGCCGGCCCAGCGGATGACGCTCCTCTCGACGGAGGGCCGACCGCTCGATCCGGGGGCCCGGGACGAGCAGAGCCTGGCGCGCCTCGGAACGCTCGCGGCGCGGATCTTCGGGGAGCCCGACGGAACGACGATCTTCGAGGCGGACGGGGCGCTCGTGCTCGGAAGGCCGCTGGTCCGCGCTGAGGGGGGGATCGCGACGACCCTGGCCCTGCTCGAGACGCCTGCGCCGCCGACGGGCGCCGCGGCCTGGCTCGAGGGATTCTGGCCGATCGTGCTCGGCCTCTTCACGGCGGTCGCGGGCATCGCTCTCGTCTTCCTGTTCCGCGCACCGACGGCGGGCACCGGGCCCGCCAGCGAGGCGGCCCGTCGGGCCCGATCGACGTCGGAAACCGAGACGGCCTCCGACGCCGGGCTCGATCTGACACCCGAGGTCGTCGCCTTGCGCGACTGGTTGGCGGACATCCGCGGCTGCCTCGAGCGCGAGGCGGCCACGCGGGGGCTGGCCGTCGGTCTGCGCTGCGAGAAGTCGATGCCGCCCGAATTCGAATCGGATCCGGGCTGGCTCGGCGGACTGGTCGTGGCGATGGGACGGGAGGCACTCGACGCGACCGCCGACGAGAAGGTCCTCGTCGAGGTCCTCGAGGAGGCGGGCGACACGCTGCGCGTCGAAGTCGATGCCGGGGGCGTCGCGCTGCGACCGATCGCCGGCATGCACGAAGTCGCGCGGAACATCGGCGGGCGACTCGAAGCCGACCGGGGTCGTCTGTCGCTGGTGGTGCCCTCCGTCCTGATCTGAGCGCGCTGCGGGGCGCGTGCGGCAGCGGGACGGATCGGGTCCGCGCCTGCCAGGCGGCCCGTTCGCGCCGTCTCGTTCGGGGCGCCTAGCGCAACGCGTCGGCCAGGCAGGGCCAGGGCTGCCCGTAGCACTCCGTGCGACCGGCGCTGCCGCGAGCGAAGACGCCCAGGCCGTGGCGGGGCGGCAGGGATTCGGTGAGCCCCCGGCTCTCGTCGAGCGCGACCACCGACGCGACGAGCTGCCGGGCGTCCGCCTCCTCGTCGGAGAGCCCGAATCCGCGGCTCGGCCCGACGACCAGATCGGCGAGGTGACCGAAGCCGACCAGCGCGAGCGCGTCGAAGCGGTCGACGAGGGCGGCGGCCGGATCGATGTCCGCGACCGGAGTCCCGCCGTCGTCGCCCCGGAACGGAGCACGGCCCAGCCCCTCGGTCGCCGCCATCGGTTCGGGCAGGAATTGCCAGAGCTCCTCGAGCCGCATCAGCGTCGATGCGGAGAGCTGGACGGGACCCGCGCCGATCCGGCCCGCGAAGAGCAGGATCGCGCCTTGCTCGATCGAAGGGGCCAGATGGTCGAGGACGACGTCCGGACGTGCCTGCGCGTGCAGGGCGTCGGCCAGCAGGATCGCGTGGCAGGGCGCTTCCGGATCCCAGGACCCGAGGTCGCCGACCCGCACGTCGATCACGTGGCCGAGCCCGGCGCGCTCGATCCGGCTGCGGCGAGCCTGCGCCGTGTCCTCGTCGGCGTCGAGGACTTCCATGCGGATCCCCTCGACCCCGCGCGCAGCGAGCGCGGCGACGAGGCGCGCTTCGGCGTCGGGCAGGGCGCCGCCGACGCTGCGCAGGAAGAGGGCCTCGGGGCCGGGATCGCCGAGCAGCCGATCGAGCCGCTGGGCCAGGAAGTCCGCGACCGAGTCGGCTTCGGCTTCGCCGAGCTCCGCCACGCGCTCGTCGCGCCAGCGACCCAGGATCGGCGGCAGCGTGGGCACGGCGTGCAGAAGCCGGGGGCCTGGCGTGGCCTCCGCGTCCTCCGTCGCGTCGTCGAAGGATTCGGGCGCACGCTCGCGAAGCACCGGCAGGTCGTCCTCGACCGCGTCCACCCGCGGCACCGGCAGATCTTCTTCGACCGCGTCCATCCGCGGCACCGGCAGATCTTCTTCGACCGCGTCCATCCGCGGCGCAGGCGAGTCGTCCTCGACCGCGTCCACGCGCGGCAACGGCAGATCTTCTTCGAGGTCCGCTTCGGGCGGAAGGGTCGTGACGGGCGCCGGCTCGATCGGTGGCGTCGGTGCGGGCGCGTCCGGGGGGAGCGACGGCGCGGCCGCTGGCTCCGATGCCGGGGCGTCCGCTTCCCGTGCTTCGTCGTTCGCGCCGGGGCGGGCCCCGACGCTCCCGGTCGATGGCGGAGCCGGGCGCGTCCATTCGGCCTGGGCCAGCACCGGCTGCGCGGGCACCGTGAGGTGCATCCGCCGGCCCATGGCTTCCTCGATCTGACCGAGCGTCTGCGTGAGCGTCGCGATGCGCGATTCGCGGCGCGCGACCTTGTCCAGCAGGACCCCCTTCTCGATTTCGGCCCGCTCGAGGTCGGCCTCGAGCGCCTCGATCCGGTGGCGCTCCTGCTCGACGCGCTCGGCGAGATCCACCAGCTGGGTGTCGCGGGACGTGAGTCCCTCACGGGTCACGCGCAGGTGTTCCTCGCGCGCCGCGATCTCGAGGTCGCGCGCCTGGAGCGTCTCCTCCAGGGCGGCCTGGGCCCCTCGGAGCTCGGTGTTCTCCGCCTGCAGCCGCGTGGCGAGGGCGAGGGCCTCGCGATGTCGTCCGATCGTCTCTTCGACGTGCTCGTCCTTCTCGGCGAGTTCGGCTTCGAGGTCCCGCGCGCGGTCCGCGTGGTAGTCGATCTCGTGCTGTCGATCCTCGACGCGGGCGGCCGCGATCGCGAGTTCCGTGGCGACGGAGGCCACCTCGGAAGCGAGACGCACGTTCTCCTGCGCGGCTTCGTCGAGGCGACCGCGCAGCCCGATGACTTCGGCGCGGAGCGCGCGTTCGCCCTCGGGCAGCGGAATCAGGGCACCCCGGGCCGCGCGAAGCGACGCCTCGAGCTGCTCGGCCGCGCGCTGGGACTGGACGAGCTGGCCGCTCGTCGCGGCGAGCTGATCGATCAGCTGGTCCCGCTCGATCGTGACCGTCTCGAGCTCGACGCGCGTCTCCTCGAGCTCCTTCTCGTCGCCCGCGCCGCCGCCGTCGAGCTCGGCCCTGGCCGCCGCGAGGTCGGCGTGGGTCGCGTCGAGATCGGCCAGCGCGGCCGCGAGGGCGCGGTCGCGGTCGGACAGGGCCTGCTGGGCGGCCACGAGCGCCTCGTCGTCCACGGCGGCGGGCGCCGCGGCTTCGGCGGAGGCGTCGCGCGACGCGGTGGGCGCGTCGGCGCCGCTGCGGGAGAGGACGTCGTCGGCGCGCGCCTGGAGCGTGTCCTGGATGCCCTCGGAAGCCGGACGCGGGTGGATCTCTTCGTAGTCGACGCCGCCTTCGGCGGGCGCGTGCTCGACGGCCTCCTGGCTCGCCTCGCCCGGCGGCTCGTGCGCTTCCGCCGCGTCGCCTTCGTCTTCGACCGGGGGCGCCTCGTCGGCCGAGGCGTCCGTCTCCGAGGCGTCTTCGCCCGCGTCCGTGGCGCCCTCGTCGTCCGCTGCGGCGGCCGCCGCAGCGTCGCCCGGTGCGTCTTCGTCGGTCGTCGGAGCCGTCGCCGACGGGGCGACTTCGACCTCGTCCGTCGCCTGCGTCTCGGCGCCCTCGTTGCCGTCGAGACCGAAGCCGAGCGATTTCGCGAAGTCCGCTTCGTCGCCATCGAGCACGGCAGCGTCGGGCTTGTAGGACGCGTCGAGCGTCTCGTCTCCTGCTTCGGTCTGGTCGTCGTCGGCCATGGCGTGGCCCCGCGCACGGGTGTCGATCCCGAGGACGGGGAATCCCTCCCGTCTTGCGCATCGGATGCGCGTGGGAGGGGCTTGACGCGGGAAGCGGGCGCCGTCGACAAAGCCACGTTCGACCGGAGGCGGGGTCGGGGAAAGACCCGAGCGCAGGGTCCGTGTTAGGCGGGGTCAGGGGCGGCGGCGCGGCGGGCCGCTGGCGATCCGGTCCGCCATGCTCCG